>NZ_CP085442.1:3227321-3540357 GCF_023824195.1 Priestia megaterium
ACTAAGTTTGTCAAAGCAATTTCATCATTTTTCATAAATGACCCCTATTTATTCCCCGCTTTTTGTGAGCGGGGCTTTTTTTATAAGAAAAGCATATTTTTCCCTTATTTTTTAAAAAAGCTTTTCTCTTTTCACCGTTTTTTCACTTTTCTTTTATATACTGTTCTTGTCAAAACAATTTCATCATTTTTCATAGATGTACCCTATTTGCACCCGCTTCTTATAAGCGGGACTTTTTTTGTTTCCATACAAAAAAGCTTAACCCGGAGGTTAAGCTTTTTTCGTCTGCTTGCGAAGAACAAGCATCATAATCGTAATGATGGTAAACGCAATAAACGCTAAAAAAGGAATGGTGATAAACCCAAGCCAGTTAATATATTGACCTGAGCAAGGAACACCGCTTGTACACGTTTCAAATGCTTTAAGAGCCGGTATCTTCTGCAGGCAATAATGATAGCCAGAAAGGGCCATACCAATCACAGAAAACGGCAGGACATATTTGTAGATGAACGTATCATTCCGATACACGGCTACACCTAGCACAATCGCGAGCGGATACATTAAAATTCGCTGATACCAGCAAAGTTCACACGGGATAAAGTGAAGAACTTCACTAAACATCAAGCTTCCAAGCATCGCGATAAGCGCTGTAATCCACCCGAAAACCAAAGACTTGTTCATTATTTGTTCTCCTTAGCCGCATCTTTGACCATTTGATCGAAGTCATCGATTGTTTTTCCTTCGAATTTTTTGCCGCCTACATAAATCGTTGGTGTACCCGTAATGCCTAAGTCGTTGGCTATATTCATGTCTTGATCAAACGCATCTTTTCCTTTTCCGTCTTTAAATGCATTTGCTACTTTTTTCGCATCAGCATCGCTAGATACTTCTTTCAGTGTGGTTTCTAAGTAAGATTCCGTTAAGACATCTTTCTTTTCATCCGCTGCGTTTTGCTTTTTATAAAGAAGTTCATGGAATTTCCAAAATGTATCGTTTCCAAGCTCTTTGTATACCGTCTCGGCAAACTCTGCTGCGCGAGAGGAGTCGTTGTTGATAAACGCATAGTTCATAAAGTAGAACTTCACTTTACCTGTATCTACATAATCTTTTTGAATCAGCGGGAAAAAGGATTCCGTGAAGTTTTTACAAGCCGGGCATTTGTAATCTCCAAACTCTACCACTTCTACCGGAGCTGACTCTTTTCCAAGATACGGCTGATTATCATATGTAAGAGCGGCCTTTTCATCTCCTCCGCCCTTTGACATATTAGAAAGGACGATTAACCCTAAAATACAGACCGCAATAATTCCAATCACCCAAAAAATCCACTTGCTCGAGGACGTTTGCTGATTGGGCGTTACTTTTTTCTTTTTCTTTGCTTTTGACACAATCTCATCTCCTTCTTTTCTTTCTCTCTTACAAACTTACAAAGCTGTTAGAGCTGTAAAAATTAGCGCACACAAAATAAAAAACACGTATAGCGACGTCAGCGTTAAAACAACAGGAGGCTGCATCGGCATTTTCGTTTCCGGATTTAAAATATATTGAATGCGATAATTAACCGACGTATCAGCAAACGATACGTGCGCACACGAAAGACTTGTCTGTCCCGTTTTAACCATTTTTAAAAGTGCGCTGCCGATGTGAGCAGACGTGCCATTTTTCACAATTGCATCTTGATCAGCCAGCACTTCACGCATGACTTTGAAACGTTTATGGCTCCATTTAATAAACGGAATATACCATAATGCAGAAGCAAGCGTGCTTAGTAAAAATGTTTTGAGCGGATCTTTGTTTGCAACGTGTGACTGCTCATGGTAAATAACAGCTTCTAGTTCATTTTCATCAAGCACCGAGAGCAATCCTGTAGACAGAACAATGTGCGGTGTAAACAACCCCATTGTTAATGCAATGGGCTGATCTGTTGTTAAGACTGTTAAATCCTTTCCGTACGCTTTTTGCAGGTGAGCCGTTGTTGTTTCATTTCGCAGCTTCATAATCATTTTACGGACTTTCCGCATTTGAATCACTTGCTTTACAGCTTTAATGAACAGTACAAACATCGTATGAAAAATAACCGCATTCAGCATGTATTCAATAAAAAACAAGCCGAAAAAGTGGGCTACTTTGTTACAAAGTAAAATTAAGTTAAACGATAAATTCCATCCAAACAACAAATGCAGCACATACATGCCCATTTGCATAAGCAACGTCACGGCAATAAAAAAGCACAGGTTAAAAATAAGCTTAGAACGCTTTAGTATTCCTTGATTCATTGATTATTCATCCTTTTTTAACTGTTTGACTTTTGATTCGAGCATGCTTAACAGTGAATCATCGACTTCTTCTAACGCATCAAGCATATGAGTAACAGCAAGCGAGCCAAATTCATCGATCAATTCGTGCGTTAACTCTTTCGACTGAGCATCGATAAATTCCTCTTTAGAAAGAATCGGCTGATACATCGACGTACGTCCTTTTAAACGCTTTTGCAATACGCCTTTTTCCACCAATCGATTCATAACGGTCATAACGGTGTTGAAGTTAACTGCTTTTTCTTTCTCAAGCACGTGCTGCACATCTTTAATGGACATTTCACTTCCGTTCCATAAAGCCGTCATAATTTTTGCTTCAAGCGGGCCAAAAAAGCGATTAAGGCCGGTTTCGTTAAATTTGAATTTTTCAATTTTCATATTTGACACCTCACACTACCAATTGTAGTGTGAGGTGTCAAATCCGTCAACTTTTCCATGACAACTGCCTTACAATTGTCATAATCACTTTTTTACTTCATCGGTTAAATGCTGAATGGATAGCACAACTGTATCGAGCTTGGCTTCGATTCGGTGAAGTAAATAAAGCGTCACCACAACAGGAAAACCAACGTCTGAGACAAGCGTAAACCACTCTGTCATCTTCCTCTCTCCTTTTAAAAAAGTCCTTCGCACCGAAGTGGAAGGACTTTCATTTTTAAATCGTAAATTCGGTTACATTTCGCTCAACAATTTGGGCGCCTTTTCTGGCAACGAGCGCTCCGCCGCTTGAAGTAAAGACATCGCTTGCGATCAGCGCGTTCATTGCTGCTGCAATGGCTGCTGCGTCTAACGTATCTTTTGGTGATTCAATCGATAGGCTTACTGCTTTTTGTGACTCATTCAAAAACTGCATCGTTAAAGTTTTCATACTCTACCTCTTTTCTTATTTTAAAAGTGAAAACGTGACAACTTCGTTGATTTCAACAAGCGGAAGCGACTGCAAGCTGGCGATGGTTTCGCTTGCTGTAATGAGTGCATCTGCAGAACTTCCAGGCTGAATGTCCATATAGGATTTTGTCTTTAAATCGGGTTTTCCATCCTCTTTTATTCCTTGTTCTAATACTAAGCGAAGCTGGCTTGAATGCTGAATTTTTTCTGCCATCTTTTATTCCCCCTTTCACTTTATATATAGAAATTGAAATAGGAAAGAGGGATGATGGAAACATAAAAATTTTTGGTTTATAATGGGAGATAGTCTGAGTTAGAAAGAGGCTTTGGTAATGAGAAAGTGGAGCTTTTTATTTTTTGTTCTAGCATTCATGCATCCAGCTTCAGCACTTGCTGACGAAGGTGCAGATGAAAAAAAGCTTGGTCCGTTTTACTACACGGTTTCTCATGATTATAGTCGAGAAAAATGGGATGTAGGGGTGTTAAACCAGCAAGACAAAACGAACATTCCTGAGACTGATTTGAACGATGAAACGCTAAAATTGTTTCAGCGTACGGTTGATGATTTAGCAGACCTCGCGATTCGATTTGCTGCTATGAGCGTACTGCTTGTATGTTCACTCGTTGTTTTTACGTACTTTCGCATTCAAAAAAAACGCCCTTTTCTCCGCTTGTTTTTTGTTTTTTCAAGCGTTGGCTTTCTATTTTGCGTCTATACATCATTGGAGTTATTTAAAAAAACTGAACAAGCAAAATCTTTATTTTACTTACTATGACTTGAAACCAAAAAAACCAGCCTATTAGCTGGTTTTTTCATGCATTTCTTACGGTTATGTACTTCTGTTCATACGTCATTTCTTCCGTTTGCTTTTGCTGCTCCAAATGGTAATAAGCAGCGCATACTCCTCCTAACCCAGCCAGTGCTAGGACAATTAGAAGTATGGATGTCGCTTTTTTCATTGCTTTTTCTCCCCTTATGTTTAACCCTACCTAGCAACGGCATCCGTAAAAAAGAGTCCCCTTTCTCTTCTTCACTTGCTCATTACTTACGAAAGATATTATCATACTTTTTTTCACTTTTGTCATTTTTTTAGTTATTGTCAAAAAATTGTATATTTTATCCTTGATTTAATGAGTGTTTAAGAAAGTCAATGGACTGGTTTTTTGAAAGGCCAAACGCTGTTACGATATAATCAACGTAGGCAAGAAGCTCCAGATTCTCTCCTAATTTCGTTGTTTTAAATGATCGATTAAATCGATACTGCTTTTTATCTGAAAAGACGAGCCCTTCTTTCTCTAAAAATGCTTGAAACTGCTGATGGGGAAAGTAAAGCACATCGTTTCGAACGTTTTCTAAATCAATCACAATAATCATATCTTCCAGCTCTGCTTTTAATTCCATCATACAATCGATGTATCCGCCGATGCAGCTGATTAAAGATGTGAGAAAAAAGGGTCCATTTATATATTGAAACTGCTCAAAAATTGTCTCATCAATGTAACTTGAAATACTCGACTTTAGTACGTCATGAATTTGTTTTGATTCTTCCATATATGGAATAGGAATATGAAACTTCGCTGATCCGTTATAAAACTGCTCCCACGCAATTGTTTTATCATACGCATCAATCACATCTGTGCTTCGAAAAATGATGGATTCCGCTGAATAAGAGGCTTTAACAAACGGTGTATGCAGCATCACCGTACTCTCGTCATCCAAGCGATAGTGTTTTGGTTCGCTAGACTTGCTTAAAATATATTGTTTTAACCGTTCTTCTTCCATTTGTTCAACTAAATGCAAATCATATAGTGGCAGCACGTACATATTACACATCCCGTAATGAATATAGCTTTTCCCGTGCATAGGCCATTTTCTGTTATAGATAGACAGTTCTTTTGTGCAAAATTCCTCTATTCGCTGCGTTTGATCCTCGGATTTTTGATAGAGTCGATCTAAATGATAGCGATCATCGATTTCCGTAACGGGAGATGTGCCGCTTCCAATTCTTCTGTAAATTTTCCCGTAAGACATGTACGGAGGGTTCGGACCTTCGGGAATCCAAATAACAAAAACACCTTGCCCGGGGTGATCTTCAGGTGATAAAAAACGCGTAACGATACGAGGAATGGGATTGGTGACATCTTTAAGCATATTATTAATAAACAGCTCATATTCCTTGCGCTCAAGCAGGTTAATGGAATGGTCGTCTTCATCTACGCCAAAAATAAGCCACCCTCCTTTTTCATTGGCAAACGAAGCGATGATATTTGGGATTTTCCGTTTGACCGTCGAGCTTACTTCGCGCTTGAACTCAAGCTGATAGCCTTCTTCTAAATGTTTTTCCATCATGCGCTGCACATCTGAAAACTCAACTTCTCCAATTGTTTTTTTCTTTCCGCCTTCGCTTATAAATGGTGAATAAAACGATTCTTCGTTCACTTGTCTTCCCCTCCTCATCACTTCTATTTAACTTATCCATATGATGAGAAGTAAAAAGACAGTCATATTTCTTTGATTTTTTTCAAAAAACAAATTTTTTATCAAACTAATCCTGTTTTATATTATGATAGAAAAAGAGGTGAAGAATATGATCGAAGCAATATTTTTAGACCGAGACGGAACAATTGGCGGCAGTAATGAAATACAATATCCAGGTGATTTTCAGCTGTTCCCCCAAGCAAAGCAAGCGATTATAGACATAAAGAAACAAAACATTCCGCTGTTTTCCTTTACGAATCAGCCCGATATTGCAAAAGGAAAGGTAAAGAAATCACAGTTTATCTCCGAGCTTTTAGCTTTTGGATTTGATGATGTTTACCTTTGTCCTCATGAAGATTCGAACGCCTGTTCGTGCCGAAAACCAAACCCCGGCATGCTGTTAAAAGCAGCCGAGGAGCACAGCTTAAATTTGGCTAACTGCATCGTGATTGGCGACCGGTGGAAAGACCTCGTAGCGGCCAGTGCAGCAGGGGCTCAATGTATTTTAGTGTTAACAGGTGCTGGGCACGACACGTTAAATGCACGGGAAAAATGGGCTGGTGTACAAGCAGCCTTTATTGCAGCCAATATACAGGAAGCTGTTGAATTTATCTTTACATCACTGAGTTCACAGCCGATACTACCGCATTCACATACTCGTTAAACAGCTGATTATCCTGTAATAATTGTTCATACTGCGGAGTGGTTATTTCAAGCTGCAGTCCTTTATGCCGCTGATTACCGTTTGCGATATTTCGAGGTGAAACGCCTTTTAAATGTACGGGCGTTTCACTGATCGGAAAACCTGAGAGTGCATGACGCACCGCTTTTTCTAACTCTTCGTCTCTTCCTCCGATATAAGTCGTGCAGACGTCGCTGTAGGCACCGTGAAGAGAAATCGTGACCGCTGATTTTTTAACAAGGTGACGCGCCATTTCTTCATCGTAGTTCGCAGACGTAACATGCAATTCAAACGGATTTTCTGTTTTCAGCGTTTTAAATACGTACACCGTTGCGTTCAGCTTTTCTGCTATTTTTTCCGCTACTTCTTCTGTCCCAATTTCCATCGTTCCTCCGTGAATAGCAAGCACGACAATTTCTCTCCGGCGAATGACACATTCTATTTCGTAATCAATTCCCGCTCGTTCGCACTGTGATAGTTCTTGAAAACTTTGATACACATCCCTCATCTGTTTCTTCACACCTTTCTTTTATCTTTCATATACCCAGGCTTTATTTTTTCTTTTTCTTCATATAGTAAAGGTAGTAAAGGGATTAACCCCTTGTTTACTCGTTTATTTTTGTTTTTATACTTTATATTTTAGTGTGCACAAAAATTTTTTTTGAAATTCGAAATAAAAGTATTGCCAAACAAACCGTCCAGACGGTAAAGTATTCTAGGGAAAATCAAAAAGGAGGAAATTCATGTGTCTACATTTGATGATATATTGCTTGCAGCTACGCAGGTTGTACAGCGCGACGGCGTTGGAAATTTAACGCTTGAAAAAGTAGCAAAAGAAGCCGGTGTCAGTAAAGGCGGTTTGTTGTATCACTTCTCTTCAAAAGATGAATTGATTAAGCAAATGCTGTATTCAGTCACAAAGAAATATGATGACGGACTAAACGTACAAGTTGAACATGACGATTCTCCTGGCAAATGGAGCCGGGCTTATCTTGCTGAGACGCTTCATGATCTGCAGCGTGAACAAGTGATGAGCGCGGGGTTACTTGCAGGTATTGCAACCAATCCTGAACTCCTGCAACACTTTCAAAAACAATACGAAAAATGGCAGCAGCATATTGAACAAGACGACATTGATCCAGTACTTGCTACCATTGTGCGCTTAGCAGCTGACGGATTATGGTTCAGTCAAATGTTTGGGCTCGCACCCGTGGATCCAGACATGCAAAAACAGATTCAACAACAACTTCGGAAATTAACAGAGGAGGGTTTTCGATGAAAGCCTATTTATTTTTAGCGATTGCCATTAGTTCAGAGTTATTTGGTACATCTATGTTAAAAGCATCAAACGGATTTACAAAATTTTGGCCTAGTCTTGGTGTTTTATTAGGGTTTGGTCTTGCTTTCTATGCGCTTTCCACATCGCTTCAGCACATTCCACTCAGCGTTGCGTATGCCATTTGGTCTGGCGTAGGAACTGCTGTGACAGCTGTGATTGGCGTAGTCATTTGGAAAGAAAGCGGCAGTCTCACGATGGTATTTGGCATCGTATTAATCATTGCAGGAGTCATTCTTTTAAATTTAAAATCAGTGGCTCACTAAAAAAAAGAGCCAGTAAATACTGACTCTTAAGCAAAGGAGGAAAATCGACTGTCTACTTATGAAAGTAGTATGTATCGTTTTCCTTTTTTTATACTCTTTTATAGATTAAACGGATCTAGGAATTTAACAGATGGATATTTGTCCTGGAACAAACGCCATACAAAATCGTTTTCAAACATAAGAACGGAATGCTTATCACGATCTTCTACTAGCATCACGCGAGAATCTAGCATGCGATCTTCAATTGTTGATTTGTCTACCCATTTTGCAATGTTATGAGACATGCGCGTGAATTCAAGATCGACATTGTACTCACCTTTCATGCGATGTTCAAACACTTGGAACTGAAGTTCACCAACTGCTCCTAAAATATAATCTCCAAAGAACGGCGTACGGTAAAGCTGTACGGCTCCTTCTTGTACAAGCTGATTAATCCCTTTTTCAAAGTGCTTAGATTTCATTGCATTTTTCGCACGAACTTTTACAAACAGTTCAGGCGGGAACTTTGGAAGAGCATCAAATTCGAATACTTTTCCCTCTCCTACAATTGTGTCACCAATTTGATACGTGCCTGAATCATATAAGCCAATGATATCTCCTGGATACGCTGTGTCTACTGTTTCACGGCTTGATGCCAAGAACTGATGAGACTGCGCTAGCTTCATTTTGCGGTTCGTTCTTGCTAACGTCACGTTCATTCCACGCTCGAATTTTCCTGAACATACGCGTACGAACGCAATGCGGTCGCGGTGAGCTGGGTTCATATTCGCTTGAATTTTAAAGATGAAACCTGAGAAGTTTTCATCCGTAGGCTGAACGGTGCCATTCGTTGATTCACGAGGCTGCGGCGGTGATGTTAATTGTAAAAATGAATTAAAGAAAGACTGTACACCAAAGTTTGCAATCGCACTTCCGAAGAAAACAGGTGTTAATAGGCCTTGCTTTACTTTTTCAATTGAAAAATCATTACCTGCTTCGTCTAATAGAGATAAATCATCCACTAAGCCTGGTAAATACATTTCATCGACGTGTTTTTTAATTTCATCGTCGATATTTTCACCGTCAAAGTCTGCAAAATATGACTCTTTGTTTCCTTGGTATACTTCAATTTGTTTTGAAAAACGGTCATACGTTCCTTGGAATCGTTTCCCCATGCCAATTGGCCACGTTACAGGGTATGATTCAATACCGAGTACATCTTCAATTTCTTCAAGCAGCTCAAGCGGCTCTTTTCCTTCACGGTCTAATTTATTGATAAACGTTAGGATGGGAATACCGCGCATACGACAAACTTTAAAAAGTTTAAGCGTTTGTGCTTCAATCCCTTTTGTTCCGTCAATAACCATGACCGCACTGTCTACAGCCGTTAAGGTACGATACGTATCCTCACTGAAGTCTTCATGTCCTGGTGTATCCAAGATGTTAATAAAGTGATCTTTATACTCAAACTGCATAACACTTGATGTAACCGAAATCCCACGTTGTTTTTCGATTTCCATCCAGTCAGATGTAGCAAACTTGCCTGATTTTTTTCCTTTAACCGTTCCGGCTGAACGAATCATTCCGCCCAGTAACAGCATTTTTTCTGTTAACGTTGTTTTCCCGGCATCCGGGTGAGAAATAATGGCGAATGTACGACGTGAATCGACCATCGTTTCTTGAAGTTGGTTGCTCATACGTTTTAAAATCCTTTCTGCTCTACAATTCCTATTTTCATCATTTCATTATACGCTTTTTTTATACTGCGTGACTAGTTTTTTTCATATTTGAATACTTCTACAAAATCAAAGAAATCGTCAACAAGGTGTAAAAAGCGAACAAGAAAAGACCCCTTTTATAAAAGGGGCCTTCTCCCAGTTTAGTTTAACGAACGACCAGAGAAATGTTCTGCTGATCGGCTTAAACTTTATAAAAAAAATTACTTTTGAACGTTAGCAGCTTGTGGTCCACGGTTGCCTTCAACGATTTCAAATGTAACTTCTTGACCTTCTTCTAAAGTTTTGAAACCTTCGCCTTGGATAGCAGAGAAATGAACGAATACATCGTCTTGTCCTTCTACTTCGATGAAACCGAAACCTTTTTCAGCGTTGAACCATTTTACTTTACCTTGTAACATATCTCTTTTCCTCCTTGTGTGACAATCCACACATTGTGTATTACTCTATTCCTGCTCTTACAATAAGTCAAGACGAACACTTCGAACTATCCTTACCGAACAAAAATAAGCACCTTTATTGTAACAAATCCTCCAAAAAATTTCAAAGGAATTTGCACATTCTTTTTGTTTGCTTTTTTCCCTTACCTACAGCCTTTCTGCCCCTTTTTAAGCAGCCGAATGTGAACGCATTATCCGCACTTCTTCTTGATGTTTTTTCTTGTATAACGATCTTTTAAATGGATAACGCTATAGAGATAGATCTCTTTCTATTTATGAGAAAGCAGGTGACATCATAACCTATGGAAGACATTCTCACGTCCCTTCTTAGAACCTTTGTTTCTTTTATTATCTTAAGCATTACAACTTTCCTGATTGGAAAACAAATTAACACGCATAATAATCATTTTACATTTGCGATGTCCATCATTATTGGGTCGTTCATCGCAAATATGGGATTTGATTTAAAATTAAAATTTCTGCCGATGTTCGCTTCTTTTGCTTTTCTTGTGGCCATTCATTTTCTTTTAGCATCAACAGCTCTAAAAAGCAGGCGCTTGCGAAAATGGATTACAGGACGCCCGACGGTTATTATGGAAAAAGGAAAGCTTCTTGAAGCAAATATGAAAAAGCCAAATATTCTATTGACGACTTGAATCAGCATTTACGAGAACTAGGTACGTTCAACATTGCTGAAGTAGAATTTGCTGTTTTAGAAGTAAGCGGAAAATTGTCGGTATTAAAGAAAACTGCTTATCAAAACATTGCCAAACAGGACGTTTTGTCTAAGCCGTTTAAAGATATGAATTTACCGGTAGAACTCATCATGGACGGAGAAATTATTCATAAAAATTTAACATCTCAATATACCGAACAGTGGATCAACCTTGAGCTTTCAAATCGTCAGCTTCAGTTGAACCAAGTGCTGTATGCAGTTGTGTCAACAAACGGCATGCTCTATGTAGATGAGTATAAAGATCAGCTGTCCGCTCCTACAGACAGAGAATGAGATTGAGACATAACTAAATTACGCCAATCTAAAGACGGACAATGAGGCGAATGAGTTCGTATGGATCGATTGTGACACCGTTGCTGGTTTCCTTGCAGGGCTTTGCTTTCCGCAGACGGCCGGTGAGCCTCCTCGTTGCTTCCGCTTTTCCGGCAGGAGTCTTCGCCTTGTCCTCCAATCAACAGCTAGAAGCAGCTACATACATAAAACCTATGTTCACCATCACCATGAAAAAATCCGAACAAGTTTGATTCTCCATCAAGAATCAAACTCGTTCGGATAAAATACGTTTGTCCTAGTTTCACTGTGCCATCTCTTCAACGGTTCCTTCTTTTAAGCCGTAGTAGTTCCGTTCAAATCGCTTTATTTCTTGATCATAGCGGCGTACTTTTGCATCGGCTAGCTGGCGGCTTTGTTTTGTTTCTTCAAGCAGCTCGACCTGCTGATTAATTTGAAAAATAGTCGTCGTCAGCTCGTCTTGATAATCATAAATTTCATTTTGAATATCCACGCATACGGGCAAGCGATTTGCTAAAATAAAATCCGTCATTTGCATAAGCACTTTTTTACGCTCTACTTCTTTCACTTTGCTTTTGACGGCTCGTTCTGCAGAACGGAACGTCAGCCTTACTTTAGAGAAGAAGTCACCTTTAATCGAAAGCTTGCGCTGCAGTTCTTCTACATCTTGTTTTAATGATTCATGCTCTTCAATCATTTTTTGAAGCACAAGCCCTCCGTTTAACGATGTGAGCTCCATTTCATCAAGCTGATGGCGGATGGCTGTTTTGAGCGTTTCAATTTGCTTCACCGTCTTTTTCTCCGTAGCGCGGAGCTGCTTAACATACTGCTCTGTTTTATAAATAAAGCTGTCTAACCGTTCACGGTCAAACAGTGACTGCTCTTTCTTTTTCATATAATCTTGATACGCTGTGTGTACAGATGACCACTTGATCAGCAGAGACTGATAATTCAACAGCTCATCCTGATGCTCAAGCTTGTACGTCCACATCAGCTGAACAACTACTAATAACAGCGGTAAAAAAGTTCCAGCTTCTTTGCGTTTTGCAATAATTTCATGACTTTCAAAGCTCGCCATTAAAAACAGCGGCGCATTCATACTAAATAGCAGTGCTGGCGGGTAATTAACGGGAATAAAGATACTCATTACGGTTGCCATAAGGCCTGAAATAGCAGGGTATGCGTGCGGAGGAAGCTGTTTGTATAGATCGATTGTCCCTTTTTTTTGCAGCAGTTTCACAAGCGCTTCCTGCTGATATTCTCCTAATGCATCAATCATTCTTTCCTGATACATGGGGGGCAGCTGTTCAATCCAATTCATCAGCTGCTGCTGAAACACAGCTTGCTGACGATTTGTAGCAATCATGTATTGCGAATCAATTAGATGAAAGAACAGTCGGATTTGATGGCGCATTACGTCTTCTAGCGTATGACAGCGTGCAATTGAAAACAGCTCATTGTATTTAGATACAAGCAAATTTCCAATGTTATCGCTTAACTCGTACAGCTCGCCATTTGTTGTAGCATGAGAAACAGGAAGTTCAAAAAACTTCGCCATTTCAAGCAAAATATGCAGATGCATGTCTACTTCAGGCTGTTTTTCAAGCAATTTCATTTCTTCTACCAATGATGCTTGAAAATCCGTATGCTCCGTTTGCTGATACTGTGCTGACATTTCCGTATAAATGCGGTGGTCACATAACACATAAGCAGCTCTTAGGATATCGCCTTTAGACGTAAGCAACCCATACAATAACTGTTGTCCGTTCATCTTCACACCGTCCTTCATTAAATTTTCTTACTATAGCTTTCTATCATTTTATACTTTTTCTATAAATTCGATGCAATAGTTCAAATTTCCTGTTATCTTTCTTCTTGCTTCCTTAATACAAAGAGTGCCGTCCAACATGACATCAGTGCAGGCGGAATGGTCCAAGTCATATATCGCCACTCACCCGTCACAAGCGCCATAATGAGAAAGATGAGCGGAAAACCTATTAGTACTATGATAACACGTGCTCGGCTTACCGATTTTTTCATAGTGCATCGCCCCTTCTGTTCGTCCCTTATTCCTATAATACCCTTTCGCTTCTATAGCATTAAACACCTTTATAAACCGTTCGTACATTTCTTTGTTTTCTAGACAGTCTATGACATAAGTTTTAAAAAAGAACAGAGGATACCTCTTACTTTGATGAATCTCGTAAGCAGTTTTTATGTTTTGACAAGCTAAATCGAGAAAAATGTGTTATGGTAAAAGAAAATTTCGTTTTTACTACCTACATTGAAACGAAAGGGTTGATCGTATGAACATTTTTTTGATTGGCGCAAGCGGCAGGACCGGACAGGAAGTGATCAAGCAAGCGATTAAAAACGGACATTATGTAAAAGCTTTTGTGCGAAATCCATCTAAGCTTAAGATAGCGCATGCGAACGTACACATCATACAAGGCGACGTGCTTGATTATTATGAAGTATGTCAGGCCATGCGAGGGTGTGATGCAGTAATTTCTTGTCTTGGAACCGAAAATCTAGGGCATTCTACCCTTTTAGTAGAAACGACAAATCTGCTGATTCAATGCATGAACGAAAACGGGATTCAGCGTATCGCCTACACGGCTTCTGCCGGAATCGACGGAGAAATTCCAGGCATGACAGGATGGCTTGCTCAGCGGATTTTAAAAAATGTGCTTCGCGATCATCACGAAGCCGTGAAGCTCTTGAAGATAAGCGGACTCGACTGGACTGTTGCTCGACCAATGGGGTTAACGAGCGGTCCATTAACCACGTATTATCGTATAGGAGAAGCTAGCATACCAGAAAACGGACGCAACATCAGCCGTTCTGACGTCGCTCATTTTCTCCTTCAAGCCGTAGAAAACAACAGGCACATAAAAAAATCACTAAGTCTTTCGTATTAAGTGTTCTAAAGGAGTGTTGATAGTGAACCTATCAAAAATTTTTCTAAAAATAAGTCTTGTACTTTTAATGGCATGCGTCTTTATTGAAGGTAATTTTCAGGTGGCGCTTGGCATCTTTGCTGCTGTTTGCATGCTTGTCATTATTTTTGCTAAGCCTCTTTCAAAATCACTGCTGCCTGCTAATAAAAAAACAGGAAAAAAAGATCGCGAAACGTTAATGATGGTCATTGGTGTCATCGTTTTTATTTCAGGAAGCTTTTTTATTGCGTAGTAGCATTGTAAAGAAAACAGGCTTAAATCCACATTTCCAATCATATAAAGGGCTGTGCTGTAAGTCGAATGTTCGGCTTATGACGCAGCCTTTTTTTGGTTTAATGAGGTCTCTTTTAGCAATAGCTTCTGTCCTTTTATATACATACCATTCCATTATTTAAGCAAATTACCTAACAAACCCTCTTATGCTTTTTTCATCAGCTCACATAATATATGTAGAAGATGTCATAAGACAAGCGTCAAACGATTTGTATCTAGAAAAAGGAGGAAGATAAATGAAATGCCCCCATTGCGCTTATTCTAATCTAGAAGGGGTAAAATTCTGCTTAAATTGCGGCCATGAAATCGTGGACCACGACGAAAACTACAGCATATTCTACTTGTTTGCCCATCGTGTTGATAAAATTCCAAGAAATGAACGTTCGGTTGAACCTAAATTTCGAAATATATTCTCTCGAGTCTTCCGACAGCACAGTGAAATGGAAGCTGAACGGCTTTTTATTGTAGGAACAGGGCTTACGACTCCTAAAATAGAAGAAGTTGTAAATACATGGCCAAAGCCATGGCTTTTTGCAAGGGTCTTTCTTATTGCGCTTGTCGCATACTTAGGGCTATATCTAGGCGTAAGCTTGTTCGAAAACATCAACTTCATACCCGGTCTTATTGTAGTCGGTGCTTTTGCAGTGCCATTTACTACTCTCATTTTCTTTTGGGAAATGAACGCTCCGCAGAATATTGCTATTTACAAAATTGTTTATGTCGTTTTTATTGGCGGAATCCTCTCACTTTTATTAGCACTTGTGTTTTATGATATTCTTGGAAATAACACAAACGTGATCGTGATTGGAATATGTGAGGAACTGGCTAAAGTTATCGCGGTTATTTATTTTGTACGCAATCTTAAATATAGATATATCCTTAACGGACTTCTCTTGGGAGCTGCAATAGGAGCTGGTTTTGCTGCTTTTGAAACCGCTGGCTATGCTTTACGGGCACTTCTTTCCGGCAGCTTTCACATGCTTTATTCTACAATACTTTGGCGCAGTATTTTTGCTCCTGGAGGACATGTAGCTTGGGCTGCCTTGACAGGCGCTGCCGTCTGCATCGTACAAGGAAATAAGAAATTTCAGTGGAGCATGTTGATAAAACCAAAATTTCTCGGTGTATTTTTGCTTGTCGTTTCTATGCACGCTCTTTGGGACTCACCTATACTAGGTATTTTCCCCGCTGGACATACAATTTTAACGGTTATATTATGGATTTTAGTATTCAGTATGATTCGTATTGGGCTAAAAGAAATCGCAGATAAAAAGCTGGAGTTGACCTACTGCAAAGAAAATCCTACACCCTCATAGGAAATGTTCAGCTTGCGTTAAGCTGCTCGTTTTAACCTTTTATTACCTTTATGTTTCATTTTGAAAATTGTTGTTACAAATTGTAAAAAACAGCATTCAAACTACCTGTACATGGTATGATAACCTTAATAACATGAAAGGGTGACTTGGTGGATGAACCTAACTGAAATTAAGCACATGATAGCAAATTTAGTAAATTATAAGGATAGCGACATTACTCATACTCTTGCCAATAGGTTTACACTAAGTTATTCAAAACAATTAAACAGTTTTCAAATCTGTGATATTGAAAACGATATCATTTATCGTTATGAAGAACCAGAAACAACTGCGTTAGCTCTGTTTAATATGATCCATAATCTTCCTGAGGCCATTTATAGACATACTAATTCGTTTGAACAAGTTTAAAGCGGACAAAAAAGCTCATTTAGTAACTAACATGAGCTTTTTTGTAGGTGTCTATCTATTTTAGTTATTTATAACCTTCTTCAAAAGAAGAATATCCTTTTTAATTGCCCGTCTAATTTCTTCAACTTTACAGCGTTTGTATTCTTGTACTAAGCGATAGAGCTCTCTTTTAAATAAAAATTCATCTTGTTGACTACTCATAGCAGAATGCCCCTTATTAGCTTTCTATTACAAGCGATTAAAGAAAGTATTCCCTTTTCTTCTTGTAAAAAACAATTAAATTCGCAAATAGATGTAGAAAAAGCACTTTATCACGCGCTCACAGGAATGGCGAGATGTGCTTTGCGCTGGAAAAATGAAAGAATTTAGCTAAAATAAATAAAAAAAGCATTGACTACTAGCTCTCAGTCAATGTTTTTTTATTTATTTTAGCTTTGTTTAATTAAAGTCGATTCACATACTTTTATGCATTCATGTCTCCTAAACCTGGAGCATGCTCATTTGGCATTTCAGATAAATGAGGGACTGGAAAAGCTTCCGGTGGAGGTGTTACGCTCAAGTCTCCGCCATTTCTGCTTGGCGTCTGCCCTTGGAATATTTCTCCCATTCGATGCGGATCTAACCTAAAATCAAATTGCGTGTTATGATACCCCATCTCGACAAATTTTCTGCATTCAGGATATTTGTTAATATCATAATTTGGTACAGGGAATAGCTTGCCCCAGTCCACCCCTAATGTTTCAAGGGCTTTTGCAAACGCATTTTGATGAGCATTATCTCGAACAATTAAGAAACCTAGCGTTTCTCTTAGCGTCTGGTTAGAACTCATTTCGTATATTCTTGTTTTTTGTAAAACACCGGTTGATTCTAACACGACGTTATTGAGCAAATCAGCTACTAGATTTCCATGATTATAAACCCACGAGCCGTTCCATGGATTCCCGCCCGCATCCACTGGAAGTGAACTTTGAGCGCCCATAATATAGTGATGAGGATTAGCGTGTTTTACAGCTTCATCAAGAGGAGCCTGATCTGAACCTTGACTTCCTACCCCGGCTCCGCCAGATTCATCTAACAATGCATTAATGGTATTTTGAACGAGTTCTACGTGAGCTATTTCTTCTAAAAAAACACCTTTCATTAAATCGCGATACTGCGTTTCTTTTCCTCTAAAGTTAGAGCTTTGAAAAAAATACTGCATCATCGTTCGCATTTCACCAAACTGACCGCCTAATGCTTCTTGAAGTACTTTCGCGGCTGCTGGATCGGGCTTATCCGGTTTAATGCCGTTAATTAATCCTTCTTTATAATAGTACATATGAAACACTCCTTTTATTGACATTGCTTGTTTTTTGAACTAGCTTATGTAGATTTTTGTCCCCTGTATGATTTTTCACTTACAGTACCTGTTTCTTTTTTTCCTAACATATTCCGTGGTGCCATCTTTCTAACATATGCACATACCTACTGTTTCCATATGCGGCTTTTTTATTCTAGATATTAAAAGATAACTTAATTGAAACACGTAGATAACACCCTTTGTTATAAGCAAAAAAAGACCTCTCGAACATATCGAGGGTCTTTCTTTCTTTTATTTAGAGAAAACTTTTTTACGAGTTAAATCATGATGCAACGAAGTATCAGGAATTTCCGGATTGGGAACTTGTCCTTTTGCTACAGGATCTTTGATATATACATATTCACCGCTTCCGTCTGGGGCACTTCCAGTAGCCCACGGTCCCTCTTCTGATTCAGCGCCTTCTGAAAGGTTCCAAAACTCATAAGCTTCTGGCTGTGATTCTTTTTCAGCCTCAGGAGGGAAAGATGCAGGAACAACTACTCCATTTTTTTCTTCTAGTTCGTTTATCGCTTCCATCCACTGATACTGGTGATAGCGATCACGCGCTAGCATTTTTCGGAATGTCGCGCGTACACCTTCATCTTTTGTCATATGGTATAACCTAGCTACTTGAAGTCTGCCTTGGCTTTCTGCATGCAAGTTCGAACGCATGTCTGCTAATAAATTGCCGCTTGCTACGATATATGAACCGTTCCATGGAACTCCATTTGAATTAGTAGGCAAACCACCAAGCCCGCTCACTAATAAATGCTGAGGATTAATTCCTCCCATGATAGCTGCTGTTGCAGGATCTTTCGCAGCTTCTGCTTGATCTTCTGGAGAGGCTCCATCAAGTAATTGACTAATAAGTGAACAAAGCATCTCTACGTGTCCAATTTCTTCTGTACCTATATCCATCAGCATATCTTTATATTTTTCTTCTCCTCGACAGTTAAATCCTTGAAAGAGGTATTGCATCATCACCGTCATTTCACCGAATTGTCCACCTAGTACTTCTTGAATCTGGCGAGCAAGCATCGGATCGGGGCGATCTACTTTGACTTCAAATTGCAGTTCTTTTTGATGACGAAACATGTTAACTCCTCCTTTAATATAATAAATTCCTTTTAGAGATTTTTTCCTCTTTTTTCCGTTCCCTCTCCCTATTCAATTAATCACTAAACTTGTACCTTTTTTCGTCTAGAACGAAAATGGATAAAAACACCTATTAATAAACTTAATTTAATAAGTAGAAAGACACCTAAAGAGAAGGAAATACCTGCACTTTGCTCTTTAGTATTCGTTCAGTTTATAACGTTTTATAGTCACAACCACTGCCAGATAGAAAAATGTTCACTAAAAAATGAGATTGAGACATAACTAATCACTTCAATCTATAGACGAACCAATTGGATAAATGAACTAATATGGATTACGCCGCTGTTAATTTCCGTGCAAGACTTCGCTTTCCGCGGGCGGCCGGTGAGCCTCCTCGTCGCTTCCGCTCCTGCGGGGCTCACCTGTTCCGCTTTTTCCGCAGGAGTCTTCGCCTTTCCCTCCAATCAACAGCTAGAAGCAGCTACAGATATGAAACCTATTTTCTCTCCACAACAATAAAAAAATCCGAATGATTTGATTAATCATTCGGATCTACTTTCAATTAAAATACCTTTGTCCCAGTCTCTCTTTTCTCTATTACTTCTCTATCCCTGCTTTGATTTCTTTAATCATGCCTGCCATTGACTCAAGGCCTCCTCCAGATAAATACCAAAGGCCTGGATCAAGATATACAACGTGATTGTTTTTCACTGCATTGACTTCTTTTACGTACTCATTTTCAACAATTTGTTTAGCGGATGATTTTTCACCAATTGCGGCGCCGCGGTCAACTACGAATAAGTAGTCCGGGTTTTGCTTAACTAAATATTCGTATGCAATGCTTTGACCGTGCTTAGCCGATGGATCTAGGCTGTCGTCTGCTGCTTTGATACCGAATACGTCGTGGATTAATCCGTATTTAGAACCCGGACCAAACGCTGTCATTTTGCTATCATTTGCCATCATTACAAGTCCTTTTTTATCTAGTTTGTCCGCTTGTTTTTTCAAATCTGCAATTTGCTTATCAATCGCTGCTAGCTCTTTTTTCGCTTGATCTTCTTTATCAAAAATTTGTCCTAGTACTTTTGTATTTTCTTTAAATGACTTCATATAGTGCTGGTTGTCTGTATCGATATAGATCGTCGGCGCAATTTTTGAAAATTCATCAAATGAATCTGCTTGGCGGCCTTGAATAATAATTAAGTCTGGCTTTAATTCTGCAATTTTTTCAAAATCAGGTTCTTTTAATCCACCTACATTTGCGTACTTATCATCTTGATATTTTGATAAATACTCAGGGATCGCTTGTTTTGGTAAGCCCGCTACTTCAACCCCTAGTTTATCTAGCGTATCAAGTGCACCCATGCTGAATACTACAACTTTTTTAGGGTTTTTCTCAATTTTAATTCCGTCTTTATTGAACTGATCGGTTACTGTTACCGTCTCTTTTTGCTTACTTTCTCCACCTGTTGTTTCTTTTGCTCCTTGATTACCGCAAGCAGCTACAACAATCGCAGTTAAGACTGCTACAAACATTAATAACACTTTTTTCACTTTCGTCACCTCATGAATAAATTTTATGAAAAATACACGCAAATACGCTGTCCGCCAACCGTTTCGATTGGAATATCCATATCGTATATATCCTTTAATACAGACGTTTGAATGATGGTTTCTGTTGGGCCTTCACGAATCACTTCACCATTTTTAAGCGCCACGATGTAATCCGAATAGACGGACGCAAAATTAATATCGTGAATGACAATCACAATGGTTTTGCCTAAGTCTTCTACGAGACGTTTCAACAGCTTCATAATTTCAACAGAATGCTTCATATCTAAGTTATTGAGCGGTTCATCTAAGAAGATATACTCCGTGTCCTGTGCGATGACCATAGCGATAAAAGCTCGCTGACACTGTCCCCCGCTCAGTTCATCCAAGTATTTATCTTGAATACTTTCAAGCTTCATATAACTCAGCGCCTGATCGACCGCTTGTTCATCGCTTTTTGTTAACCGGCCTTTTGAATAAGGAAACCTTCCAAAATTTACAAGTTCACGTACGCTAAGCCTGATATTCAGCTGATTGGACTGTTTTAAAATGCTCATTTTTTTGGCTAAATCTGAGCTGTCAATATTCTCTATGTTTTTCCCTTCTATTGATATTGATCCTGAGTCGGCTTTAATGAGACGGCTCATAATTGAAAGCAGCGTACTTTTCCCCGCTCCGTTCGGGCCGATAAATGACGTGATTTTCCCTTTTGGAATCACGACGGATGTTTTTTCTAAAACGGTTTTTTCTCCGTATGTTTTACTGACATTTGTTACTTCTACCATGATTTATTCTCCTTTAGCAGCAAATAAATAAAGTAAATTCCGCCGGCAAAGTCAATGATGACGCTCAGCGTGGTGCTGAAGGTGAACACTTTTTCAACGATAAATTCTCCTCCGACGAGGGCTATAACACTAAGCAGCAGTGATCCCATCATTAAATAGGTGTGCTTGTATGTTTTGAACAGCTCTCTCGCAAGGTTCACAACAAGCAGTCCAAGAAAGGTAATCGGCCCAACTAACGCTGTAGCCACTGAGACAAAAATGGCGATTACAATCAGCATTTTTTTGACGAGCCTGTCATAATCAATACCTAAATTTACCGCATGTTCTCTTCCTAGCGACAATACATCAAAAATGGATGTAAAGCGCCACACGTAAATGCCAAGCAGGGTAAATATGACGGCTGCTATGTATAGCAAATCGGTATTAACATTGTTAAAGCTTGCAAATGATTTATCTTGTACAACTTGAAATTCATTCGGATCAATCAGCATTTCCATAAATGAAGACATGCTTTTAAATAACGTGCCGAACACAATTCCAACCAGTAAAATAAAGAAAATATTCTTACCGGCTTTTTTGAACATCAGTATGTAAAGCAAGACCGAAAAGATAATCATCAGCGAAACGCAAAGAAGAAAATTAAGATTTTTGTTCATGATGACAATATTCGTTGAGCCAAAGATGTACACAATAAACGTTTGCAGAAATAAATACAGTGAATCTAGTCCTAGAATACTAGGAGTTAGAATTCGATTATTGGTAATCGTTTGAAAGATAACGGATGAAAACGCAATGGCTCCTCCAGTTAAAACAATCGCGGCAACTTTTTCAATTCTTCGCGGCAGCGTGTACTGCCAATAGCCTAAATCATAGCCAATAAACAGTGCAGCCGATAAAATGGCCAGTGCGGCAAGAATGATGATTTTATATTTGTTATGCATAACGACCTCTCCTTATCAGCATAAAAAGAAAGATCGCACTTCCTATTACACCGACCATTAACCCAATGGAAATTTCATAAGGAAAAATAATGATTCTTCCTAAAATATCACACGCAAGTACGAACACAGCTCCAAGCAGCGCTGTATGAGGCAGACTTTTTCGTAAATGATCTCCACGGTAAATTGATACGATATTTGGAATAATCAATCCTAAAAAAGGAAGCATGCCAACGGTCAAAATCGTAATCGACGTAATAAGCGAAACAATGACTAATCCAATGTTTACGATTTGTTTATATTTCACGCCTAAATTGATTGAAAAGCTTTCTCCCATACCAGCAACCGTGAACTTATCTGCGTAAAGATAAGCAATTATTAAGAGGGGTATACTCAGGTATAAAAGTTCATATCTCCCTTTGACTACTAGCGAAAAGTCGCCTTGCAGCCATGAAGAAAGGTTTTGAATCAAATCGTATTTGTAGGCGATGAAGGTAGCTAAGGAACTTACGATACTACCGAGCATTAAACCGACTAGTGGAATATAAATCGTATCGTTAAATTTAATTCTGTCTAGTATTCTCATAAACAATAGATTGCCCGCAAGTGAGAAAATGAAAGCAATGCTCATTTTTAATAGAGGACTTGCTGAAGCAAATACTAGTAGAGAAATTAATACACCAAGTCTTGCCCAGTCCATCGTTCCTGCAGTCGTTGGAGATACAAACTTATTTCGCGTAATTTGCTGCATAATTAATCCGCAAATGCTAAGGCTCATTCCCGCCATAATAATGCTCAAAAGCCTTGGAAACCGACTGAAAAACAGCGTTTGGCTTTCTTCTTTTGTTAAATGAAACAGATCTACTGCTGACAAATCTTGTACTCCTATAAAAAGAGATGAAACTGCTAGTACAGCAAACACAAGAATTAACTGATAAAACTTCAACTTTCCTTGCTCCTTTCTTTCCGCTAGAAGTCTAGTTATCTCCTCCTCTATCATATGTAAATGATTATCATTATCAATTGACTTTCTTTATCATATCATTATTCTCTAAATAATCAATGGTTTTCTTAAAATTTAAGCAAAAAAATACCTTAACAGATGGATCTGTTAAGGCATTTTAAGGTTCAATTAGACTTAAAAATAGCTATTTCTCTCTTCATATAAAAGAGGATTGAGACATAACTACATCAATCCAATCTAAAGACGAACAATTGGCATACATGATCTGAACTTCTTGTTCTGCCGCTGTTGATTTCCGTGCAAGGCTTGGCTTTCCGCGGGCGGCCGATGAGTTTCCTCGTCGCTTACGCTCCTGCGAGGTCTCACCTATTCCGCTTTTTTCGCAGGAGTCTTCGCCTTACCCTCTAATCAACAGATAGAAGTAACTACGTACATGAAATCTACGTTTACCATAACAACAAAAAATCCGAACCATTAATGACTATTAATGGTTCGGATTTAACTTTAACCAAAATACTTTTGTGGCAGCCTCTTTGTATCAATATTACATATATATGAAATATATGTTTATATTTGAAAGAAATCTACTTATTTTGCAAATACATGGTTTCCGATAACTGCCGTTACTTGCTGCGTTGCAACCCATTGGCTTTCAGCGATTTTCGGATTATAGAAAAACAGCGCATCGTTTTCATGCGGGTTTGCTAACGCTTCGCTTACCGCTCGTTTTGATTCGTCTGATGCAGGCTGATTAATTGCGCCGTTGGCTACTGGTGAAAATTGATATACGCCGTTTCCTAGCTGCTGATAAATAACGTCGTGAATGTTATTTGGGAATTCCGGTGAAGCTACACGGTTTAATACCACAATTGCTACCGCTACTTTTCCTTGGTACGGCTCCCCTTTTGCTTCTGCCTCTACTAATCTTGCTAGTAAATCTTGGTCTTGTGCAGAAACCGATGTAGACGGAGCAGTTTGTGCCGGCGCCGGTGCTTCTCCTTGAAGTTTTAATGTTTGTCCGATGGTAATGATATCACTTTGTAAACCGTTAACAGCTTTTAACTGATCCACAGTCATGCCGTTTTGTGTTGCAATATGATATAACGTTTCGCCTTGTGCTACTGTATGTACAGATGTTGCCGGACTAGCGGCAGGTTGTGCTTGTCCCTGGTCAGGAATCGTTAATGTTTCTCCAACGTAAATCATGTCGTTTTGGCGGTTATTAGCACCTTTCAGCTCATCTACCGTAACCCCATTTTGTTGGCCAAGCCCCCACAAGGTATCTCCTTTTACGACTTTGTGCGAAGCTGCTGCTGATGCTGTTCCTTGACTTGCTAGAAATGCTACAGACGCTGCAGAAGCAACTGCCCATTTTTTTACACGTTTTTTACTCACAAAAACTACCTCCTAAAATTTGAACCTGTTATTACCTTAGCACATAGATTCGCCTTTTCATTAAAAAAAACAGTAACATTTGTTCTAATTGGATTAAGTTTCTTACAGTGCCATTCATTATGTTACAACTTTTACATGCCCCTTAAAGAATATGTAGAAATATGACAATTTCATTGCGAAACGAGCTTTTTATCTGTTTACTTACATTCCTCTTTCTGTAAAAAACTTGATTTTATTATGATTAATCGCAGCGATAAAAAGGAAAACAGCAGTCAAATAGAGAAATAGTGTAACTATTGAGGAATGATTCAACGCTTCTTTGTCAATTTACATTTGTTTATTAATAAAGGAGGTCTATTTGGATGTGTGCAAATAAAATGTATGTGACGTATAACACAGAGAAACCGGCTATTACAATTCAAGGAGCTTTTTATCATACGGGAGGAACGCAGGAAGAGTTTTTGCGGGAATTCAAGTACTGGCTTGAATCTCACGGCTGGTCATTTATGGGCGTAACAAATGAAACGACGATGACAACGGCGAACAAAGAGTTAAAAGAAACGATGGAACAGCATAAAATAGAAGGCAAAAAAGTTCAAAGACTAGAAGATTTATAACGATTGCTTCTATGACCCTTCACACATGTCCAAACGCCAATACGTAAAAAAGCCTTTAGATGAGCTAAAGGCTTTTTTACATTAACGAGAAAGTGCGACCACCTTCTGATTTTCTACTCTCTCTTCAGCAGGCTTTCTCATTTCTTTTTCCGTCCATACGCCAATGCGTTTTTGTCTTTTCCCAAGGGGCTGTTTTTCACATGCATAGCAAATTTCTGAAATATCATCAAAATGAGCTAACGACATCTTTATCCCTCCTTTTCTAAATATACACAGGCAAGTTAGTATGCTTCTTCCCTTATTTTCCAAAGCTAAACTGCTTCCTCTTATATTTAAACAATTTATAAACAAACGGAATAAATAATTTCTACTTCATTATCATTTAGATTGTTTTATTTAGATATAGACGGGTAAACAGAAACTATCCCACCTCACACCCTGAAGTTTGAAACTGTCACGTAAAAAAGCTGCTTTCTATACATTACATGTATAGAAAGCAGCTTTTTTATGTTTTTTTCTTTTACTAGCTGTAAAATCTAAGGATACTCTCAGAAAACGAACGGCTATACTTTTATTGATGCTCTCCTATTCCAAATACTTCTGCTACATGATTTTCTAATTTATGCTTGTAGTGATCAATGTTTGGATGTTTGACTACATCATGAATAGAGTATGTTGGAAGTGGGCTCATACCGACGTACTGATTCATTTTATGCAAATGCATAATGGCTTCGTCTAAACTTTTTCCTTCATAGAAAGCTTCGTCATTGTTAAAAATAGCTTCCGGCGCATTCCATGTAAGAGAAAACATGTATTTTTTTCCCGTTAATAAGCCGCCTCGCCCGTATTGATTTGAGCCTTTAAAGAAAATGTTATCCATATACACGCGATCAATATATTGCTTAAACTTTCCGGGAATGCTGAACCAGTAAATAGGCGTCTGCATAATCACAACATCAGCCCATAGCCACTTTTCAACTTCTTCTTCTACTTCGTAGTCTTTATCAACCACCGTTGTTTTAATGTCAAATTGATCAGCGAGTAAATGCTGCATTTCGTTAAAAATCGTCTGATTTAACTCTCCTTTTGACTTTTTATAATACTCGTGTCCATTAATGATTAATACGTTTTCATGCTGACCTGCTCCTTTCCAAAATCCTTGCTTCTTTATCCTCATATATCTGTATACCCATAAAAACTGCTTACCTATCAGCACCTACTCTTACTTTGAAGTAACATAGGTACCTAGAAGTCCCTTTTTAAACACCCTTATGATTTCCTAAACAAAGAAGAAAACAAGGTCTAATTTACTAATTCTTTAGAAGATGTTTAACTCGCATAAAGCAAATCGTTTTTTAAAATCAGTTCTTTTAACCCAATAAAAAAGACTGGCGAATTAAATTCCGCAAGCCTTTTTTCCTTTTTATTTCGGTTCGCCTACTTCATTTAACGGATAGTAGCGAAACTGCACTTTTCCGATAACTGATTTTTGTGAAATAAAGCCAAATGCTCGTCCATCATGACTTACAGGACGGTTGTCTCCCATGACAAACAGTGAATTTTTCGGCACCTTCACTTTGCCATCAGTTGCAGGCAGCGTTTGAAGCGTAAAATCTTCCGTGAATTTTTCATTAGGTGCAAGAGATTTTTTAGATTCTTTTAAATACGGCTCTTTATAAGCTTTGCCGTTAATATACAGAACGTCGTTTTTCATTTCTACCGTATCTCCTGGCAGTCCAATTACACGTTTAATATAATTTTCATCTGCATCCGGTGCATGAAATACAATCATATCAAAGCGATCAACATCACTGATTTTATTTAAAATGACGCGGTTTGAATCTTCAAACGTTGGATACATCGATTCACCGTGAACCGTAGTTGGCGCAAATAAAAAATGGCGCACTCCCACTACTATAACCAGTGCAATAACAATGGACTTAATCCATGAAAACACTTCTTTTTTTACATTATTTTTGCTCATCTCAAAACATCCCTTACGTCAAAATATACTTTCATCATAGCATCAAATAGAGGGAAAGTATAATAATAACCGAATAATCTTATTTATTAATCACCGTTTGTCACTGTGCCTTGATGGAAAAACAAACGCCACTTTTCTTCTCTTTTTCGCCAAATAGAACTGCGAAGCGTCTTTTTTTCTGCCGTATGGTTCATAAGATGATAGGTAGTTAATACGCAGTCAGAAGACAGTACGTCTACATGAAAATGAGAGATTTCAAATACATCTGGCGAAAGTACATGATTGTTATTGTAATCTTTTCGTTTCCATACCCTGCCTGAACTGCCAAACTCCACGTAATCATCTGCAAGAATGTTTGAAAGCTCTTTAGCAGAGGTTCGTACTTCTGATTTTAAGTGCATGCATTCTAATTCATAAAATATTTGGGTAGCGTTTTCCATTTTTTATTCATCTCCTCTTACGCCTATTATAAAGAAATAATGCGTTATTTTCACACAAACAAACCATACTCATATCCCGTATAGATATGAGTATGGTTTGTTTAGCTGACGCTATAGCGTCTATTCTTACCTGCAATCCAATCGCTAATGATTTTCACCACAAGTCCTATGACAAATACTGTGAGAAATGAATAAAACATTGTGCTTTACTTTTTTACATCCATATCCTCCTAAAACACTTTGTATCTATTTATCGTTTTCTATCCGTCTAGTAAAAATTTTTCGTAAGAGCTATCCTTTTCATCTCAGAACCTATTGACTATTATTTTCATTTCATACAAAATTAACAATTGTGCATGGTTTACATGTTAATACAAGCAAAAAGGTACATATTTTGCAACATTAAAGGAGGAACAACATGAATATTGGTACGATTAAAAGAGAAGCTAAAGCTTCTTTAAAAAATCGCTGGGGACTAGCGATTTTACTGACGGTGGTGACGTACGGAGTATATACGCTTCTACCTATTCCATTTGAAATTGTGGCAAGCGGCGGCTATGAAAATTGGATGAAAGATGAATCTGATTCGGCCTCATGGATTTCAACTGCCTTTGCTATTGTCTTCTCGCCTCTTCTCATGGCAAACTACTGGGCATTTTTAGGTTTGGCGCGAGGCGAATCTGTTCAAGTCGGGCATTTGTTTAAAACATTCCAAGATTTTGGTCTTTACGTTAAGTCGTTAGGGATTTATGTGCTAATGACTCTTTATGTGATGCTGTGGTCACTGCTTTTACTGATTCCTGGAATTATCAAAGCACTGGCATATTCACAAACGTATTTTATTTGTAAAGATAATCCCGCTTACTCGATGAATCAAGCGATTACAGAAAGCCGCAGGTTAATGAATGGTTATAAAGGACAGTACTTCCTGCTGCTGCTAAGCTTTCTTGGGTGGTTTTTATTAAGCATTATCACACTAGGAATCGGCTTTTTATGGTCTATTCCATACCTTTCTGCTTCACTTGCTCATTTTTATGAAAATCTGTTAAACGAACGCTCATCACATGCTGAATAATAAAAAAACCTCTTCGCGATGAAGAGGATTTTTTTCATAAGAACACTGCTTGCATAAGTGAAGCTCCTATGTCATAAAGCTTACTAAGAAACTAGAAGAAAGGCAGGAGCTTATATGTATACCACAAGTGAGATTTGTCAGCAGTTTGGCCAGATTTTAAATGCTAAAAGTAAAGTTAGTCCAACAGGATGCTCAGTGTCGCTTAAAAGGAGCTTTCAAGCTTCTGTTCAAGGGCGGAAAAGCAGCTCTGTTGTTCCTGTTGGTGTATCATTTGAGGCGATAGACGCACAGGGCAACGCGTTAAACTTAGCTGAGATTGCTATTTTACAAGAAGAAATCCCTCGTTTTACAGAAGCTGCTGCTCGGCAAGGTCTTATCGTAAGCGCTTTGCATAACCATTGGCTTTTTACAGAACCGGTCCTTATGTATCTTCATATTCAATCTGTAGAGCCTCCTTTACATTTTGCGAAAAAAATAGCTTTTTGTTTTTCAACGCTCAAAAGTCTTCCCGTTCCGACGAACGAATAATTTATTAAACGCATCTCTCGAGTACACTAGAGCGGTGAGAGATGTTTTTTTGTACCTAATTAATATAGCTAAAGGAAACCTCTTTACCTTTTAAGTAATTAACAAAAGGGCGCTATGTATTTTTGAGAAGCTACATAAAAACAAAAACCCAGCACTTTCCTATAGTGCCGGGTTTCTGCTTTACCTATTTTTCCGTATATCTTTTTCAATTTTCCGCAATGCTTTTTTTGATCCTCGCTGCAGATCATGCTGCTCTTTCCGATCTTTATAGCTAATAAATAACGAATCGAGGTCATAGCCTTCGGGATATAATTCAGCAGCTTTGATTTCAAGAGCTACTCGCTTAACGTTTACTTCAATTAACTCATTCTGATAGAGTACGACTATATTGTTTGTGTTGTCTTTAGACTTATACACAATCGCATGATTTTCATAATCTAACAGTTTTACTCGATCTCCCATTTGATATTCAACACTGTCTTTCTTCTTTTCCTTCAAAACAGTTGGTTTTTTTATTTTATTTTCTCTCACGACTTCTGTATCATACGATTTGCTTTCCATATAGAACTTTGCTTTTTGTAAAATCTCTTCTTCTACCTTCATCTTCTTTGAAATCCAAAGCGCATTGCTTTCTCCAGATGTTCCAATTAACAGTTGATACAGCGGTTCTAATGTTTTACTGTTGAACTGCATCGCGGCATTCATAAAGTCAGGATGAATTTCTGAGAAACGCTTAATTTCTCCGTAATGCGTGGTCGCGACCGTTATGCAGCCCATATGATAAAACTTTTCTAAAATCGCAATCGCAAGTGCAGCTCCTTCATTCGGTTCGGTGCCGCTGCCGATTTCATCGAATAGGAGCAGCGTATTGTTCGTTGCTTTTTGCAAAATAGCCGATATATTCTTCATGTGCGAGGAAAAGGTGCTCAGCGCATTTTCAATACTTTGGTTGTCGCCAATATCGACAAAAATGTGCTCAAACAATGCAATTTCTGTTCCTTCATCAGCTGTAATATGAAATCCTAACATTGTAGCGAGCGTCAGTAGTCCAATCGTTTTTAAGACAACAGTTTTTCCTCCTGCGTTAGGTCCCGTAATAATTAAGCTTCGATAATTCTCGCCAATTTCGAATTGAAGCGGGACAATTTCACCCGTTAACAGCGGGTGATATGCGCCTTTTAAATGGATATATCCATAATCATTAATTTTAGGTTCGATTCCATCTGCCTGTTTACTGTATTTTGCTTTGGCAAACACCATGTCGTATTGGCTAATTAGCTCTAAATTAATATGAATATCAGCTAGCTTCTCTAACACAAATCCTGTTAAAGACGCTAAAATTTGATATTCTTCTACCTCTTCTTCTGCTTTCAAAATCGCTAGCTCTGCATTCAGCTTTGTAATAGATGCAGGCTCTATGAACACTGTTGACCCTTTAGAAGATGTTTCAACAATTGTTCCTCCAACGTGATTTTTATAGGAGGCCTTGATCGGAATCGTATAGCGGTCTCCTTTTTTACTGATGAAGAAGTCTTGAATATACTCTTTGTTTTTACTGTTTCGTAAAAATTCCGCAAGCTGTTCTGAAATCTTAGCTTCCGTTCCTTCCATATGTCTTCTGATACGCTTAAGCTCTTTGCTTGCCGCAGCGTCTACTTTTCCGGCTTTGATGGCAAAATTAATTTCCTCTTCTATATTTGTCAGTTCTTTCATCGAATGGGCATAGGAACTTAAGAGCGAAGCAAAAAATTCTTTATCCACCATATATTGTTTTACTTTTCTGCAGCCTTTTAAAAAATCGGATACGCGCATTAGCTCTTCGGGCTCTAAAATCATGCCTTTTTCAAGCTTTTCGATGACTCTTCCTATACCTGAGACACCCGATAGCGGAAGTGATTTCTCAGCATCTAGAAGTCTTCGTGCTTCTGTTGTTTCTTTGAGTCGGTTTTTTACTGTTTTTAGAGATGTGCTCGGCTGAAGTTTATCCATTAATTGTTTTCCAAGCTCACTTACGCAGTGAGACTTTACGATTTCTTTTAATTCATGATACTGCAATTTTTCAAATGTCATCGTATTCATGGTTTTTCTCCTCACTATGATTTGTCATCACATATGAAGATACCTATTTATTAGAAGGCAATGAAAAAGGTAAACGAAAAAAAGCTGTGGTGATCCCACAGCTTTTTGCGTTCATAAGGTGTCTAGAGCACATATCACAAAAGAAAGCTCTGTAAAAACAGACGCCTCTCTCACGACAAATACTGAACCCTTTATAAAGCATTGTAGGTATCTTCATAGGCAGTGAAATAAATCCATAAGCAAATAAAGGGTACCTTCATTTTTCAAAAATACCCATCTTACTTATTCAATTCATTTCATTCAATTGTTCCTATTTAGATACTACTCCGCTCATAAAAGCACCTCATCTATATTTTTGTTTTCATTGGCTTCTAATTTACACTCTTATCATACTATATGAAAAAGCGTACGTAAAGGAGACAGTAAAAAAGCTCAAGAGCATAACTTGAGCTTTTATGACAAAAGAAAAAAACGAAGCAGCGCCATCATCCCAACTCCGCTAATAACGGTGATGGATAAGCTTTTTGTTTTCAGCGCAATCAGTAAGGTTGGAATGACTACGATAATGACAGGCCAATTAACCTTTACGCTGTCATTCGTTTGAATGATAAAGTTTTCTACAACAAGTGCGGTTAAAATACAAATGGGAATATAGGATAGCCATTTTAATACGGGTTCTGGCAGCGCGATGTTACGTACAACTAAAAACGGAACAATGCGAGGAACTACGGTAACAAGAGCACACCCTAAAATAATGATGAGTGTTGGGTAGTGGATACTCATTTATCCGTCACCACCCCAATTGTCGCTACAATAATCGTTGAAATCAATACAGCCACATGTGAAGGTACGAAAAAAGACAGCACAATCATAATAATCGCCATATAAAGAATCAAACGTAAGTAATGATTAAGCTTTGAAGGTAACACGCTTTCGATTTGTAAAACAAGCAGAGCTAAAAACATAGCGGTTAAGGCAAAATCAAACCCAAAAGCTTCCGGGTTAGATAGCAAATGGCCAAAAATAGCTCCTGCTGTACAGGCGATAATCCAGCTGACGTAAGCCGTTATATTTAATCCGTTCATCCAGCGGTCATTAATTGGCTCACCTTTTGCAATTTTACTTGAAGACACCCCAAATGATTCATCCGTTAGAAGCGCTCCAATTCCAACGTTTTTTAATAACGAATATTTTGTAAATTCAGGCGCGATCGTAGCGCTCAAAAGAAAGTGTCGTAAGTTCACAATGAATGTTGTGAGAATAATAGCTGAAATCGAGCTATTCGCAACCATCAGTGCACAAATAATAAACTGTGCTGCCCCGGCATACACGAGCGCTGATAATAAAGTAACCTCCATAACGGAAAGATGCGAGGACACTCCAACGATCCCGGCAGCAAGCCCTATGCTTATGTAGCCGAGTAGCGTAGGGATACAATCCTTAACCCCTTGTTTGAACGTTAAGTCCACTTTTTCTCTTTGCTGTACTGCTTTTTCTGCAATCACCGTACTCCCTCCTTTTCTGCTATATTATACATCTATACGTTATATTAAACAACGGTATGTTATACTATCTTTATAATAATTAAAGGAGTACAACAATGGACGCGATTCAAGATATTATTGCTAAAAATCTTGTTAAATTACGAAAAAATCGAAATTTGACGCTTGATCAAGTTTCCGAATTAACGGGTGTTAGTAAAGCAATGCTTGCACAAATTGAAAAAGGTAAATCCAGTCCGACGGTTACCACGCTTTGGAAAATCGCCAACGGTCTTCAAGTCTCTTTTTCCGTTTTCATGAAAGAAGACACCCCCGATGTACAGAAAGTAAGCATAAAACAGCTGGATCCTATCACCGACAACAAAGGTGATTATTTAGTGTATTCTTTCTTTCCTTATCACCCGGAAAAAAAGTTTGAAATTTACATCGTCACGTTAAAGCCTGGATGCGTGCACGAAGCGAAAACTCACTTAGGAGATGAATACTTACTTATTAAAGAAGGCGAATTAACGGTTCGTTTTGAAAATGAAGAACATGAATTAGCCTCAGGAGACGCTCTGCATTTTTCAGGAAATACCTCTCACAGCTATATCAATTCTTCTGGAGAAGAAGCAAGCTTTTTTTTGCTCATGCACTACCCCGAATCATAAAAAAAGAGCGTACGGATCATCCGTACGTTCTTTTTTTTAAGCTGCGTGGGCTTGTTCTTTTTTCATTTTTTTGTTTTTCATGTACCCAATGCCTACAACTGCAATGGTTAAGATAACTTGAACAGCGAGATGTAAAGCTGTACTTGGAACAAATCCGCCGATAATTTTATCTTCAACAATCATTTTTCCAGCGGACCATGCAAGCATCGCCGCTCCAGCGTAAATGATAATCGGAAATTTTTCCATTGCTTTCATAATAAAGCTGCTTCCCCAAATAATAATCGGAATTGAAATTAATACACCAATCATAATTGGGACAAATTCGTGAGCTACACCTGCTAGAGCTAATACGTTATCTAATGACATGACCGCATCTGCGATAATGATCGTTTTAACCGCACTCCATACCGTTGCTCCACCTTGAGGATTGTCGCCGTGATCGTGATTGTCCGCTAATAATTTATATGCAATCCATACTAGCATCAAACCGCCCACCGCTCCGATTAATGGAATTTTCAATAAAGGGACAATAATAGCCGCAAATAATAATCGAAGACCAATCGCGCCGCCTGTTCCAATTAAAATCGCTCTTTTTTGTAAATCTTTTGGTACGTTACGAGCCGCCATTGCAATAACAATTGCGTTATCCCCGCTTAAAATTAAATCAAGAAAAATAATTTGCAGCAAACCTTGCACTGATACGCCAATTAGTTCCTCCATAGTTACCTCCACCTTCTCTTTTTATGTAACGTTTCTCCTCTAAATGTCCGAGCCTTTTCCTCCTTTTTTATAATTGAATACAAAAAAGACCCTTACCAAATAAGCGGTAAAGGTCTTGCTAACAACATAATGTCGCCAACAAAGCCGAGAGATAATCTCTGTAATGACGACTTTGCTGTTAAAGCTACTCCCCTTTAGGAGATACGTTCAATTATTTGTTTGTATTTACACCACTTATACTATAGCATCTCCTACATTCTGTCAATCGTTTTTTATTCACTTTCAATTTAGTGAAATTACTGTCGCTTTTCTAGAAATGATGTCGAAAAATGAATATGAAAACCTGTAGTTGTATCCGCTTTCTTATAGTATGATAGATTCAGTTCTATAGTCTTATATTTTGAAGGAGGAAAATAAAAATATGAATAAAAAAGGTATAATATCCCTAGTTTCTGCTGGTTTATTAGCATCAACACTATCCGTTCAGTCTGTTCAAGCAGATACCAACAAAAATGAAAGTGTTTCAAAAAAACTAATAGACCAGCATATGGACAAGCCTCTTCAAAAAAAGAATCTGAATCAACGTGTACTTGATGATTTAAAAAACGATGCAACTCATTCTTTAGAAAAAGCTCCTTCCCTTTCTTCATCTCAGAATTCAAAACAAATGAACAGCTCCTCTTCAAACGATGATCCGCTGTTTGAAAAAGAGCCAAATAACGATTTTAACAAAGCTAATAGTTTGCCAAATGAAAAAACAATCATCGGTCAAATGCTTCCTATGTATGACTTTGATTTTTATAAAGTGAATGTCCCTGCTAAAGGCGCACTGCTTGTAGCTGGGACGACCAATTCTCCAGCAATTGACCTTGCCTTTACAGCAGCTGAAAAAGACTTTAAAGATAACAAGAATTTAATATACCAAGGCTCAGACTATAGCGATGGAGTCGAAGTTCAAGTCTATCAGGTAAATAAACCAGGAACATATTACATAGGCGCCACTGATTATGAGTTTGATGATCATTACGACGATAATACCGTGGATGATCTATATGCTCTGAGCACAGCATTCGTAGACAACGTCGCTCCAGATAAACCAGCCATAAACAGAGTCGGTAATAATGATAAAGTGGTTACGGGAAAAGCGGAGGCTTCTTCTACGGTAACAGTTAAGGCTGGCAGCAAAACGCTTGGATCTGCCAAAACGTCTTCTAAAGGCACATTTTCTGTTAATATAAGCGTTCAAAAAGCCGGAACGACTCTTACCGTAACGGCTAAAGACAGCGCCGGAAACGTAAGTCCAAGCGTTTCCACAAAAGTAGCCGATGTCGTAGCGCCTAGTAAGCCAACTGTCAATAAAGTCGATGATAATGATAAAGTGGTTACGGGAAAAGCGGAAGCCTCTTCTACTGTAACAGTCAAAGCGGGCAGTAAAACGCTCGGATCTGCCAAGGCTTCTTCTAAAGGAACGTACTCTGTAAAAATACCAGCGCAGAAAACAGGCACTACTCTTACCGTGACGGCCAAAGATGCTGCGGGGAATGTTAGCAGCGGAGCGACAACAAAAGTCGTTAAGCATTAATCAAAGAAGGAGGTGACTATGGTCACCTCCTTCTTTGATATAGTTAAAAAATCGTTTTTTTATGCAAAGCGATGGTCAACGCTTTCTCTTTCAATCAATTCATAGTTAGAAAGTGTAAGCTTTTCGACTTCTTCTCCGTTGACTAGCTTAATAATTCGCTGTGCCCCCATTTGTCCCGCTTCTTTATAGTAATATTTTACGGTTGTTAAGCTGGGATGAATCACACCTGTAATTTCATAGCCTCCAAAGCCGGTAATGGATACATCTTCAGGAACGCGTAGTCCGTTTAAATAAGCTGCCTTTAACGTACCAAGCGCAATGTTATCGGTCGCACATACAATAATGGACGGATTAAATTCTTTCATCACAGCCGTAGCGGCCCCGATTGCATCGCTCATGTTAAAGCTTGTTTGATAACAGCGGATCTCGCAATCTCTGTCTTTAAGACCTTGCTTTACGCCTTCTTTTCGCTTTACACCTACAGCTATGTCTTTTTCGGTTACGCCTAAAAAAGCGATCTTTTTATGCCCTTTTTCTCCTATGTACCTTCCAATGTCGCATGCAGCCTCGTAGTCTTGGTGAATTAAACTGTGGACTTCTTCATGCTGCTGTCCAATTAGCAAAACGGGAATTGAAATTGTGCGGAACGCTTCCAAATGAGCTTTTGTGATTTGAACGGCAAGAAGAATAATACCTGCTACCTTCTGCTTAGCCAGCGTATAGATATTTTCGATTTCTCTTTCTAAATCTTGATTAGAATTGGAAATAATCATTTGATAGTGGTGGTCTCTAAGTTCTTGGTCAATACCATCTAATGTGCGGGAAGTCGCAAAAGAACCCATGCGCGGAACAATTACACCAATGATGTTTGTTTTTTTTGCTTTTAAGCTTTGAGCAAAAGCATTTGGACTATAGTTTGTTTCTTTAATAATCTCTTCGATTTTTCGTTTCGTCGCATCGCTCACAGACCCTCCGTTAAGGTAGCGGGATACAGTGCTTTTTGCCACTCCTGCAAGCCGAGCGATATCTGCAATAGTTGTCATTCTCTCATCTCCGTATTTTGTTGCTGTTTCTTTCACAGTATACACGAATATCACGTGCATATTAAGTAACTGCTTTACTTTTTGCTTCATAAGCGGTATGATAACCCAAACGCGGATAATCATTATCCGCATTGTACACATAAAGCAGGAGATGATGTTTTTGCATATGAAAACAGGCGTTGAGCAATCGGTGTATGCCATTTTGCTGCTTACGTTTTTACCTGAAAAAGCTGTGTTGCCAGGAGATGTCATCAGCACTCAGCTTGGGGGTTCGCCTACGTATTTTCAAAAGCTTCTTCGCAAGCTGGTTAGCGCTGATTTACTTGCTTCCGTTCCTGGTAGCAAAGGTGGATTTCGCTTAAAGAAAACGCCGGAAGAAATTCGTATTTATGACGTATACGTAGCCATTGAAGGTAAGCAGTCTCTTTACTCATCAAGCGGTATTTTTCACGATATGCTTAACTTAAAAGACAAAGATATTTGCTTATTATCCGATTTAATGGAAGAAGCCGAATCTTCGTGGCAGTCTATCTTAAAACGGCAAACCATTGCTACGCTCACAAATGAAATTAACAAAAAATGTCCGAAAGAAAACCTGGACATGCTAAAAGCAACAGTAGAAGAAAAAATGGTGCTGTAGCACCCAAAGGAGATTATCATGGAAAACTTAAATAGATATTTTGATTTATTCGATCAATCACGTACAAGCGAACAAGCATTTGAAGAATTAGTGGGCCTTTTTTCAGACGATATCGTATTTGTCTTAAACGGCCACGAAAAGCAAGGCATTGAAAACTGGAAGCTGTTTGTGAAAATGGTGTTTAAAGAAAATGCTGATATTAAGCATATGTTCGAAGGCTGGAAAGCAGTTGAAGGTACAGATAAGTTTGAAACGCCTTGGGCAGTATGCGGGAAACGTGCATCTGGCAGCGTATTTACTCAAACAGGAAAAGATATTGCTAAGCTAGATGACAGCGGGAAAATCAGCTATTTAGAAAACGTACCTGACGATACAAACATGTTTGATACGTATAAAAACTAATATAAAAAAAGAAGGGCTCTTCTGGCCCTCCTTTTTTACGGGGCAAACCCCTCTTGAGAAAGATAAATCATCGAAGAAGGATAAAATTTTTCAAAATAACGAATGGCTTTGGTATGAATGTCTTTGTCATACCAGTCTAGGAAACCGTGCTGCTCAAATAGTTCCGGCATCCCTAGCCTTTTAGACGTTTTACCCAAGGAGCCATCTCCTAAGTACAAGGTATCAATGCAAATCCGGTCCATCATTCCTTCTATTTTTTTAGGAAATTCAGGCGTAAAAGGAAGCATTGGAGCAATGGTTACTTGCGTTGAAACTCCGCTTTCTTTTACTTTTTTTAACGCGTTCATACGAAGTTTCATCCCCGGAGCATAAGGAGAAAAAATTTGTTTTACATCTTCTCGGTCCGTTTCAACAGTCATCGATACGCGAAGATCACATACTTTTTGAAGCTGTAAAAGCAAATCAATATCCCTCGTCACAAGGGGCGACCTTGTTTGAATCAATAAAAAATCAGGCGGATGATTGATCATCGTTTCTAAAAGGGCACTCGTGATGCCTGCTTTACGCTCAGCCGGCTGATAGGGATCTGTCGCTGAAGACATAAAGATGCGCACCGGCTGCTCTTTTTTTCGCAGTTTTTGTATTTCTTTTTGATAGACTTCAGCTGCGTTGACTTTCAGCTCTAGCCATGTCCCCCACTCCATCTCTTTAAAACGCTGAATTGGCAGCTCTCGCACGTAGCAAAATTTGCAGGAAAATGCACATCCGGCATACGGATTTAAACTATGAGTATAACCAGATGCCAAAAAGCCGGTCGCTTTTGTTAAAATACTTCTCGAAACCACGTCGCTTTTGTTCATCTTTCTCACCTCTTTGTCCAATAAGTATATCAAGTTCACAAATGAAAAAACTACTTTCCACATGGAAAGTAGCCCTTTATGTTTTCAATTCATCAACTTTGATTTTCTTTCTTTTCACTTGTCATTTCAAGTAAAGAGGTTAAATATGAATTTAACTCAAATTGGTCCTTTTCAATAAAATCAGATAATACCGGTTGCTCTTCTTTTCTCATCTTTCTCCACTCCTTTTGTTTTTTATGTATGTGTTTTCATTCATCAATGGATAAAAGTAATGTACTTAACTCTACCCGTATCTAAACAAAAATAATCATGGTATTTTATACTATTTTTTAATTTATGCACGTTTTATTTGTATATTTTTTACAATATCACGCACATTAATAGCAAGATTAGCAAGCGTATATATTTTACTATGCAACATGAGAGGATTTTCATCATGACGATTAACAAATCAAACGATTGTTCTAGTCTAGCTGAAGTAGTTGACCGCATCTTAGATAAAGGCGTGGTAATTGACGTATTCGCTCGTATTTCCGTTATTGGTATTGAATTAATTACCATCGAAGCTAGAATCGTGATTGCCAGTGTGGACACATGGCTGAGGTACGCCGAGGCAATTCGGCTGCTTCATAATGAAAGAGAAGATTTTCTTTCTTCGAATAACAGCGGAAAAAAACTTGAACAGCTAAACCTTTTACAAGATTTAGATTTATAAACTCATAAAGGTGGATTAGAGAAGTGAAAGTAGCCGAAATCATGGAATCCGTGACTGATTTTTTTAAAGAACACGTCGCTCCTCCTCACCGAATTATTTCGTATGAATCGATTCAAAATGGAGGATGGAAAATAACACTTGAAGCATTTGAAGAACAGGAGTATATGAGGCGCTATGCAAAGGATGAACTGCTCGGTATCTATGAAGTGCTGGTCAATAAGCAGCATAACATTACGTCTTTTTCACGCACCAGCCTGCGCTATCGAAGCTCTCCAGCAGAGAAGTAAGCTGATTATTTTAATGGAAAGGAATGAAACAGAAATCGATGAGTGAAGAAACGGGCATTTATATTTTTTGCAGTATTCCCGCCACCGAGGCGCATACGTTTGGCAGCGTCACGATTGATCATCAAGAAAGAGCTACTTTTACCATTCATTACCGAGATGCAGCTATAGTGGCTGCTGCCTTTCCTCTTAAAATTTATCGCCCTACAAAAGAGAACGTCACAGCGCACCAGCAGGTGATTTCCAAAGTAATGAATGAGCATGATTCAGTTATTCCAATCAGCTTTGGCAATGTGTTTCATAGTCAACAAGATGTTGAAATGCTGTTAGAAAACTTATACCCACAGTTCGCCCCCCTTTTCCCACAGTTAAAAGGAAAAATAGAAGTCGGACTAAAAGTAATTGGGAAACCGGACTGGCTGAAACAAAAAGTGAATCAAGACTCTTCTTTGCAGCAAGTACGAAACCCGCGTTCTGCCAGTGCTGATTTTTATAAACAAATTGCGCACGGAGAAACAGCTCAGAAATTCTTTTTAAAGCTTCAGCACGACTGTAAAAAAGAGCTCTATCAACATTTAGAACCGATGGCTGAAGCGTCGAGACTCAATCCTCCTATTGTCGAAACGATGCTTTTGAATGCTTCTTTTTTAATTGACCGAAAAAAAGAAGCAGCGTTTGATGAACGTGTAAATGACCTGTATGAAAAATGGAAGCACAAAGCGGATTTTAAATATTCCGGACCGTGGGCTGCTTATAACTTTATCAATATTCAACTAAAAGTAGAAGAGAATGTATGATTCATAAACTGCTGCTGTCTCCTGTCACGCTCATTGTAAAAGTCGGACAGAAAATCAAAGAAGAAGCGGATAAAGAACTTTACGATGTCTCTTTTATTCAGCAAAAAATCGTTCATCTTCAAATGATGTATGAGCTTGGAGAAATACCAGAAGATGCATATATGGAAAAAGAAAAAGAACTGCTGCTGAGGTATGAAGCAGCAAAAGAATATGAATTAAAAAGATGGGAATCAATGACGAAGAAACAAAAGTGAGGTTAAAAGATGGAAAAGCTCATTTATTTATATGGTCTAGTTCCAACCGAAGAAGCTAAGGAAATGCCCATTCCTTCCCTTGAAGGAATGAATCAGAACAACCCTATCTATGCTCTTTACTTTGATGACATTACCGCATTTGTATGCGACTTGCCAAGCGATGAGTATTCAGAAGAAATGCTGAAAGAAAAGATCGAGCACGATATGAAATGGCTGCAGGACCAAGCCATGCATCACCATGAGACTCTTCTTTTCTTACAAAGTCACTACACGCTTCTTCCAATGAAATTTTGTACGGTCTATAAAAGCAAGGAAAGCTGTCAAGAAAGTATTGTCGATAACAAAGAAAAAGCCCTCTCTTCTCTTCAGCTTTTAAAAAGATCTGAAGAATGGAATATAAAAGTGTATGCCCATACGAATTCTTTAAAGAACTATCTGCTAACCCATAATGAAACTATCCAAAAGAAAAAAGAAGAAATAACTACGTTGCCTCCGGGCAGGCAGTTTTTCGAACGTAAAAAGATAGAAAGGCTGATTGAAGAAGAAACAGAAAAAGAACAGCTTTCGCTTTGTGATCACTTGCACAGTGAGATAAGTCCTTACGCCGCTTATCATAAAATCAAAAATAACTGGAGTCAAAAAATAACCGGCGAGAGCTACAGCATGTGCTGGAACAGCATCTACCTTCTTTCAAAGAACAATGTGGAATCGTTTCTAAAAGCCATTAGCGACAATCAAACGTTTTATAGTGAAATGGGACTGAACATTGAAGTAACCGGACCATGGCCTGCTTATCATATCGACACTCTGCGCTCGGAGAAAGATGCAGGATGACATCGCTGCGAAAACAAACGCTCGAGCAAAAAGACATCGCCCTCATTGATATATTAGATGTGATCCTCGATAAAGGAATTGCCATTAAAGGTGATTTATTGATTTCAATTGCTGGAATTGATTTAGTCTATCTTGATTTGCGGGTATTGATTTCTTCTGTAGAAACGCTGATAGGCTCTCATGATCGTCAAATCATTTCTTCTCAGCAGTTCGAACAGGAAACGGAGGCGTTGCGAAATGGAAAATAGACCCAAACGAAACGGTCGCATTGAGCTGAGTGCGGAAAATGCTGAACAAGGCCTAGCGCAGCTTGTTTTAACCGTCATTGAATTACTGCGGCAGCTCATTGAAAAACATGCGATTCGCCGAGTCGACAGCGGAAACCTGACGGACGCTCAAATCGAAGATCTGGGCGTGGCGTTGATGAAGTTAGAGAACAAAATGGAGGAGCTAAAATCAGTGTTTAACTTTACAAATGAAGATTTAAATATTGATCTAGGTCCCCTAGGAAAAGTGTTATAACAAGGAGTGAAAAAATGGCGGCGGAACATAACGGGCAGCTGGGCACCATTGTAGAAGTATTGGAAAAAGTATTAGATAAAGGTCTTGTCATTGCTGGAGATATTAAAGTGCAAATTGCTGATGTTGAACTCTTAACAATAAAAATCCGGCTGCTTGTCGCTTCTATTGATAAAGCAAGAGAAATTGGCATGGACTGGTGGGAAACAGACCCTTACCTATGTTCAAAAGCAAATCAGTCTTATCAAAAACTCCAGGCGGAAAATGACAGTTTAACGCAGCAAGTGGCATCTTTAACGCAGCGAATTCAAGATGATTTGCTTTCGCTTGATTAACAGCTCACTTTATATAAGGAGGAATAACAAACATGAATCATGAACAAAAATCTACGCTGTCTCCTATTTCACAAGAGCAGCAAAGCCCCGATACTCAACTAACGGAAAAAGAAGAACGCATGCCGGAGTATACGCATACTTCGCTTAATCCAGATTCATAGAACCAAAAGAGAAATGCCGCGGCATTTCTCTTTTTAATGTTTTTACACTTTTCCTTATTAATCATGACATTGAAACAAATGGAGGTAAATACAATGAACATAGCGAATGAGTACCATTATCTATCAATTACAAAGGAGAACGAGCATGAAGAAAAAAGCATTTGGAGTAGTCTATGCTCTTTTAACGTTGTTCATTTTAGGTGCCTGCAGTACCGAAGACGTCGTGAACAAGGAGTCGGAGGCGGAAGTTTCCATTTCTACTACAGTTAAACCGCTGACAAAAAAAGAATTTAGTGAAGTTGAAACATCAGAGTTAACAAATCCTTCTAAAGAAGATTTTCGCAGCGTACGTATGATTCTTACGTTACGCGGTACCGATTCTCTGTCAGATATTCAAGTTAAGCTACCTCACTATAGAGAAGCTTTTAATAACATCAAAGATGATCAGCAAATAAGATATTGGTTTGGCAGCGGTGCAGATGAAGAGCAAGAAAATAAAAACATCTATACAAGAGAATTTGTCCTTTATACGAAAGGCTTAAACGATAAGCAAATTAAAGAAATTTTAGCAACAGGTAAGATCAAGACGTCTTGGGTATTAAAGGATACAAAAACGAAGGCGCAAGCGGAATTCGATGCCGGTGAAAACATAGAGTATGAAGCAAAATAAGGAATGTACAATTAGCAAAAGCCCCCTTTATTAAAAGAGGGCTTTCTCTTATTATATGAAGAACGACTACCTTGTCACCTGCAGCTAAAGGTTTGGATTTGAGGCCAGACTTTCAGAATGCAGCATATTTTCTAAGCTATCTACCCGTTATAAACGCTAGCGCATGTTCCGGATTTCGGCTCATAGTAACAGTGATTTTTGTATTGACCGGAAGCGGGTTGACCGTACCAGGTTGGAGGGCATGGAGCGTATGGATTAAAGTACCACAAGGCATATTTCCCCGGGTGTTCTCTCCAGTAATCCAAATTCTTTTTGGCTAGCCTTTTTTCAACACTTCTTGCTCTTTGGTAAAATACGTTTCCTTTTTGAACAGCTTCAAACGAATAGTTGCCTCCCTGCACCTGATAAATAACTTGCGGAACTGATCTTAAATTCTTAAAATCTAAACAGTTTGCTTTAAGACGATTTACAATGACATTTCCAACATACAGCATGCCTTGTTTTCCTTCGCCTTCAGCTTCTGCTCTCATCATCCTTGCCATTAAAGCAACGTCTGAATCTCGATAACTTACTCTTGGCATTTTTTCACCCCAAAAATATACTATGAGAAAAACCCGGTCTTGATGTCACTGTCCCTAAAATAACAATATTTGGATGTTAAATGCACGCTGAGCACACTGACACTACAGAAAGAGTTTCTATTACGAAGAGCTTATCATTTTTCATAATAAAGCTGAGCAATTTGCCCGTACTGTTTTATATCGGTAAGCTTCAAGTTCATTTCTGGAATCCCTTGCTTAAACAGCGGAATACCACCCCCAAGCAAAACGGGAATGACCGATATGATAAATTCATCCACCCTATTTGCTTTTAAGAAATCAGCGAGAATATCAGCACCTCCCACTAGCCATATTTTTTTCGTATCTTGATTGAGGTTGTTGAGAAATGACGCCAAGCTTTCGTTTATAAACTCTACATACTGATCTTTTCCTTGAGCTGAGCGGCTAAACACGTAGCACTTTTTATCGTGATAAGGAAAATTTGATGTGAGCTTCAGCACGTGGTCGTACGTAGCCTTTCCCATAACGACGGCATCACACGTTTGATAAAACGCTTCGTAGCCATTGTCTCCCTCTCCTTCTACGCTTTCCAGCCAGTCAATCTCTCCGTTTTCTCTTGCAATATACCCGTCTAAGCTTGCCGCAATATATACGACGATTTTTTTCTTCATTTCTTTTTCTCCTTTCAACTTTACTGTTTCTGTATGATATCATCTTAATACGACACTTTTTGTCATATTAAAAGAAAAAGGTGAAAATAAATGGCTAAGTCTAGACGGCTTGTTGATATGCTCATGTTTATTAATACAAAAAGAACGTTTACGGCAAAAGAACTAGCGGAGGAATTTGGTCTTTCCGTGCGGACCGTTCAGCGCTATTTACTGGACTTAAGTGAATTAGGACTGCCTCTTTACAGTGAAAAAGGACGGAGCGGCGGTTACAGAGTGTTAAAAAATTGTATTCTCCCTCCTATTTTGTTTACGGAAGAAGAAGCCATTTCTATCTTTTTTGCTTATCAAGCTCTGCAGTATTATCATGACCTTCCGTTTAATGCAGAAATTCATGCAGCTCTTCAAAAATTTTATGTGTACCTGTCTGAGGAAACAAAGAAAAAAGTAGATAAAATGAGTGCTCATATTGCGTTTTGGAATCCTAAAAGAAACCTAGACACTCTTTACTTAAAAGAGCTGTTAGAAGCAAGCTTTGCAGGAAAATATATTGAATTTCTTTATGATTCAAAGTCCGGTCAAACAAGAAAACAAGTCAAACCCCTTGGGATTTATGCTCATAACGGTTTATGGTACTGCCCTGCCTATTCCTACGATAAGCAAAAAGTATTATTGTTTCGAGCGGATCGTATTCACTCGTTAAAGGTTTTAGAACAAGACGAAAATATGTCCCTTACGTTAAAGGAATGGCTTGACACAGAACCGGTAAACACACAGCCGATTTCGTTAAAAGTAACCTTGACACACGAAGGCGTTCGTCAGTGTAAAGGCGTTCCGTGGCTTGAAAATCATGTGAAGGTAACGGATGACGGGGGCGGCTATATCAATACGACAACCGATGGAAATGAACTAAGCTACATGGCTTCTTTTTTCTATACCTTAGGGGCTCATGCTCTTATTGAAGAACCTAAAGAACTAATTGAAAAAATCTGCTATCATGCAGAAGAAACGCTAAGGCGCTATAAAAATGAGGTTGGGCCAAAAGACGAATAAATGGGAGAAATGAACTCGTATGGCTTGCATGTGACACCGCGGTTGATTTCCGTGCAAGGCTTCGCTTTCCGCGGGCGGCCGGTGAGCCTCCTCGTCGCTTCTGCTCCTGCGGGGTCTCACCTGTTCCGCTTTTCCCGCAGGAGTCTTCGCCTTGCCCTCCAATCAACCGCTAGAAGCCACTAAATAGATTAAATGCATATTCACCCTACCAATAAAAAATCCGAACGATTCATCGTTCGGATCTTCCTTCAACCAACTAAACAACTTTTATCCTAGCCGCTTTTTAATTTACCCAGCCCACACGTCTTTTGCGTATCGGCTTTTTTCTTCTAACTGCTGCAGCCATAAGCGAGCGTCTGCTTCACTCACTTTGTGAACTTCAGCGTAGCTTTTCATAAGCGTTGCTTCAACGTCAGGTGCCATTTGGCTTCCGTCTCCGCAAATATAGAAGTGCGCTCCTTGGTCAAGAAGTTCAATCAATTCCTTACCGTCTTGTTCCATAACGTGCTGAACGTATGTTTTCGGCTGATTTGGTACGCGAGAAAAAGCGGTATGAAGCGTAATGATGCCTTCATTTTGTGCGTTTTCAAGCTCTTCTTGATAAAGATAGTCTTCATGAGGTGAACGGCACCCAAAGTATAAATGCGCTTCTCCAAGCGACTGTCCTTGTTCTTTTAGCTGCTTGCGAGCCTGCACAAAACCTCTAAACGGCGCAACGCCTGTTCCTGGTCCCACCATAATAAGCGGTGTTTCAGAGTCTTTAGGCAGCGTAAAACCTGACTGCGGTGTGGAAACAAAGCACGTAATCGTATCTCCTTCTTGCAGCTCGGCAAGGTAGTTTGACGCAATTCCTTTGTATTCTCCGTATCCGCTCCACGCTTCTCCTGAGACAACGCTGACCGTGATGCTTGCTTGTTTTTCATTCACACGAGGTGATGAAGAAATTGAGTAATAGCGCGGACGCATACTTGGAAGAAGGGCGATAAATTCACTGAATTCCATTTCACACGCCGGATATTTTTCAAGCAGTTCAAGCATCGTTAAGCGTTTTGCCAGCACTTGTTCTTTGTACGCTTGCTTTTCAAGCAAGGCTTCAAGCTCCACTTTATGAGGCGGGCAGACCGTTTTAGCAGCCATTGCGCGAAGCTGCGTGCGCGTAACGGCATCTTGAAGCTCCACGTATTGCAGAAGCTCTTCTACTGATACCGTTTTGCCAAGTGGCAAATGAGCTAATTTTTCTTCTTCAGCTTCCAAACGGATTTGCTGTGATGCATCTAGATCGAACCTTGCTGTTACACGATTTACTATTCCTTCATAGTTGCGAGGAATAACACCTAAATGATCTCCTTCTTGATAAGAAGCTTCTTTTGGAAGTTCAATTTCAAGATGACGCGTGCTTCGTGCACTGCCTGGCTGTTGAAGTTCTTTGCTTGCTACGACGTTCGCTGAAAACGCACGGTGCATTTTCGCAAGCGGCATGTCCGCAGCGCTGTCAACAAATTGAAGTGAAAGCGTAGACGCATTTTCTTCGCTGTTTTCAATGTCTAAGTTAAAGTAGGCTGCTAAGTCACTCCACATGTGTTCACGCCATTCTTCGTATGTGCCTTCAAAGTCGTCACTTGCATCTGCTTCACCGCGTTCAGCTATGTTTTCTGCCCCTTTAGCGGCAAGCGTTTCATCAATAAAAGCAGGCACTTTTTGATACGTTGCCGCCCAGTTTTTATCACCGCATCCAAATACGGAGTAGCGAACGCCTTTTACTTCATCAGCAGACGCTTGGTCTAACCAGTCAACAAATTCCTTTGCGTTATCAGGGGGATGACCGTTATAAGAAGCCGTTACGATTAAAACAGCTCCTTCAAGCGGAAGATTTCCTGCGTGGGAATCAAGCGTTGCGACTTGCGGTGCGAATCCTTTGCTCATCGCAATATCCGCTAAATCACGCGCCGTTCCTTCGGCTGTTCCCATATTTGAACCGTATAGCACAAGAAGCGGCGTATTATGAGCGTTTTCTACGGTTTTGCGCTCTTTTTTAGCTGACTGCTCTCGGCTTGGTGAAGGAATGCCGCCAAGCGGAATTTGTTTCGATTTTGCTTTTACAACAAAGCCTTCAGGTTTTAACGTTAAGGTTTCTTTAATATCTAGCTCGTAGTTTGTATGGTCTTCAAAATCAAAGTGTTTTAGCATCATACCAAGTACAAGCGTTGCTTCATGAAGAGCGAACTGCTGACCGATACACGCACGCTGACCGTTTCCAAATGGTTTAAACGCATGCTGCGGAATCGCGCTTGGGTTTTCAAAACGCTCTGGGCGGAACTCTTCTACATCGTCTCCCCAAATCGTTTTATCACGGTGAAGCTGAGGAATCAGAACCATCAGTTCATCACCTTTTTCTAAAGGATATTCTCCTCCAAGCACCGTATCTTCTTTTGCATATAGGGAAAACGCAGGAGCCGTTGGCCATAAGCGCAGCGCTTCGTTTAAGACCATGCCCACATATTTAAGCTGTTTGACTTGTTTGTAGCTTGGAACAGGATCTACTAGAATTCGTGCTGCTTCTTCTGCTGCTTTTTGTAATACATGTGGATTTTTCACTAAGAAATACAGCGCAAATGATAAAAGACCGCTTGTTGTTTCGTGTCCCGCAATTAAGAACGTAATAATTTGATAGCGAATGTTCTCGTCATCCAGCGGCTCACCTGTTTCTGGATCTTTTCCGTTTAGCATATGCGTTAACAAATCATCGCTTTGTTCACCGCTTGCTTTGCGGTCTGCAATAATTTTATCTACTAAGTCGTTCATCACCTTAATGTCGTCTTGAAACTGGCGCTTATTTTCATCGTAAGCTGGGTCATCTGGATTTGCTCGCTGCAGCTTGTTCATCGCTTCATCTAGCGCACGTACCATACTTGTAATAAACGGATGAGGCTGATCTCGATAAAAGCTGTTAAAGCGGTAGTTAAATCCGCAAAGACCGATTGTATCAAGCGTTAAGCGCGTCATATCTTCCGGTACTTCAATATGCTCATCTGCATTTAGACGCTCCCACTTTTGAATAAGCTGCACGGCGATATCGACCATCATCGCATGATAGCCTTTCATTGCCTGCTGACTGAAGCTTGGAAGTAAGATATTATGCGCTTTTTTCCAATTTTTTTCGTGCGTCCAGCTTGTAAATAATCCGTCTCCTGCAAAATCACGCACAAATTTAAGCGCTTGACTTAAGTTTTTATCAAAGCGTGATTCATCGCATGCTTCCTTAATTAGACGCTGACTTGATAAGTAGCGCGTTACACGGCCAGGCGCTTCAAATTTAAAGATTTCTCCTAGTTCATCCGCAATTTTCATCAAAGCTTGAACTGGTTTATCTGTGTTTAATAACGGTAAGTTTTTAAGCTCTCCAAACGTTTTTGGCTGAGGCATTTCTTTAATTGTCATATTATCCCTCTTTCACTTGTTAAGTTTCATGATTGTCTGCTAAGTGCTGCCCAAAGACTTTCTTCTACGTCTGTAAGTAATTGATTCGTTAAATTTAAATAGTCATTTTCAATTAGTTCATATAACTCCATAAAGCTTCCAAATAAAATAGCAATTAGCGCATTTTCAGGAAGATTTCTAATCACACCTTGCTTTTGTCCTTCTCTGAAGAACGTGCAAACAAATCCCACCAGCTTTTGATATGCTAAGCGGCTCTCTTCCGTTAAAAAAGCTCCTTGGCTATGAGTTTTGATAAACCCAAGAGCCCGAGGATGATTTTTAGTAAATGTCACCATACCTTCAAAGATATGATGAAACCCATCTCGGTATCCTTCTCTTTCGTTTGCCAGGCCGCTTTCAATGCACTGTAAAAACTCATTGACATGCTGCTGAAATAATTCATTTACAAGGCTTTCTTTATTTTTAAAGTAGCGATAAATTGTTCCTGCTCCTACTTTGGCATTCTCTGCAATCATTGGCATCGTTGTTGCATCAAATCCTCTTTCTGCAAACAGCAGAAGCGAAGCAGAAAAAATCGCTTTTTGTTTTGTTGGAGTAGATTCCACTTTATCACCTCTTTTCAAAAACGGAATGAACGTTCATTCCGCTACAATTACAAGTATAAAAAACTGCATCTTAATAGTAAAAAGATAACTAGAAAAGTGGAAAGAAAAGGTTCTTTCATTCTAATTTTATACCATTTAAAGGTAATTAACCGAGTCTTTCAGAATCTTTTGTGCTTACAGAAAATCAGTCCACTTATCCCCTCTATTAACATAAATTAACACAATTTATTAAGGACAGAAGTTTAAAGGAAAAGCAACGTGGAAATAGAAAAGAGTTACACAAGGCGTAAAGGAGGGTAAAAAATGAACCAAGCAACAGTTATAGAATACGAAGAAATGCTTCGCTCAGCCATGCTTTCTAATAACATAGAGCTATTAGAAGAATTACTTTCAGATGAACTTATTTTTGTGAATCACCTTGGGGAATGGTTGTCAAAAGAAGAAGATATAAATGTTCATCGTTCAAAAAGTCTTGATATAGCGGGCATCGAAGTGTTGGAACAAGAAATTAAACTGTTTCAAGAACTTGCCGTTACGGTTACAAAAGTAGCGTTAAATGGGGCGCTGGCAACTGGTGAAGCTCTTGGAGGAGAATACTGCTATACGCGAGTTTGGAAAGATGTTGAAGGGAAATTAAAGGTTGTTTCTTGTCACTGCAGTTCTAGCGCGTAACCAACGCAGCCACAATAAAAAACATCCCTCCTTTCGTTTGCATTCGCCAAGGGGGATGTTTTTTTGCTAGTTAAAAGATTTTCTTCCTGTCTCTGTCATCTTTTAAAATCTCCACGGCCTCACGGAACCGCTGTGAGTGAACAATCTCTCTTTCTCTTAAAAATCTTAAGCTGTCGTTTAAATCAGGATCATCTGATATATCAATTAACCATTGATATGTAGCTCTTGCTTTTTCTTCTGCAGCTATGTCTTCATAAAGATCTGCAATCGGATCTCCTTTTGCCTGTATATAAGTAGCTGTAAACGGAACCCCAGCAGCATTATTATAATAAAGCGCACTATCATGGTTCACATAGTGTTCTGCTAATCCCGCTGCCTTCAGCTGCTCCGGCGTTGCATCTTTTGTTAGCTTATAAATCATCGTAGCAATCATTTCAAGATGAGCAAACTCTTCTGTCCCGATATCGTTTAGTAATCCAACAACTTTATCGGGAATCGTATAGCGCTGATTTAAATAACGAAGTGCTGCTGCAAGCTCTCCGTCCGCTCCCCCGTACTGTTCCATTAAATATTTGGCAAGCGTTGGATTACACGTGCTTACTTTCACTGGATACTGCAATTTCTTTTCATACACCCACATATAGTTCCCGCCTTTATCTGCTTATATTTGCCATGGCCAAGGGCTTGTTCCCCAGCTCCACTTCCCGTCGGTATAGCTGTTTCCATACTGCTGGAGCGGCCCGTACTTTGTTTCAAAGTTTCTTTTTAACTGCATAGCCTGCTGCGCGTATTCGTTAAACTGCTGCATAGCCTGCTGGTCATTTGGATGGGTATCTAAATACAGTGTTAATTCTACTAGTGCAAAATCAATCGCCTGTATTTCTTCTAAATCCTGATAGTACTCCGGAGGTAGTTTTTTCATTCTTCATCCCTCTTCTTATCTTTGTATGGATTTTCATAGTAGTCCCAAAAAGCCGGCCACAGCGTTCCTTTTTTTAGCGCTTCTTTCGGTGAAAACTGCTGCAGATTCGGCGGCTGAAATCCCATGTATAATTGAGGCGGCGTAGAATAATATTTAACTCCTATCGGCCGGCAAGGATCATAGATACTGTGGAAAGGTTGATAGGTCTTAACCGGTGTAAACATCTTTTTTGGATTGTTATCCATGAAAAGTCCTCCTCTAAAAACACACTCTGTTTTATCCTATTCAGCTTTTATCGAGTTCATGAAGGAATTTATTTCCGACTTAGGAACCAAACTTTTCTTCATAAAAAAGACCTATGTAAAAAACGTTATAGTTGCCTAATTCCTCTAGGCAGCTTTCTCATACTTTATAAAATAGTGATAAAAAAATAGGGGTGATTAAAAAATGGACATTAATTACATGGATTTTTATTCTTACCCAGCAAGATTTCCTGGACCTCAACTCCTGCCCGGTCCACCTAGACCACCAGGCGTTTTACCTACACCTAACCTGCAGCAAGCCCCAACTTCCCCTCCGCCGGCATTTATTCCAGCTCAACAAACGGCAACTCCATTTGCCGTTGACCCAGGAGCCATTTCTCTATGTCTATTCCGCAATACGTTCATATGGCTTAGAAACGGCTCTAGCTTCTGGTATTTTCCTATTTTTGTAGGACCGCGATCGGTTGCAGGATTTAGATGGAACGGACGTTTTTGGACCATTTTCGGTGTCGATACACGACAAATTATTTCGTTTACGTGTTTTTAAACGTAAAAAAAGCCTTATTTTTCAATAAGGCTTTTTTGCTTGCTAACTACTATTACACTATTGTTTTTATCCCAAAACCAATCAGCAGCACTCCGCTGCATTTCTGAAAAGCTTTTTGAAACACCGGTTTTTTAATCCACCTTTTCACGTAATCTATTACATACACCAAGATTAAAAACCACCCTACCGCGATGAACGTAAGAATAAAACCAAGCATCAGCAGCTGTTGATTCGTGTGAGCATCCACATTAATAAATTGGGGCATGAATGTAATATAGACTAATACCGTTTTAGGATTAAGAAAATTACTAAGAGCTCCCTGTATGTATGATTCTTTATAGCAGTGATTAGATGAAGGCTTAACAGCTTTTTGTTCTTCTGAAATGTGCTCCAATGAGAGCGTGTTTTTTGTCAGAAATACCCTGATGCCTAAGTAAAATAAGTACGCTGCACCTATATATTTAATGGTGTTAAACAGGTACACAGACTGAGCTATAGCAACAGACAAGCCAAGCACAGCAATGAACGTCCAAAACGTGAGACCTGTAGCCATGCCGAGTATGGTAAAACGTCCTGCTTTTGCTCCATGATGAAGCGTATTTTTCATGATAAGAATCGTATCAGCACCAGGTATCATCGACATAACCAGCGCCATCAGCATGTAAGCAGCTAAATGATCCACAGTATTTCTCTCCCTTTTAAGCTATTACTAGCATCCTGTTTTCTTTTCATTTTCAAATATTTTTATATATTGTTTTGGCGTTAACCCAACCTGGCTTTTAAAAAATTTAGTCAAATGGCTTTGATCACTAAATCCCGTTAAAAAGGAGACGTCAATTGGCTTCTTCCCCTGCTCTAGCAGTTTTTTAGCCTGATTGATTCGAATCGTCTCTAAGTAGCTGTATGGAGAGATACCTTTTTGCTTTATAAAAGAGCGCAGTAGCCGATATTTACTCCATCCAATTAGCTGACTTAATTCATCCAGCGTGATCTTTTTTTTATAGTTTTCTTCTAAATAGCTGCAGATTGTTTTGATTTCATCAGATGTGTCAGCAGCTGACGAAAAAGAAGAAAGGTTTGAATGATCGTGCATAAGTTCTTCTAGCAAATATAAAAATAACTCTTCTTTTTTGAACTCATGCTCACCATTTAAAATTTGCAAATGAAGCTCTTTTAAACTAGATACAACTTCACTTGCTTGCACCACGTTTCTGTTGAAACGCGGAAGACTTTCACTGCCGTTAATGTCAAAAACAGCTTTTTTCATCACGTCTGGCGTCACATTAATACAGCGATAATCAAGCGTTTTGCCATCTATTTGCTCACAGCTATGCGTATCATACGGATTAAACAGCAGCAAATCTCCTGGGTTAATGATGTATTCTTTGCCTTGGCAAATTAAATGGCGCTGACCTTCTTCAATAAATCCAATCACATAATACTCGTGAAAATGAGCAGGAAACTTTTGCATAATTCCTTTAAAGCGGTAAGCTTCAATATGTAAAGCCGCATCAACGTGCGCTGTCCGAATTTCTTTTGTCATCGATGAATCCCTCCTTGTCACATACTAAGTCATTTAACCATACCATTTACTTTAGGGTTTTTCTTGTATGATATTGCAGATAAAGCTTTTTCCCATTAATTTCATTCAATCGAGAGTTACATCCAATCACCCTTAAGAGTGATTTCTCGTCTTTCCTCTAGCAATTTCCTGCTCAAATGATAAAATATAGACACATTTTATGAACGAAAGAAGGGCTAACGTGAAGTACAGACAAATTAAATGGCTCATTTTACTTCTTCCGACTTTGACCATCGCGCTTTGGGAGTATATTCGCCATGCTTTTTTGCTTCCATATATTTCAATGGATATGGGAAATGTCCTTTCTCCGCTGCTTGTCTTTTTTGTAACGCTCGTATTTGTCCGCTATTTATTTTCTGTTTTAGAAAAAATACAAGAGGAGCTAAGACAAGAAAAAGAAAAGAAAGCAGCGCTTATTGAGCGTGAAACATTAGCTCGTGAACTGCATGACGGCATTGCACAGTCGCTTTTTCTCCTATCCGTCAAAATGAATAAATTCGGAAGAAAAAACAAATTGGAGCAGGATCCTGATTTTATCCGGATGAAGCAAACTCTGCAGCATGTTCATGACGATACGCGTCAAGCGATTACGAATTTAAAGCACTCTCCGTCTGACTCTTCCGAAAGCTGGACCGAAAGCATTCATCAATACGTCGATGATTTAACACATACTCATTTTCTGGATGTAAATCTAGATTGGAGACTGTCAGAAACAACGCTGTCGAGAAAAGAAAAGAATGAGCTGTTTGCCTGTGTAAAGGAAGCGGCTATGAATGTAATCAAACATGCAAAAACGAATAAAATCTGGATTACAGCCACTGAAACGGCGGGGGGGTGGATTTGTGAAATTACAGATTTCGGTACAGGTTTTACGGCCGACTCTCTCAAGTCCGGTCTTGGTTTGCAAATTATGAAAGATCGTGCAAAGGATATGAACTGGGACTTTTCCATTCAGCGAAAACAGAACCAAACCATTGTTAGTATTAAAAAGGAGGTTATGTAAATGCAGCCGTTTCGTATTTTAATTGTAGATGATCATGCTCACGCAAGAGAAGGCATTCGTGATATTTTAGAAGAATATGAAGATTTTATAATTGTTGGTGAAGGAACCAACGGGCAAGAAGCAATTGAACTAACCGAAAAATTAATGCCTGACATTGTGCTAATGGATATTGGAATGCCCGTGATGAATGGATTAGAAGCGACAAAACAAATTAAGCTTCAGTTTCCGTACGTTAAAATTGTTGTCATCACGGTTTCAGACGATATTACGGATTTATTTGATGCGCTGAAAAAAGGCGCACAGGGCTATTTGTTAAAAAACCTGCAGTCTGAAGTATGGTACGACTATTTGCGTGCATTCGCTTTAGATGAAGTTCCTATGTCAAAAGAAATTGCGTTTCAAATTTTAAAAGAGTTTCCGCAGGAAACATCGATTACAAAACCCGACACTCCCCTTTCTGCACGAGAGCTTGAAGTACTTCAATTAGTGGCTAAAGGACTGTCAAACCGCGATATCTCCGCGCAGTTATTTATTTCTGAACACACGGTAAAAAGCCATTTAAAAAACATTTTAAGCAAGCTTCATTTAGAAAATCGCGTGCAGCTGACAAGCTATGCGTTTCAAAATGGCTTAATGAACTAACAGCTTTCACGAGCTGTTTTTTTGTGTCTTGGTAGATGTGAAACATTCTATTTTCTATAAATTATCTGAAAACTATAATGAAGTTATTAGCGTCTGGATATTGAAAATGAGAACGAATTCTTATAGGATTTTTTAGAAGTAAGAATTAATATGTAATAACTACCTGGGGGATGCCATGAATTTTTTAAGAGCGCTTTTTAAACGAAAATCTGTATGGTTTATTTTGATAGGAATCGCTGTTTTTGTATACATAAACAATAGCTCTTTATTGACAAAAAGAAGCGGACAGCCTCTCCTTCTTGCTCATAGAGGCGTAGCTCAAACGTTTAATATAAAAGGTCTTCAAAACGATACGTGTACAGCGGAACGCATCTACAAACCTGAGCATTCTTTTTTAGAAAATACGATTCCTTCTATAAAACAAGCCTTTAAAGACGGAGCTGATATTGTTGAGCTCGACGTTCATATTACAAAAGACAATCAGTTTGCTGTGTTCCATGATTGGACTCTCGATTGCCGGACGAACGGAACAGGCGTAACACGAGATTACACCATGGCAGAATTAAAAAAGCTTGATATTGGGTACGGCTACACGGCAGACGGAGGAAAAACGCATCCTTTTCGCGGCAAAGGAGTTAACCTTATGCCTTCTCTAGCCGAAGTGATGAAATACTTTCCGCACAAATCCTTTCTTATTCACGTAAAAAGCAATGATCCTGAAGAAGGAAAAAAACTAGCAAAGTACTTGTCACAGCTCTCTAGAAAACGCTTAAAAAACATCACTGTGTACGGAGGAGACGAGCCTATTGATTCGCTGAAAAAAGCGATGCCCAACCTAAAAGTTATGTCAAAAGCAACGATGAAATCTTGTCTTATTCCGTATATAGCAACCGGGTGGACCGGATACGTGCCTAAAGCATGCAAAAACACTGAACTACATATACCTGAAAAGATCGGACCTTTTCTATGGGGATGGCCAAACCGATTTTTAAACCGAATGGATCACATCAATACCCGGACTATTATTGTAGGCGGAAACGGAAGCGAATTTTCCACTGGATTTGATTCTGCCAAAGACATAAAACGCCTTCCGGATAATTATTCAGGTGGAATTTGGACAAATCGTATTGACCGTCTAGGTCCTTATTATAAAAAGAAATAAATGAAAAAGCATCTGCCCTTTCTACGTCAAGCAGATGCTTTTTTTATTAGCACCTTCCTCTTATAAGTCCCAACAATCACTCTCAGGGGTGATGGCTAATCCTCCCTTTCCTTCTATAATAAAAGCACGCTAGTTAGTAAAAAGGAGGAAAAGAGAAAAAATGATGCAGGAAAAGCAAGAAGAGACAAAGAGTACAAATAAAAAAAGCACGGCGCGTTCTCAAGGTCTATACAAAGCCATATGGCGCTGGCATTTTTATGCAGGTTTAGTGTTTACTCCGCTTCTTCTTATATTAGCTGTTACTGGCGGCATGTATTTATTCAAGCCTCAAATTGAGGAAAGACTGTACCACGACTTGTATCATGTGCAAGTTCAGTCACAGTACGTATCTCCTTCAGCACAAGTACAGGCTGTAAAGGAAAAGTATCCAGGCGCTGACGTGTTGACTTATAAGCCCAGTGATCGCTCCACTCGTTCTTCAGAAGTAGGAATTTCATTAAAAGACCATACATATACGATTTTTGTTAACCCTCACAATGGTCACATCATAGGAAAATTAGATGATTCGAGTCGCTTAATGAATCAAATTGAAGAATTTCACGGAGAGCTGATGGCAGGAACAGCCGGTGATCGTATCGTAGAACTTGCGGCCTGCTGGGCGATTGTCTTAATTGTAACCGGCGCCTTTTTGTGGTGGCCACGGAAAAAAGACAAAATAAAAGGTGTGCTGATTCCTCGTTTTTCAAAAGGTAAAAACGTGCTTGCACGAGACCTTCATGCGGTACCGGCCTTTTGGATTTCAGCCGGGATGCTTTTTCTCGTACTAACGGGACTTCCGTGGTCAGGACTGTGGGGTAATGCGTTTCAGCAAATCGCCACAAACGCAGGCGTTGGGTACCCTCCGTCTATTTGGGTAGGCAGTGCTCCTACTTCAACCGTGCAAACAAAAGATGTAGCGGACGTGCCTTGGGGAGCTGAAACGTTAGAAGTTCCAAGCTCCACAGCTCAGCAATATACAAAAGTATCGCTTGATGACATTGTCACGATTGCAAAAGAACGGCATATTCACGACGGCTACACGATTTCTATACCGCAAGAACCTCAAGGTGTGTATACGCTCTCTGTTTTTTCACCAAAAGCACAGGATGAAGCAACCATTCACCTTGATCAATATACCGGCGCCGTTTTAGCAGATTACCGGTACGGCAATTATGGATTTATGGGCAAATTGATTGCGCTTGGCATTACGCTTCATAAAGGCACACAGTTTGGATTTATGAATCAGCTTATTGGTCTTATTATGTGTATTGGAATTGCTGGTATCGTGATCAGCGGATCCTTCCTGTGGTGGAGGCGAAAACCAGCTAAAAACATGGGGGCTCCTAAAGTTCCTGAAGGAAATGCAATGCGAATCGTGACGTGTATAATCGTGGTGTTTGGTATCCTCTTTCCTTTAGTTGGACTGTCCTTGGTTATGGTGTGGCTTTTAGATTTCTTTGTCATCAAACGAATTCCAGCATTGAAGCGGTTTTTAAACGCATGATGCATGAAACGATGTGAGGTGCAGTAACAATGAACAAATGGAAAATACCCGGATTGGTCATACTCAGTACGATTTTACTTTCCGCGTGCTCTGTAAACAGTAACGCAGACCAGCTCTACAAGCAGCCAAAGCCTCTGTCTGCGCATGTGATGCTTCCCGAAACTATAAAACCGCAGAGCACACAAGTGCTAGAAGTACATGTGATGCAAGAAAATAAAACGGTGGATGATGCAAAAAGCGTTCAGTTCAAAGTGTGGAAAACAGATGCCCCTGAGAAAGTTCAAGTAGCCAATGCGCACTATAACGGCAGTATGTATACAGCCAAAGCAACGTTTGAAGAGGATGGTATTTACTACATTAAAACGGATATTAACGCGCGCGGTGAACATATCCTTCCTACTTACCAAGTCGCAGTGGACAAATTATCGAAAGAAGATTTGCGTTCACTGCAGCCAGCTGAAAACGAAACGCATCATCATCACTCTCACCATTAGACATAAGCTCACGCTCAGCTGCTGAACGTGAGTTTATATTTTTCTTATGGATTCTAGCTAGTTCCATTATATGTTTTTACATTTTTTTCTTATTACTTTAAAATAAAAGTGATAAACGTTTTATAAAGGAGTTTTACAGATTGAAAAAAATTGTTTCTGGTATTTTAATTTTAGTATTAGCCGTTATTGTTATGATTGAAGGAAATCCGTTAGAGCAGAACTCTTCAACGAATACCTCCTACGATGAAGTAATTACCTTCCCTGCTGATCGTTACCCTGAAACTGCAGCGCACATTCAACATGCAATCGATAAAGGAAAATCAGCTGTTTGTACAATTGACCGAGACGGGGCTGAGGAAAACCGCCGTGAATCTTTAAAAGGCATTCCGACTAAAAGCGGCTATGACCGAGATGAGTTTCCGATGGCCTTTTGTGAAGAAGGCGGAAGCGGAGCAGATATTGAATATGTAAAGCCTTCAGACAACCGAGGCGCGGGGTCTTGGATCTCCCATCAAGTAGATGAGTTTCCGGACGGCACGAAGGTGTTAATTGAAGTGAAGTAAAAAAGAATGGTCATGATGGCCGTTCTTTTTTTTGGTGAGAGTCTGTATAAAAAAAGAATAAAACCGAAAAATTGCTCTTGCCTAAAGATACTTTTCACTTTTAAAATAAAGACGTGTGCTTTACATATACGCATCATCGTTTTATAGGAGGAATGAGTTTCTTGGACAATCTATGGCAGCAGTTACTTCCTGCCTCATGGCAATTAACTTTATTTATTTTCTTTTTTGCTTATATACTGCGCTACAAACAAGAGAATAAATTCAGCACGCAGCTTCATTTGCTGCTCAAGTTTCTTTATGCCGTTATTTTGATTTTAAATGCGGTGTTGTTTTTACTGGAAAGTCAGCGCGATTTTCTTTTTTATGCAACGCTTTTCATGAGTATCCTAACAATTATTTTGATGGAGTTCACGCTTTCTGCAAAAAAACAGAACGAGCTTGATTTTATTTCAGCCGTTTCTTGCTGTGTTCTTCCGATTTTTATCTCTTTACTTGAAGTTAATTAATGAAATGAAGGCCCCTGATAATCAGAGGCCTTTTTAAATTATTGATCTTTGTTGTTGCGGTCCATCATATCTTTTGGATCTTCTACAATATCTTCTCGGTCACGGTTATTGTCTTTTTCATCATCTCTATACATCTTGTCATTTTTATCTACGCCAGGTATATTATTGTTGTTCATGTTATCTAGACCTGTGTTTACAAACGCTACGTATACTTTGTCGATTTTATTATCTGCTTCTCTCACACGATCCGCAATTTTTTGTTCAAAATCCGTTGAGACTTCATGGTAAGTATCGCCGTTAAACGTTACGTTGTTGACCTTGCCGTTATCATTGTTGTCCGCTGCGTCATTTCCAGCTAAGTCTACCGTTACATAAGCCTTATTATTATCGCGAAGTACATACGCATCATCAACTTCTTTCATATCCTCTACATTTTGCGCTGCTTCAACTGATTTCGTTGGCTGGTCAGTGTTATCCATTGGGATATTGTTATCAACCCCGTCGTTTGTAGAAGTGTTGCGTAAGTCATTTTGAGTATTGTCCATTGCATTATTGTCCTTATTTCCTCCGCACGCAGCTAAGCCTGAAAGGAAAAGAACTGAAGAAGCAATGATAAGTCCTTTTTTCATTTTTTCCATCTCCTTAAATATAGTTTGCAGTCGTATTATGCTTAATTTTTGCAAAACTATTCACAGGAGACGAGACGAAGAAGTGAAAACCTTTTTTCTAAACATACTTAACGCTGTTAGCATTACTATAAGGAACATTTCAAGATTGCAACTGGACTTATTCACCTAACAGCTTCCGGACAGCTATTGACAGCGTATTTATATGACGTTCTACGTTTACCTCCTCTGCAACTTGTTTCTGTTCATCGAGGTTGTAAACCGGCGCTGGATTTTGTGTAATTCCGTTGATTGTTGTAGCCATAAAAGCTAGCAAATCATCTGTTGGTACAGCCGAAGAGAAATTATTCACTTTTATTTGTTCCGTGATAAAGTCGTGAAGCTTCTTTTGAATATATTTAAGGTTAGATACTTCAACTAGCTGATCTTCGATTTTCATAAAACGCTGAGGGTCTTTTGAATACAACGCTACTAGCTCAAAGTAAATTTCTCCTCCTGCTGTCATCGATTCTTGGATATGTTCTCCAATATACATGATGAAATCATGCAGCATTTCAAAGGGATCTTTCTTTGTCTGAAGTAGGGCTTCGATTTTATCTTTTACTTTATAGCTGACACTTTCTTGATTAAGAAGTCCGACAAATACTTCATCAAGGTTTGAAAAATATTTGTACACCCCTCCTTGACTCATTCCAGATTCCAGAACGATATCTCGCATGGCTACATCATGTACAGGTTTGTTCATGCATACTCTTTTGGCCGCTTCTAAAATTTCTTGCTTCTTTTTTTCAGCGTACCCTTCCGTTACTTTTGGCATTTTCTTTTCACGCTCGCTTATTTTTATTTATTCCAGAATGCGTGGAGTGTATTAATAATCACTTGAGCTGCTTTTTCTGCTCCCTTTTCCGCTCGAATTTGTTTTCCAACTTCTTTTGCTTTGGATCGAATTTCATTCATTTGCGTATAGGAAATAGCTGCTGATAGTTTTTCAGCCGTTAATTCTTTTCTCGGGATTGCTTTTGATCCAATCCCTAGCTCATGAATTTTTCTTCCCCAGGCAAATTGATCATTTCCATAAGGGACAATAACGCTCGGCACACCGGCTCGTAGACTTGCGGCTGTTGTACCTGCTCCTCCATGATGAACAACAGCAGACATTTTAGGAAACAGCCACTCATGAGGAACGCCTTTTATAAATAAAATATCATCTGTCATCTCTTCAGCATGGCTCATTCCAATTCCTCCTGTATTGATGATACCTCGTTTCCCGGCAAGTTTTAAAGCTTTAATCACTAAAGCAGTCGTTTCGTCTGCGTTTTTTTTATCACCAACACTTCCAAATCCAACATAAACTGGCGGCTCTCCGGCTTCTAAAAACTCTGCCAACTTTTCTTCCGGCTGATAGCTATGGTCACTTTCCATAAACCAATTCCCGTAGCAATGAACGTGTTTAGGCCAATCTTTAGATACGGGAAATACGGTTGGACTTGATGAAATAATTGTTGGATTAGCTGCTGTACGCTGCTTTGGGTAAGGACATGAAAAATCGTTTGGTCCTTCTCCATGCTGCTGAACCCAATATTTTTTTAAAGGGCCACTTACGACCTTCCAAAACCCCCATTCAAAAATATGATGTGTCAGCTTGTTGTATATTTTTCCAAATCGTGGTCGGTCGTAAAAAATTAGAGCTGGATAATCTTTTGTTGGTGTCATTGGAAAAGGGCTGGCTAAGATGCTTGGTATATTCATCTCTTTAGCAGCAAAATAGCCAATTGCTGCGCCTGGATGATATACAATTGCATCCGCTCCTGTGCAGGCTTTGTGCAAATCTTCTTGTATATTAACCATCATACCCATCATCTTTTCATTTTTTAAACTTGAAAAGAATTTGAGCGGGCTGTCTGCATTAATAGCATCGTCTGCTGCACCGCTTTCTATAATTTTGGAAACATCACCTCGAAGCGATGCAAATTCGAATCCATAAGGTTCTATTAAATTTTGATAAGATTCAGAAGCTGCAATCCTTACGCGGTATCCTCTCTTTTTTAATTCTACTCCCAAAGCCATAAAAGGCTGTGTATCTCCGCGAGTTCCTGTTGTTAACATCGTAATAAGCATAATTTGGCCTCCTCATAAAAACGACAAAAATGTCACTTTTATAAATTCCTTTATTTCCCTAAAGAGAAATCAACTCTTTAGGGAAATAGAAAAAAGGCGCTTCGCGTTTCAAACGAAGCACCTTTTTTCTCTAATAGCTATGACTTTTAATTCACTTTTTTAAGTTAAACTGCTCGCGGGGCAGCTAACTTCTCAATAGGGGCTTGTTCAATGTCTGCTGCTGGTACATTTAGTAATTTTTCTAAAACAGTCGTTAGGCCCTTATTTGTCTCATTACTTTTTTTGCAGTCATTAATATGCTGATTTAATTGATTTTTATAAGCCTCTGTATGAATGAGCCACTGACTTAAAAGCTCTTTCGTCGCCTTTCTTTCCTCTTCGCTTTTAGCGCCGAATAAGCTTTCCATATCAGGCTCTTGAATAACCAGCTTACTAAAATCTTCGCTTACTGCAAGCCAAAAATAGTTTTGTTCGTATTCGTAATATCGATGTTCTTTTAATAAAAAGTAGCCAATTTTAAATTCAATTCGATAAAATGGCTGATTTGCTTCTGGTGCATGAAGACTTTTAAAGTTAATATGCTCTGCGTCGTCTACATAAAGCTCTGAACCGTATTGGGTTTTAATAATCTTCGCGTCTACTGTATTCATGATGTTTACCTCTTTAGGGATATTAGCTTCAGAGAACGTGAACATCCTCTTTTTAGAATGCGCACGTTCTTTATCTTTTGCTTAGTTTTGAACAGCGTTTTTCCAATCAGCTGCAAATTTTTCAATTCCTTGTTCTGTTAAAGGATGTTTGACAAGCTGCTCGATTACTGAATACGGAATGGTTGCAATATGAGCTCCGGCAAGAGCTACGCGTGTAACGTGATCCGGGTGTCTTACAGAAGCCGCAATGATTTGAGAGTCGATGTTTTGAATGCGGAACAGCTCGGCAATTTTAGCCACAAGCTGTACGCCGTCTTCTGAAATATCATCAAGGCGACCAAGGAACGGAGATACATATGTTGCACCTGCACGAGCTGCTAAAAGCGCTTGGTTTACAGTGAAAATAAGCGTTACATTTGTTTTTACGCCCTTTTTAGCAAGGTAGCGAGTTGCTTCTAACCCAGCGATTGTCATTGGAAGCTTAATCGTAATGTTTTGGTCTCCGCCGTTGATTTTAATTAATTCTTCTGCCTGCGCAATCATTTCTTCTGCTGTTTCCGCATCTGGCGTCACTTCTGCTGAAACGGATTCTACTTCTGGCACCGTTTTTAAAATCTCTTCGATACGATCTTCAAACTTTACGCCTTCTTTTGCCACAAGAGAAGGGTTTGTTGTGACTCCCGATAAAACGCCCACTTTATATGCTTTTTTAATATCGTCAAGATTTGCAGTATCAATAAAAAATTTCATCTTTTCATTCCTCCATTAGTTTTTTTTACTATACCCACTATTTCACTTGTTATTTCTTTTCTACTGCATGCCCGCCAAATTCGTTTCGAAGCGCAGAAACTACCTTTCCTGTAAACGTATCATCTTCAAGAGAGCGATAGCGCATTAGTAAAGACATGGCAATAACCGGGGTAGCTGTTTGAAGGTCTAGAGCCGTTTCTACCGTCCATTTTCCTTCACCAGAAGAATTCATAACTCCCTTGATGCCATCTAGTTTCGCATCTTTAGAGAATGCATTTTCTGTTAATTCCATTAGCCATGAACGAATAACAGACCCGTTGTTCCATACTCTCGCCACTTTTGCGTAGTCATAGTCGAACTGGCTTTTTTCAAGGACTTCAAATCCTTCACCAATCGCAGCCATCATACCGTATTCGATGCCGTTATGAACCATTTTTAAAAAGTGGCCGCTGCCTGCACCGCCAGCGTATAGATATCCGTTTTCTACTGCTGTATCCCGGAAAATTGGTTCAACAATTTCCCACGCTTCACGATCTCCGCCAATCATATAGCAAGCTCCGTTACGAGCGCCTTCCATTCCGCCGGATGTTCCAACATCCATAAAGCTGATTTTATATTCTTTTAACTCGTTATAACGTCCAATTGATTCTTTATAATGAGAGTTTCCAGCTTCAATTACGATATCTCCTTCAGCTAAAAGAGGCGTAATTTCACTTATAACAGAATCAACAACCGTATGAGGAACCATCAGCCATACGACTCTGGGCGTTTCTAATGACCGCACAAGCTCTTGCAAGCTTGATGCCCCTAAAGCTCCGTACTCTTTCATTTGTTCGACTGCTTTTGAATTTACGTCAAATGCTACAACGTCATGACGCTGATCTAATAAGTTTTGTCCTAAGTTAATCCCCATTTTCCCTAAACCAACTAATCCTACTTTCATGTGAACAGCTCCTTCTATTTATCTTTTCATCTTCTTATTTAAGCCTTTAGCAATTCTTTTGCTTGTGCCACTACATTTTCTTCTGTAAATCCAAATAGCTTCATAACATCAGCTCCGGTTCCTGAAGCACCAAATGTGTCAACTGCTAATACTTTTCCTTTTGGCCCTACAAAACGTTCCCAGCCAAGTGAAATTCCCATTTCTAGAGAGATTCGTTTTGAAACAGACTCAGGCAAGATACGCTCTTGATACTCTTTTGACTGTTTGTTAAACAGCTCCCAGCTAGGCATTGCTACAACTCGAACAGCTACGCCTTCACGCTCTAGCTGAGCTTTAGCACTGACCGCTAGCGCTACTTCAGAACCTGTAGCGATGAAAATCAGCTCCGGCTTATCGTTTGTTTCTGTTAACACATAGGCTCCTTTAGATAAGTCGTTGATATTTCGTTTTGTTTCTTCAAATACAGGCAAATTTTGACGGCTAAGCACTAAGGCTACAGGACCTTCCATTTGCTGAAGCGCGTAAGCCCAAGCGCTTGCTGTTTCGTTTGCATCAGACGGACGAATAACTGTAAGCCCCGGAATTGCGCGAAGAGAAGCTAAATGTTCAACGGGCTCATGAGTTGGTCCATCTTCTCCTACTGCAAGCGAATCATGGGTAAACACATATGTGACCGGCAGCTTTTGCAGTGCGGCTAAGCGAATTGCTGGACGCAAGTAATCATTAAAAACAAAAAACGTGCTGACAAACGGCTTCACTCCGCCGTGAAGAGCCATTCCATTACCGGCCGCTCCCATTGCATGTTCACGTACTCCGAAATAAATATTTCGATTACCGAAATATCCGGGTGCGTAAGGGCCTTCTTCTTTAATGTCCGTCATCGTGGAATGCGATAAATCAGCGCTTCCTCCAAAAATAGATGACACAGATTTAGTGAAATAGTTAATAGCTTCTCCGCTTGCAACGCGAGTCGAAACCGCTTTTTCTGATAAAAATGTTAAAATATCATTCACTTCAATTAACGCTTCGCGCGTGATGGCACGTTCTAATTCATCTGCAAGTAAAGGATATTCTTTTTGGTAAGAAGCGAATAGTTTGTTCCACTCAGCTTCTGTTTTCATCCCTTTTTTTGCTAAGCTTTCAAAATGTTCTTTTACTTCTTCTGGAACATAGAAGTTTTCTTCAGACACCCAGCCGTAGGCTTGTTTTGTTGCTTTTGCTTCTTCTGCTCCAAGCGGATTGCCGTGTGCTTTATTTGTTCCTGCTACTTTCGGACTTCCGTATCCAATAATTGTTCTCACTTCTATGAGTGTTGGCTGTTCTTTGTGCTGCTTAGCTTTTTCGATTGCTTTTGTAATCTCATCTACGTCATTTCCATCTTCTACACGCAAATACTGCCAGTTTGCAGATTCCGCTCTTTTTTGGATATTTTCGCTAAATGAAAGATTTAATTCCCCGTCTAACGAAATATCGTTGGAGTCATATAAAGCGATAAGTTTGCCAAGCTTCATATGTCCAGCCATTGACATCGCTTCATAAGAGATGCCTTCCATCAAGTCGCCATCTCCTACTAACGTGTACGTATAGTGATCAATGACGGGGAAATTTGGCTGATTAAATTTCGCCGCTAAGTGCGCTTCTGCCATTGCCATTCCGACTGCATTTGCAATTCCTTGACCTAAAGGCCCTGTCGTTGCTTCCACACCATCCGTATGGCCAAATTCAGGATGTCCCGGTGTTTTACTTTGTAGCTTGCGGAAACTTTTTAAATCATCTATTGATACATTGTATCTGCTTAGATGAAGCATGCTATACAGCAAGCTTGAACCATGCCCCGCTGACAAAATAAAACGATCTCGGTTAAACCAGCTTGAATTTGCCGGATTATGCTGTAAGTGATTCGCCCATAGCGCATAGGTCATCGGAGCAGCTCCCATCGGAAGTCCAGGGTGGCCTGAATTGGCTGCGTTCACCGCGTCAATTGACAGGGTGCGAATCGTATTAACTGCAAGTGTGTCTATGTTGGTACTCATGTGTCATCCTTCTTTCGCTTTGTTTGTATTAAACTGGCTGCACTTCGCGTGATTGGCTCGCTGTTTCTTCATCCAACCACCATTTAAAACCGTCTTTTTCTAAAAGTGCGTTTGCTGCATCAGGTCCTTGTGAACCAGCAGCATATCTATAAAGAGGCACAGTATTTTCCTCAAACGCTTCCAGAAGCGGCTGAATCCATTCCCATGCTAGCTCTACTTCTTTCCAGTGAGCAAAAAATGTAGAATCTCCGGCACATGCATCTGCAATGAGACGCTCATATGCTTCCGGTGCACCTTCTTGCTGACCTGTAAAATTAATTTGTACAGGCTCAAGATGACCATGATTAAATGGGTTTTTACTGTTCAATTGCAGCGTAATATTTTCATGCGGGTTAATTTCAATAATCAAAAGGTTTGGAGATGGTGTTTCTCCTTTTTCTAAGTAAAGCTCTTTTAACGAGTCTTTAAATTCAATGACAATTCGGGTTGCTTTTTCCGCCATTCTTTTTCCTGTACGAATGTAGAAAGGAACGCCTTTCCAAAGCGAATTATCGATATATAATCTGGCTGCTAAAAATGTGTCCGTTTGGGAAGATGCTGAAACACCGGGCTCATTTACATAGCTCGTCACTAAAGCCCCGTTTATTTCTCCAGCCTCATATTGACCTCGAACAACGTCTAAATCCATATCTTCTTTTACAAGCGGACGAAGCGCTTTTAACACATTTATTTTTTCATTTCGAATATCATCGGCGCTAATGTGAGCCGGTAAGTGCATGGCCGTCATCATCAACATTTGCAGCATGTGATTTTGGACCATATCTCGAATGGCTCCTGAATGGTCGTAATAGCTTGCTCTTTCCTCTACTCCGACCGTTTCACTAGCTGTAATTTGTATATTCGCAATATGCTCGTTATTCCATAGCGATTGAAGAATAGGATTAGCGAATTCGAGCGCTTCTAAATTTTGCACCATCGACTTGCCAAGATAGTGGTCAATGCGGTAAATCTCCTCTTCTTTAAACGCTTTGCTTAAGTTCTGGTTTAATTGTCGAGCTGATTGTAAATCATGACCAAATGGTTTTTCAATAATTAACCGTTTCCAACCTTTTGTAGCACCTAAGCCACTGTCTTTAATATGCTCGGCAATCGTACCGAAAAATTCCGGTGCAACGGAGAGATAAAACATTCGATTGCTTGGAATGTTTAGTTCTGCTTCGCGTGCTTCTACCAAATTTAATAGACTTTTATAGTCTTCATCATTCGTTGCATCTAATTGGCTGTAGCGAAAAGCTGAAAGAAAATGCTGCATAAGAGACGAATCCTTTTCGACGCGGCGTGAAAAAGTATGAATCGATTCCTTTACTTTCCCCTGAAAATCAGCATCGGGCATCTCCCTTCTGCCTAGGCCAATAACAGAAATTGATTTAGGAATTTTCCCGTCTACAAATAAATTATAGAGTGCAGGATAAATTTTACGTTTCGCTAAATCACCTGTTGAACCGAATAAAACAAAAGTCATCGCTTCCATATCTCTTCCTCCTGTTAGGGAAAATATAATGTTTAAAAGTAACTTTTCTTTCACTTGTTACTTTATGTAACGTATCTTAATCCTGAAATATTTTTTCGTCAAGATATTAGACTCGTAAAAAATCATTTCAATTTTCTTTTTTTCTTCAAACCTTATAACAGCTGATCTTAGATAATTTATGGAAAAATAACACAAATACTTTTTAGTTGAATTTAGAAAATAAAATTGCTTTAATGAATTTGATGGAATTGTATGAAACTAAGAATATACATATGTGTCAGGCAAAAATAACAAAAGGTGGGAGTGATATGAAAGCTCAACCAATGAATATGTTTGAAAACCTATCTGTTTTTTACATAGAAAAATTGTAAAATGATTCAAAGGAAAAAGAAGAAGTTGACCTCTTTCTTTTAAGCTACACGCACGCTTTAGCTTTACCTTTAATGCGCGGCTATAATAAGAAGTGTAAGCATCATATAGAGGTTAAAAACAGCAAGTAAAACAAGAACAGTATAGACTAGTTTTCTACCTGTTTTGCCTAAAAAGTAGACGTTGACTAAAGTAACATACACGCCTGCTGCGCATAAAATAAACGCAAGAAACTCTTTACACTCATTCAATGTCATTTGAAAATTTTGATTATAGTAAATTCGGAGATCCTTACTAACGGCGAACGGCACGGTCCACCACCTGATCAAAATTCCAATAAACATAAGTATCCCTATTGTGTTTAACGTGGACTGAAGTGTTCTCCGCTGTTTCTTTTTCATATTCACATCTGTTTGTGCGGACCTTTTGAAGTTTACTCGCATGTATTTCCCCCCATGATGTTTTTGCATACAACAAAAAAGATCATCAGCCATACGCAGGCCTCTCCCACGGCTATTTCTTACACCACCAAAAGATGCGTAATGATCATCACGCAAGGCTTCAATGAAGTTATATTCTTTATCTATATTCACTTTATGCTGCATTTGATGCTTTCACATCTTCTGAGCATACCAGCTTGTTTTTTTCGTTTCGTATTGAATTATATACATACACAAAAATAAGCCCTGGCTGATAGAGCCAAGGCTTGCTTCATGTTTTGATTAAGTTATACCCCACACATTGAAGAGCTTGTTGAATATTTTTCACGACTTTTAACTGTAAGTTTCTCAAATCATGATTTTTAATTTGCTCTTTCGCAAATGTGGGCGTTACACCTGTTATAACTGCTTGAGCGCCCATGAGCTGAAGTGCTGTAATCATTTTAAAGAAGAAATTCGGAAACTCTTTTTCTCTCAGAAGCAGCTTCGATAAATCAATGATAAAGTAATCTATTTCATTATGAGCTGCATCGTGAAGCACATCTGTCATAATCTGATCCGCACGCTCTTTATCAATAATACCTTGAAGAGAAAGAATCGAAACACCTTCTGTAATCGGAATAATTGGGACACTTAAAAATCCCATCTGATATCGTGTTTCATCCAGATCGATCATATGGGATAAGATACCTACCATTGATTGTAAAAAAGCGATATCTTCTCCTGAAAATTCTTTTTCTTCCTTGTCCATTACACAGAGTGTTCCAAATACATTTCCTTTTAAATCTTTTAATGTAACACCTAAAAAACCTTTTACCTGCAATTGATTCGTTACTTCTAGCTGTCTGGTAACGGCATCCTTCATCAGATTTGCCGTATGCATAACGTCTCCGTCATTCATAATGATTAAGCGGCAGTATGTACCTCCGTATTCAACGCTGTATCCTTCAGGAATAATCTCTTCCTTCTCGTTATATGAGCTGAGGACCGTCATCGCTGTTTCTCCTCTTCTAGTTACGTACGTTGTGCTGACATTCAGCTGTTTGGTAATAACCTCAAATAATTTTTGCGAAACAGACCGCAGTGAATAAAAATGAGGAACTTTATTTTCTCCATCAACGTTCATCTAGTTACCTCCATCGCAACTATCATTCTCTCTGCCATAAGTGCATTCTTTCATAAAGATACGCACAGCTTGGCTATAACTTTTTTGTAGTATGAGAGAGTACGGCTATATTGCCTCTTTTCTATCTTATACATGCTAGATTTGACATATGACATAATTTCACATAAGAAAAACTTCTTCCGTTCATGAAGGAAGAAGTTTTAAATTATATAAAAATCTTACACGTCCCCGTCTTCCCTCTATTCCCCGTATTAGGATATATCAAACTAAACTGCCTAGTTCAATTATGGATAAAAAACAAACGTTTACAGGAAAACATTCTATACAATGAAAACATAGCACACAGGGTATTAGAGCTCCTGCTTCATCTTTTTGTTCCATTCTCTTCGCAGAATTCCCATTTTGACGCTATCAAAATATTCACCGTTTACGATACGTGCTTCTCTGACTCTCGCTTCTTCTTTCATACCTATTTTTGCCGCTGTTTTGATCATTCTGATATTGCCTGACCACGTAGACATGCCGAGTCTATGCAAAGGTGTAAACTCAAATAAAAAGTCGATCCACATACCATAAGCTTCTGATCCATATCCTCCGCTCCAATAGTCTGAATCGTAAATGACAATTCCAGTTTCCAGCCAGTTTGTACGTTTGTCCACCCAGTAACAGTTCACTGTTCCCACAGCTGTTTCATCAATAATAACCGCAAGCATTCGGGGAACTGATGGATAAATCTCATACTCTTCTTCCCGTGAATTCATATACTTTTCTTTCGTAAGCTTTCGATCTGATATGTACGGAGCATTCCATTTTTTCGCTTCTTGTTTTTTCTCTTCATATTTCCAGTAATAGAGCGTATTAGCATCTTCTTGTGTCGCTTCTCTTAGCAACACTTTTTTTCCTATTAGTTTTATCATGAGAGGCATTACTCCTTGATTTATGAAATGGCTTATTACATTCTAGAAACTTAAAGCGAATCTTAATACACATTTGTACAATCATAGCGTTGAATAATGAAGAAAAGGAGTAAATTTATAAAGAATATTATTGCTACTGCCATTCAGCAGATGAAAATGAAAAGTAACTTATCCTGCTTTGCCTGTAAAACACCGAGACAATATATATGCTCCCGGTGTTTTTTATTTTTGCTCTATTTATTATTCGTGTTTTCCATAACTGCAAAATAATTATCTTCACTGTCTGAAAAGTTAAAGACTTTTCCTGAAGGCATAGATACGATTTCTCCCACCGTTACGCCTTTAGCTGTTAAATCTCTGTATAATTCATCCACATTCTCTGTAAAAAACATCAGTGAAGGAGTCCCAACATTTAATTCTGGCTGCATTTTTGCTATTAGCTGTTTGTTATGAAGGATAATGGTTGTTTCGGCACCCGCTACCGGTGCCAGCTCAATCCACCTCATGCCTTGTTCATTATCTTGTTCGGAAATAACTTGAAATCCCATTTTGTCTTTCCAAAATTTTAACGCTTGATCTTGATCGTTTACATATACCATAATTTGACCGACTTTTGTAATCATTGCTTTCACTCCTTTGATATAGATGAAATAATTTCTTCCGCTACGGTATCTGCTGACTTTTCCTTTGTGTAGATCGTTTGCTTTGCCAACTTTTGATTTGATGGATGCGTTACAAAATGTTTGTTAAGTTCAAAGACGTCTTTGTCATCCGTTACTTGATGGAGTCTTTGATGCAATATCTGTATGGACTCTTCTTTGTCAGCACTTGGAAGCAGTAAAAAAAGAGACTGGTAAGGTTTTAAGGTCTTTTCCACTTGTTGAAACAGCTTTATGTCTTCATACACCGAGTGGCCGGCGCCAAAATCAATTACCGCATGTTTGTACTCTTCTAGTATTCTTTTAACGGCATAGGCTTCAAACGGCTTCCAATAGGCGTACATGCCTTGAAATCCTTGTTTTTCTCGAATATGTTGCTGTGTTTCTTTGCTGAATCCTATCTCGTGATAGTAGGAAAATCGCACTTCATCCATTGAGCACTGAGGAATCTTTAGTTTTTTTGCCACCATTTCACTGACCGTCGTTTTTCCAGCGCACATAGGTACAATGAGAATAATAGGGGTTTTGCATATGCTCTCTCCTTATTTCACTTCCAGCACAAACGCGTACAACGCATCTCCATTGGATACATTTTTTTGATTTTTATCCATCCACCATACTGAATATGAGTAGTAGTAAGTACCTCTTTCAGAAGGTGCTTTCATCTTATTTTTCTTTAGTGGTACGTCCACTTCATTTTTGTTTTGTATTTGTACCATATGCCTCTCGTTAGGCTGCGGCTTTTGTTTGATAATAAGCGCTAGCGGTTCATTTGCTTTAACTTCAATAGGCTTTTCTGTTTTTAACAATTCTAAAGGGCCTGCTTTATCCACACACGTCTCTTTCCAGCAGTATGTGCCAACTTTTGTTTCATAAAGGTGGTTGTTTGCTTCGAGATACGCTTTTGGCGGGGATTCTTCAAGAAATCCACTGCTCGAACATCCTGTAAAGCTTGCCATGATAAGTCCACATGCAGCTGTCTTCCGTTTCTTCATCATTTCATCACCTTTTTACTATTTCTTCATTGTTCTGTTATTTCCTGTTTCTTACTTTCTTCCTTTCTAAATAGCATTGTTTTATTTTCACTACACGCTTTTTAATGAAATGGAATATGAATAACTAACTAATCTACTAACGAAGTGATGCTGCAGGGGCAGAATTGGAACATCATTAGAAACGGCAGGGGCTATGGATTGGAAACCACAGGAGAAATTAACTTATTTAACAAAGAACAAGAAAGTGCGTCTGCTTGGTACACCGCTGCTGATTTCCGTGCAAGGCTTCGCTTTCCGCGGACGGCCGATGAGCCTCCTCGTCGGTTGGGCTCCTGCGGGGTCTCATCCCTTCCGCTTTTCCCGAAGAAGTCTTCGCCCTGCCCTCCAATCAACAGCCAGAAGCAACTAAACAAATGAAAGGTCCGTTCACCATAACAACAAAAAAATACGAACTATCAATCAATAATTTTGATCATTAGTTCGCATGTCATTTCAACTAAAATATTTTGTTTTAACCTCTTTTTTTAGGCTTTTACGCTATTTGATTCTACTAATTTTCCATCTTCCATCCACACAACACGATCACATAAATCCAGCATTCTTTGGTCGTGGGTAACCATTACAGCTGACTTCCCCCTCAGCTTTACTTCATCTGCGAGCATTTGCACGACTGCTCTTCCTCGCTCTGAATCCAAGCTTGCCGTAGGCTCGTCTGCGAATATAATTTCAGGGTTATTCATCCACGCTCTTGCAATCGCTACCCGCTGGCGCTCTCCTCCCGATAAACTTTCAGGATAGTGATGCTTGCGGTGAGCAAGTCCCAGCTTTTCGAGCAAATGATCCGCTCTTTTTTTTGCTTCTTTATTTCGATTTCCTTCTAGTTCGGTTACAAGAAGCAGCTGATCGCGAACCGTTAAATACGGGATTAAATTAGCTGATTGAAAGATAAAGCCGATTTTCTTCAAGCGGATGCTGTTCATTTGCGCTGAAGACATTTTATTAATCTCATCCCCATCAATAATCACGCGTCCGCTAGACGCTGAAAGCAGCGCCCCTGCAATCGATAAAAAGGTACTTTTCCCAGAACCAGAAGGACCTACAATAGCCACAAGCTCTCCAGCTTTGACACGGAGCGATAGGTCACTCAACACAACTACAGAGTTCTCTCCGCCTCCAAAAGACTTGCTAACACATTCTAAAACTAATTTTTCTTCACTCATTAAACAGCCCTCCCAATCGCTTCAACCGCATCTACTTTTGCTACGCGATACAGCGATAATAATGAACTTAGTACAGAAACAGCTACAAACAGCGCCGAACAGCCTGCGATTAGCGACAGGTCTAAGTCAAACGGCATGGAATCCGGCAATACGGCAGCTACTCCGTATGTCAGCCCAATACTAATAACAAGGCTGCATAAAGTTAAGACAACGACTTGAGATAAAATCGTCCGCGCTAAATAGCTTGTCTTTGCCCCTATGGCTTTTAACACACCAAATTGATTCATTTTTTGAAGCGTCATTACATAGAAAAAAACGGCTAATACAAAAGCTCCAATGATAAAAAGAAACGCGACCATCATTAAAAGCGATCCCTGCTCTTCTTGATAACCTGGAATTCCTTTTAACGCTTCATCTTTACTGATTATGTCAATGTCAGCTACCTTTTTTTGAAGAGCATGTGCTTGTTTATCATTCGTGTTTAATACCACTGCGTTAAAAGCACCTGTGCTTCCAAGCGTATTCCATTCATTAATATTAATATGAATGACAGGCGCGTGACTAAACGACTGATTCTGTGTAAAACCAACAATTGTAAAGCTTTTTCCTGAAGCCTTATCTTTTATCGTATCACCGAGCTTTACTCCTTCTTCTTTTAGCGAAGAGTCCGCCACGGCTTCATGTTCAGAATTCTCTGTAATCATCTTCCCTTCCGTTACGTTCGGAGCTAAAAAGCCGCTTGTGCTTACGGCAAAAAACGAGGCGTCTATTTTTTTCTCTTTTCCTTCATTTATAACAGCCGTCATCGTAACGCCAAGCGGCTCAGCTTTTTTCTTGCCGCTGATTTGCTGAATATCTTTTGTTTTGGTTGCTGATAAAACAGAGCGCGTCAGGCGCTGATCCGCTTCTTTTTGAAGTACAACGTAATTTCCTTTCATTTCTTGAACAGCTGAAGCATTGTCAGAGGAAAGCCCCTTTGCTAAGCCTGATACAAAAAGCACAAGCCATACAATTAACACCATAATCACGCCAATGAGTAAGTAGCGCAGCTTCGCATGTTTTAATTCACGTAAAGCCAAAAACATCTTTCTTTCATCTCCTTTTTTAATTCTATTTAAAGTATAAAAATAGAAAATGAATGGAAGATGAACGGCTCATTACATTTTCGGAAGATAAACGTGAAAGGTGCTGCCTTTTCCTTTTTTGCTTTCAACGTGAATGGAGCCCCCGTGCATTTCGACAATTTGCTTCACAATCGCTAAACCAAGACCGCTGCTTCCTTCCGTCCGGCTTCTTGCTTTATCTTCTTTATAAAAACGATTAAAAATATGCGGGAGGCTTTCTTTTGACATGCCGATTCCCGTATCTTGAAATTCCACGTGGCAATACGTGTCTTCCATATGAACGCGAAGAGACAGCGTTCCTCCTTCTTCCGTGAACTTTACGCTGTTTGTAATCAAATTTATCCACACTTGATGAAGCAATTTTTGATCGCCTGAAATCATCGTTGAAGGAAGATCCATTTCAATGGCCAGCTCTTTTTCACGCCAGCTCCACTCCGTCATAAACAGCACTTGCTTGATTTGAGCTGCAACATCAAACGTGCTTTTGTCGATATGCTGACTTTCTTTATCAAGTGAAGCAAGCGTAAGCAGCTGTTTGCTGAGCGACGACATGCGCCGGCTTTCTTCTTCAATAATAGACAGATACTCATTTCTCTGTTCATCAGAAAGATGTGCAGAACGGAGCGTTTTCGAAAACCCTTGAATGGACGCTAGCGGAGACTGAATTTCATGTGACACGTTGGATACAAATTCTTGGCGCATCTCTTCAAGCTGCTCTAAACTTTTAGCCATCTCGGAAAAATGTGAAGCAAGCGCGCCGATTTCGTCTCGGCGCTTTACGTACAGCTCGACGTTGTATTTTCCTTTTGCCACTTGTTTTGTCGCTTCCGTTAGCTTGACAATTGGTTTTACTAAATAACGCGTACTAATAAGCACAAATAAAATACTTAATACAATCATCAGCAATAAAATAACCGAGAAAAAAATGCGCATTTCCCCGAACTGCAGCTGAATATCTGGGCGAATAAACAGCGCTTGCTGCTTATTACTCTCTCCTTTTAAGGGCACGCCGATGGTATTGGCTAACACATTATCAAAAAACCCCGTCACAAACACCTGTGAAGGAAAGTTTGCAATTCCGTGATACATTTTTCCGTCCAGCACTTGTTTGACAGCACTCTTTTCTAAGCGCTGATTTCTAAATTCCCGTCCGTAAAACGTCCCATGTCCGCTGCTGTCCACCACATATATTTGATAGCCTAATTTACTAATATGCTGTAAATAAGCTTGTTGATCCACGCCCCTATTGCTTTCGTAAAAGCTCGCAATGTCTTTTGCCATACGCGTAAGCTTTTGATCGTTATAAGGTTTTAAGCTGTACTGATAATAAACGTTTGCTAAAATAAACGCTAGGAGACTGCTAAATACCATTACAGCAATTGTCGTCAGGACAATCCGCAAATAGAGTGTCTTCATTTTGCCGTCACCTCAAGCTTATAGCCGACTCCTCGAATCGTCTTAATGACAAAATCATCGGTATGTTCAAACCTCTCGCGCAGCCTTTTTACGTGTACATCGATTGTGCGGTTATCTCCGTTAAAATCTGCTCCCCATATCAGATGAATTAATTCTTCTCTTGTGAAAATTCTTCCTGGATAGCTCGCAAGCTGAGCTAATAATTCAAATTCTTTCATTGGAAGAATTAACAGTCGCCCGTTGCAGTGCACTTCATAGCTTTTTCGGTCGATAGAGGTGTTGTTCAGCACGATCATTTTTTCATTTACCACTTCGTACCGGCGAAGCAGTGCTTTGATTCGGAAAATCAATTCTTTTGGTTCAAACGGCTTTGTCACATAGTCATCCGTTCCTGCTAAAAAGCCTTTTTCTTTGTCTTCTAACTGGTCTTTTGCCGTTAATAAAATAATGGGAAAATCATAATAGCTGCGTATTTCTTCGCAAACTTCATATCCGTCTTTATGAGGCATCATAATATCGACAACCGCTAAATGAATGTGCTGCTTAGCAAGCAGACCCGAAGCTTCTTCTCCGTCTTTTGCTTCATGCACCATATAGCCTTCAAGCTGCAAATAGTGACGAACTAATTGCCGCATATGCTCATCGTCATCCGCCAGTAAAATGTGAATCATTTCCTCTGCCACTCCTTTTATCAACCATTTAAAATGGCGGCCTTTTGGCCGCCATCATTTCTTCTTTCAGTATCTATCTGTTTACTAGTGTAACCAAACGCCGTGGTCATATTGCGTTTTTATTAGGATAAGGATTTATTGTGAACAGCAGATGAACAGCTTGTTACAAAATCCATTCACCGCGCGCAATCATCTCTACTTTTCCGCCTACTTTAATGTGAAAAGCCTCTCCGTCATAACTAGCTTTTACATACAGCAGTGAAGGTCTTCCTATTTCGTATCCTTGTTCTACACATATGTCAATCACGGTCTGATTTAAATAACGGTATTTAACTAAATACGCTGCCAAACAGCCGTTGGCGCTGCCGGTTGCTGCATCTTCTGGAACACCGTAGTAGTCGGCAAAATCTCGTACGTTTAAGTGATGATCTTCGTGATAGGTTTCCGGTGAAAAGACCATAATCGCTTTAGCTTCCGTGTTTTCTATCAGTTTGAAATATTTTTCTTTGTCTACGTTTATCTCTTTAGCTGCTTCTAATGATGTTAACGGGACAAGGATGACCGGCAGACCGGTGGATACTTCTTGAACGGGAAAACGCATATTGATATAAGATTCATCAAGGTTTAACACATCCGCCACTTGCTTTTTATCTAACACTTTCCCAAACGTCGGCTGACCTTGCTTCATCCATAGTACATCTTTTTGTTCATCATATGTAACGGGCGTAGGACCTGCTTTATAATGAAGAGTATGCTCCTCTGTATCTTTTTCTTCTAGTTCCTCTCGAATAACATAAGCGGTTCCGAGCGTCGGATGGCCTGCAAACGGCACTTCTTCATTAGGCGTAAAAATCCGCACGTCATATTCTCCTTTTTGTGGAGAAGTCGACGTAATAAACGTCGTTTCAGAGAAATTAATTTCTTTAGCAATTTGCTGCATGTCTTTATCTGAAAGGCTTCCGGCGTCTTGAAAAACAGCGAGCTGATTTCCGGTATATTTTCTCTGTGCAAATACATCAACAATGGAATACTGAATACTTTTCATTTATGTGTTCCTTTCTAAAGCGAATTTTTATGTATGAAATAGGTCATTACTTTTTTCTTTAAAGCTTCATATTGCTCCTTATTCGTATCCATAAACGCTTCTTCCCGACTGGACAAAATGTCTGCATAATGGAGAGGCTCACGAAATTGTTCTTGTGTAAAATCACAGCGTTGTTCATCGAGCTGATTATAGAAATGCCATCCTGCTTTACACGGCGTTTTTAAGATATCTCCTCCTTTTAGATCTTGAACGACAAGCGCCGTCACGCCGCACTGTCCCTTGGAAGGATTGTCAGCCGTCCACTTGGTGCTTGAATGAATTGACCACGATTGGTGCAGGGCTTTCTTTAAACTATTCATGTGCGAGCAGCTCCTTTTTCTTCAAATCTACCATATTCTTCTTGTTTGTGAAAGTTCTTGTTGAAAAATCCACAGTGTAAATATTCTTACTTTAAAAATAATTTAAGGAAGAATAGAAAAATACTAGAAATAATGTATAATAATAGAGTCATTTTAGATGATAGATTATAACCAATGAAAGGTGTTTTAAATGGAAGAACAAGCAGTAAATAAACTCGTTCCTTTTGAAGAAGAGCATAAAGTAGTTCGAACGAATACGTCGTATTATGATTTAAAATGGGGAAAAACAGCCAATCCAGCTAAAAATAACACGTGGAACTGGGCAGCCTTTTTTCTGACAAGCGCTTGGTTTGCATACCGAAAAATGTATAAGCACTTTTTTATTTTATCGCTTATTGAAGTAATTTGGTTTTCCCTTTTGTGCTTTGTAGACATACCAGAGTGGTCCGATGCAATTGTGTTCGGCGGTGCTTCACTTATTACAGGGCTATGTGCCAACCGCTGGTATTATAAGCACGTTAAAAACGTGTTAGCTCGAGCCGAAGCTCAGCCGGAGCAGCGGAAAGAAGCTTATTTGCAAATAAAAGGCGGCACTCACATCGGAATTGCTATTGGTTTAAGTATCTTGGCGCTTGTGATTACTTTTGGAGTCGGAGCGGGATTATCATTTTTACCAACAAAAACGAATATTAAAGATGTAGTTCGCTACGGCGACGAAGCAATTACGCTTGAAACGTACAACGATCATCCAAAATGGACCTATATTAAAAAAGAAGGCCGTCATCACGTTGTACAATTTACCGGCTACGATTATACAGAAAAAGAGCATGTACGCATTGTGTTTAACGTTTATTTGGATAAACAAATTTACGAGTGGGACAAAATTTACATCAACGGCAAAAAGTTAAATAAAAAAGATGCGGAAGACTATGAATACTGGATTGAAGACAGTTCAGCATATTAAAAACGTCAGCAAAAAAAAGAAAGGATGAGTGCTTGCTCTCCTTTCTTTTTTGTTTTATCTTAAAGCGTCAAAGGCAGCTTCACCCTCACCACTGTCCCGTTCTCATCACTTTCAATCGCAAGCTTACCGTTATGCTCGTTGATGATTGTTTTACAAATAGAAAGCCCTAACCCCATGCCTGTTCCATCTTTTGTTGAGAAAAATGGATTTCCTACTTTATTAATAATGGATAGCGGAATGCCAGAGCCGGTATCTTGAATGTCAATAAGAGCCCAACCTTCCCATTGTTTGATGATTAGATTTACTTCGCCGCGTTTCTTTTTCTCCATTGCTTCAATGGCGTTTTTCAAAAGATTCATAAACACTTGTCTCATTTGAGCAGGATCGATTGATACAAGCGGAATGGCTCCTTCTATTCTTACGTTCATTTCGACATTATACAGCGCAGCTTCACTTTTCAAAAAAGCAACCGTATCATGAATAACTTCTAAAATCGATACGATTTCTTTTTTAGGCGCTGTTGGCTGCGTGACAAGCAAGAAGTTGTTAATGAGTTCATTCATACGATCCAGTTCATCAAGAACAATTTTTTGAAAAGGCTCTGCCTGTTCATTTTCATTAAATAAAAATTGAATAAAACCGCGCACCGACTGCATCGGGTTTCGAATCTCATGCGCTAACCCTGCTGCTAGCTGCCCTACGAGCGCTAGTTTATCAAGCTGCAGAATTTTCTCTTCAATTTTCGGCAAAACAGCCGCTTGATTTTTATAAATAATATGAGACAAAATACCAGCCAGCCGGTTTAACCCTTGAATTTCACTTTCGCTAAACTGATAAGGATCCGGATCGACCGCGCATAAGGTACCAAACATTCTCCCGTCTTCTAGCACAATAGGCGTTCCTAAATAAGAACCTACCCGGGCACCATCAATGATGGCTAAATTAGACGTTCTAACATCGCGTTTTGTATTGGGAATAACAAGGGGTTCATCACACGTGACTAAGTTGCATACCGCAAGCTCTAACGGCAGCGTCAGTCCATCCTCTACAAGGCTTCCCCCTTCTTTATTAAAGGCTTTCATAACTGAAAATTGTTCGTCGAAAATCCCTACAAACAGCGTCCTGCTTCCGACTACTTCGCTAGCCATCTGCAATACATCCCAAACGGCTTTTTCATTGATGTTCCTCTCTTCCATTACCTTAGTCACCTACTATTTAAATATAGACTGTTCTATTCTCTTATTCTCATTATAAATTTTAAATGTAAAAACGTATATCAAAATTTTAAGAACTCGTTTATTTCTTCTATTTCATCATTAGGGTTAAGGATAGCCAAGACTTGATGATCTTCCCATATGCCATTAATATTTACATTTTTTCTAGCAATTCCTTCCCTATGAAACCCTGCTTTTTCGAGTACGCGCTGAGAAGGCAAATTACGTGGCATGACGCCGGCTTCAATGCGGTGAAGATGTAACTCTTCAAACGCATAGCCAACAAGTGCTTTTACGGCTTCTGTTGCGTACCCTTTTCCATTATGATGCTGATCTAGAAAATAGCCGATAAACGCGCTTTGTAAAGATCCGCGCAGCACTTGAAAAAGACTAATGGTGCCAATCAACTTATTATTCTCTTTTTGAAAAAGACCAAAATAGTATTCTTCATCGTTTTTCCTATTCTCTTCGTGACGCTGAATTTTTTCTACTTGGCTCTCTAACGTATAAAAAGAATGCTCTCGAATCATAGAAAACTGTTCAAAAAAGCCGCGATTGTCATTTTGCAACCGAAGGCTGTCATGCGCATCGCTGACAGTTAACGGGCGTAAATAAATAGTATGGCTTTCAATCATGTTATGTCTCTCCCTCTTTTACTTCTCACAGAAAGTTGTGTAAAAAGAATGCTTCATTAATATTTTCCATTTTCTCACATAGTAAGCGTTTCTTACTGTAATGTAAAGAACAAAAAGCACAATTCTAACATCTTTTCTTTATCTCTTTCTGCCGCTATTTTTTTATTTCTTCCCTATGTAAAAATAAAAAACCACCTGGAAAATCACCAAGTGGTTTTTTATATTGAGTGGGGTGCACGCTCTGATTAACTGTGGATGGATATAAAGCCTTACATTCCAAAACAGACTTCTTTATAGAAAAGAATGGTGTGAAAAATACTTCTTCTGAGATTTTTCTTTTACTTGCGTTTAACAGCCGCAGCCAAAGCCATAACCGCCGTAGCCGCCATAGCCACCATACGGATAACCACCGTAACCATAGCCGTAGCCACCATAGCCATATGGTGATAACAGTGAGCCTGCTACTAGCCCTCCTGCTAATCCTCCTAAAAATGGACCTCCAAAGCCAAAGCCAAAGCCAAACGGGCGTCCGAAACCAAACGGTCTGCCAAAGCCAAACGGTCTGCCAATAAACCTTTCATCTGCGTGTTGAAGTTGATGATGATCTTGAGAATACATAGTAGGTAAAAAATGCATTTCTGAATTCATAAGAGAAACCTCCGTTTTTTTGTTTTTTGCTTTCACCCAAGAATATGCATTTACCTAGTCGCTGTCTTGGGCAAATATCTGGGTTATGCTGAAAATAAGGGAAAAGAATTACGAAAAAAAGCAAATTACTAGGTTTATATGAAAATGAGCTTGATTTCTCTTTAGTACCTAATACATACAAAAAGAAGCAAATCCTGACTTAGAATGGTATACGGAAAGTACTAACGTGTTTATTTCATAGTAAAAAATAAGAAGCCGAAGAAAAAATTCTTCGGCTTCTCCTTCATTATGTACGCAGGCTAAGGAGGAAGTGGTATTAGCCTGCTTCGTTATAACATGGGGGCTCATATATGAGATCTTGGGATGATTCATCCTATGTAGAAAGTGAAAAAAAGTACCGTGTCCATCTTATTTTCTTATCTTTTTTTATTTTCATTGAAATCATTGGATATTTTTGGAGCACTTTTGCATTTCAGGCATATGTTAAAAATGTACTCAGAACTTGGAGGTGAAATATATGGGCTTCTATGGTGGCTGTGGTTATGGCGGTTACGGTTACGGCGGCGGCGGGTTTGGCAGTGGCTTTGCTTTAATCATCGTATTATTCATTTTATTAATCATCATCGGCTGTGCTTGCTGGGGAGGATTTGGCGGTTGCTAATCATTAGAAATAATGATGAACAGCTTCATTTCCACTAATTTTTTTACCAAAAGCTAGCTTTCCACTTTATTATGAAAAAGCAGTGTCCACATAATGGGCACTGTTTTTAAATGAGCTTATGAACCGGATAATAATAAGACTAAGCATTGTGAAAAACTGGATTTTTTTAATCTGCCGTTTCTTGTCTACTTCTTCTCATCACCTTGTTTTTCTTGTTCATACTTCCTTTTCTTCTACATATTAATAGATAAAAAGATTAATTAAAAAGAGAGTCACTCTGCAACTCTCTTCCTGCTCTATGTAGATGCTAAACATTAAACAAACATTTTTTTCAAGACAACGCGCTGATCATTTACAGTATAGCCGTTTCTTTCATAAAAAGCTTGTGCAGCTCCTCCAGTCGCCGTCAAGAGATACAAGCTGTTGATATCGTGTCTTTGAAGTTCATTCTCAAACCGGCTTAAGATAGCTGAACCATATCCTTTTCCCTGCACGCTTGCGCTGACGCAAAGCTCGGCCACGTAAAAGGTCATACCGCTGTATGATTTTTTCGCGTGACCTGCAATCATTCCAATCAAATCTCCTTGGTCATAAAATAAATAACCCATAAATTTAGGTGTGTTCAGTAAATCAGTCAGCCTTTCTCTAGCTGATTTCTCTGTCCACGGCTCATTCCAAGGTTTTTTTGTAAATACATTCATATACAAGTTAATGCACTGCTGCATATTCTCTGCAGTGAGAAGTACTACTTTTTCGATCATTTTTACGCTTCCTTTTTTGTTTAGTTTGAAGGCTTGTTAACAATTCGCTCGTACATTTCCGGCAGGTGCTTAATTTTATAATCAATAGTCTCAAGCTTGTGGTGGATTTCTTCGATTTCTTTTTGTACCGCTTTTTTATGATCCATCAGCATTTGCAGACTTTTATCAAGCACAGCATTTTCAAGCGTACAGTTTTCAATAAGCGTCCGAATGTCCTTGATTTGCATACCGGTGCTTTTTAAGCAGCAAATTAAATCGATCCATTCAATATCTTGTTCTTTAAAAATACGATTCCCTGACGCTGTACGATCTAAAAATGGAAAAAGCCCTTCTTTATCATAATAGCGAATGGTATAAATTGTCACGTTCAATTTCTTTGCAACTTGTGAAATGGTATACGTCATACTGCTTCCTCCTGTATCTTAAACTTCTCAGAAAAACATGATGAGTTTGCCTTGACCTCTAGCTATCTCGAGGATTTATTCTTTTATAGTCTTCTTCATTGCGCTCTTTATGCTGCAGACTTTTTGTACAAGCAGCAAGCAACATATATTTAAACCCGAAAGGATGAATACGATGAATACTGCTCATATGATGTTTACCATTGTAATTGGCGGTTTTATTGCCTTTTTATTAGGTCTTGGCGTCACAAAAATAGTTGAGCTGCTGCTGCACTTTTTTCTATCTTAACCAGTAGTTACTTATCGTAAAACGCAGGTAACTCCGTTCCATATCCGAACGGAGTTACCTGCTTTATTTTAAGAACTACAGCGCTTAAGGCACCATGTTGCCAGCGGCTTTATAAATATCGTACCACTCTTCGCGCGTTAACTTGATTTCTGAACCTTTGCTTGCATCTTTCATACGTTGAATATTTGTGGTACCAAGCACTACTTGGATGTTTGCAGGATGCGTTGTGATCCACGCAACGGCAATCGCTGTATTCGTCACGCTATATTTACTTGCAATGCGATCAATCACTTCGTTTAGCTTTCCAAATTTCTCTTTATCGCCGAGGAAAGGTCCTTCAAAAAATCCATTTTGGAATGGCGACCATGCTTGAAGCGTTATATCATTTAAACGGCAATATTCAAGCACGCTGCTGTCGCGGTTCACAGCTTGGTCGATGCCCATATTTAAGGAAATACCAGAGTCTATGATTGGCGTATGTGCGATGCTGAACTGCACTTGGTTTACGACAAGCTTTTGGTTGATATATTTTTCAAGCAGCTGAATTTGCGCTGGGTTGTGGTTCGACACACCAAAGTGACGTACCTTTCCGCTGCTTTGAAGCTCATTAAACGCTTCTGCTACTTCTTCAGGGTCCATCAGCGGATCTGGACGATGAAGTAATAAAAGATCTAAGTAATCTGTTTTTAAACGCTCTAAGCTGCCGTTAACAGAGTCTATAATATGCTTCTTTGAAAAGTCATAGTAATTTTTCGCTGAGTTAATGCCGCATTTACTTTGAATCACCATTTTCTCACGAAGACTTGAATTCATTTGTATAGCGTTTGCAAAATACTCTTCGCATTGTCCTACATAATCAGGACCGTAAATATCAGCATGGTCAAAAAAGTTAATTTCTTCTTCCATTGCTGTGCGGATTAGCTTCTCTGCTTCTTGTAAAGAAAGTTCTGTTAAGCGCATATTTCCCATAATTAAATTTGATACGTGTAAGTCAGTATTAGCAATTGTATGATATTTCATATAAAGCCCCTCCTTGAAATGATACTACTACAAGATAAACCATAGAGTTAACTCTAGGTCAAGCAGAAAGAATAAAAGATTTTATAAGCAGCGACGGTAAAACACCCTATCTTTTTTGGTAAAAAGATGAAATACTGGGTTGTGGTGTGATAAAAGTCACTGCCGCTCTGCATTTCATTTAGTAGTATATGTTACGTTCTTTTCTTCCTTTTTATCGAAGCTTATTTCATAACAAACCATACATCAATCTATCAGGCAAAGGAGTTTATCAATCACTATGCAGAAAACGAAAGCAAAACGATTTGAAATACAGTATTCCGTTCTAAAAGATGAAGCCAAAATCAAAGGAACTTTTGTGATAGAATCTGCTAAAAACCGAGATGACGCCTCAAGACTTGCTAAATTAAATGTCTCTACAAAAGAAAGAGTGTTTATTCAATATGTAAAGATTTTAAAAGTCAAACGAGTTTCTACAGATTCGGCGGCAAAGTGACATTAGTTTGCTTCTTCTTTTAGCAAGCCCCCATTTATGCTGAAAGTGTCGTCTCAGAAGATGCTTGTTTCGTTCGTGTGAGTAATAGAACTAATCCAATAATACAAGCTGTGCCAATCCATTGATAAAAACCAAAAGGCTCTTTCAGCCAAACAACGGTTGTAATAACAGCGGCTAAAGGCTCTAAACTTCCAAGCAAACTCGTTTCTTTAGGTAAAAGACTTTGCAGGCTTTCTACATAAAACCAAAAAGCAAGCATCGTGCCAAAAATAATGACAAATAAAATATATCCACAGGTTATTGGTGATAAGCTTGACGCTTCCCAAGGAGGATGAATAAAGCTCATTACGCTTCCCCCAATTACCATTGACCAGCCAACGATGACCAGCGAACTGTACTTTTTGATCAGCGGCACCGCATACAGCGTATAAAAAGCAGCCGCTACGCCGGATAACACTCCCCAAACAACGGCAGATACAGGAACAGACAGCTGAGAAATAGAGCCGTTTGTTAATAAAAAAAAGCAGCCCCCCAGTGCCAGCAGAACAGTGATGACGTCTTGTCGCGTAAATATAGACTGCTTGCGCAAAAGTAAATAAATGATAATCATCACCGGTGATAAATACTGCAGCAGCGTAGCTACTGCTGCATTTCCATGCTTAATAGAAGCCATATACGTATACTGAACGGCAAGCATACCAACTATGGCAAAAACGACGAGCTGAAAAGCTGACTTTCGGTTCTTCCATACTCCAAATACGTGAGAACGATTACTTTTCATACATGAAATCATTAGCAGCAAAAAACCCGCAATGAGCAGCCGTACTGACACAAGCCAGTCTACACTGATTTCAAATTCTTGAAAAAGCTTTTGAGCAACCGTTCCTCCCATCCCCCAACATATAGCACCAGTTGTTACAAAGAAGAACCCTTTTTTTCTGCTGAGATTGTTCATCTTTCATCCCTCACTTTTATTATAAGAATAGTGTTATAATAAGTGAAAAACGGGGAAGAAAATACGCATATTGCATTAAAAAATATAAATATATTGAGGTGACTGTGTATGCCAGCAGCCCATTTTAAAATTGATAAAAACTTAAAAGAGCTAACGACCCATCGCACCGTTGAGCTGCCAGTAGCATGTTATCAAACGACAATCGGTGATCACATAAACGGCTACATCCCTCTTCACTGGCATGATGAGCTTCAATTTGTGTTGGTTATAAAAGGTGATGGGTCTTTTCAAATAAACGAAAAAACAGTGACTGTAAAGCAAGGCTACGGACTGTTTATTAACAGCGGATGTCTTCATATGACTGAAGACGTAAACAAATCCGGCTGCGTGTACATTTGTTTAAATGTTTCTCCTCATTTTCTTGTGCCGCAAGAGCTTTTTACAAATTACGTTTATCCCTACATTCATGCAACAAATCTATCACATTTATTCATCAGTCCAAAGCAAGCCTGGGGGAATAACGTGTTAGAGTCTATACATAAGATATACACATGGATTCATAAGCAGCCGCACCACTATGAAATAGAGATTGCCTCTGAACTCAGCATACTGTGGAAAAATTTAATTCTTAACGGTTTGCAGCTGAAATACAATGAAAAAGAAATGATCAAAAATCAGCGGATGAAGCAAATGCTTAACTGGATTCATTTGCACTTTGCTGAAAAGATTACGCTCGATGATATTGCCACAGCCGGTCAATTGAGCCGTTCTGAATGCTGTCGATATTTTAAGAAAATGTTAAAAAAATCGCCTTTGACTTATGTATTAAACTATCGAATTCAGCAAAGCTTAGTTATGCTGCAGCAAGCAGAAGCAAATGTGACGGACGTCGCCTATCAAGTAGGATTTAATAGTACAAGCTATTTTATTAATCAGTTTCGAAAAGAAATGAAGATGACTCCGCTCATGTATCGAAAAAAGAAGCTACACATCTCATCACATCACTAAAAAACGGCGGGACAATCACCCCGCCGTTTTTTTATTAACTCTTTTTACTCGTCGTTTTTGTGTCAGAAATCTTCCCTAAGAAAAACCCGTCTACTTCTGCTATTTTCCCTCTCCAATAGATCTTTCCTTTAGAGGGAGTGGACTTACTGTCTCCACAGTAGATCTTTGTATTTTTCAAATGAATAAAATGGGCTTCTGCTTCTCCGTTTGATTCGCTAGCTTCGCTTGCTAAAGAGAATTGTTCGCTTAGCGCCTGAGCCACTTCACTGCCTTCTTCAAACGTTTCGCTTAAGTAATCAAAGTATTCTTTTGCTGAAATCATGGTACCGGAAATCACAGCGCCGTTTACATTTAATGAAATATCAAGTGAAAAGCCGTGTTTATTAGAAGCTTTCACAAAGTATTCAAGCGTATTGTCTTTAGTTGAAAAAGAAGGGCCTGTACTCATGTATTTCTTTCCTCCTTTACACCTTAGGCTGTTGTATCGTCTTCACTAGAAAGAGATGTTGCGTCTTCATCTTCTTCGTCAGTGTTTTTCTTTGCTTTTGTATTTTTTGATTTTTTAGCTGTTGACTTTTTTGGTTTCGTTTCCTTTTTGTCTTCAGTTTCATCTTCTTCGTCTTCTTCTGTTTTTACTTTTTTATTTTTTTTGTTTGAGCGAGAATCTTCGTCTTCTTCTTCGCTGTCTTCGTCACTTTCTTCTTCCTCTTCTTGCTCATTTTCTTTTTCATTTTTTTTACGAGTCTTAGACGTTTCTTCTTCGTTTTCTTCGTCCTGCTCGTTTTCTTCGTTCTCATCGCTCTCTTCTTCGTCGGAATCTGTATCTTCCGCTTCTTCGTCTTGATTTTTATTGAGGCTAAGCTCAACAAGCATGTTCATTTTTTCTTCAAGCTGTGATAAGCGATCTTGAAGAGTTTGATTTTCTTCTTTTAACTCGTCGTACTCTTGAACGTTATCGTCTTCTGTTTCGCTACTAGAAGAATTTACGTTTTCTTCATCATCTTTTGATTTATCTTTATCTTTTTTAAACAAGCTTCCCGCAGATGTTTTCAGGCTGGCTACACTGCTTTTTGATTTTTCTTTTACCTTTGTTCCTAAATCGGATGCTTTGCTTTTTAATTCGTCTGTATCAATGCGGTCAAGAAGACTTTTTCGATTTTCAGGAGTAGATACATATCCAATCGTTGCACCGATGATGCCTCCTGCTACCGCTCGTTTGATTGGCCCGCTGCTTGTTGTTTTGCTTTCTTTCGAACCGTTCTTTTCTTTTGAACCGTTTTCCTTGTTTTTATTTTCCTTGTTTTCTACCTGTGCGTTATCTAATTTTGTTTCAGTTGCCATTGTAAATCCCTCCATTTTTTAAGTAGCGTACAGTTTTTAACGTTCCGTTTCTATCTTTTCTTCAAGCGCTTTTAACCGCTCATGCAGCTGTTTATTTTCTTCTTCGAGCGCTTTATTATTGGCTCCTTTTGAACTGAGATACGGATCATTTTCCCACCAGTCCATGCCGATTTCTTTTGCTTTATCAACCGAAGCCACAATCAAGCGTATTTTTATCGTTAGTAGCTCGACATCCGCAATTCCTACGGTAATGTCCCCCGCTATAACGACTCCTTTATCCAAAATCTTTTCGAGCACATCTACAATCGTACTTGACTGCATATTATGTTCGACTGCCATACTGTTCCTCCTATTGACCGCTTAAAGCAGGCTGCCTAGCGGCCCAAGATCAATATTTAAATCTTCTGCATCCAGACCGAACACCTCTTTCAACTCGTCCATTTTTTCTTCTAAGTTCATTAGTGCAATTCCCAAGTTTTCAATTTGTTCATCCGTCAACGTTCCACCCTCCACCCGCCTCATGGCATGACGTTCAACGATTTGCCTCAATAGCTCAATAACTGTCATCACAAGCTGCGCTAAGCCGTGTTCAGCTTGATCAGGATCCAAGTGGATTCGTCCATTTGCTTGGCTGACCGGTTGCATCCATTAATTCCTCCTTTTGTTTATCAAATTGTTCAGAAGTGATTGGTTTGCGATTTCCTTCTTTTGCTTGCACAAGCGTTTCAACGGAAGAAATAAGCACCCGCAAATCCAAATACACTAAATCGACGCCAGCTATGGAAATGATTAAGTCTCCTTTAATGGCGACTCCTTTATCTAAAATGACATCTAAAATATCAATAAGAGCAATATCTTTATTCTCCATGGATTGTTTAAGAGACATACTGTTAATTCCTCACTTTACGCAAAGCTCGAGAAATGATAGGGCGGCCATGGTCCCGTCACTTCAAATTTCCAGCCTTTAATTTCAAGCTTTTGCTGAAGCTCTTCTATTTCGTTTACGAACTTAGTGATCTGCAGAGACGGGAGAAGAAACACGCTGTTCCACGCCATCTGTTCAGCTGCGCCCGTTACGTCCTTGCTCCAATTCTTTTTAACAGAGTCATAAAGTGATAATTCTTTGAGCTTGTCATGTATCTCTTCACACACTTTGTTTTTGTGAAGCTCTAATTCTTTTTCAATCAGCTGATCTATTTTTTTCTTTTCAAAAAACTGTCTTCCTGGTGATAAGTGACTAATTTCTTGTTTTTTTGCTTTCACGCTTTCATTCGTTTCGCTGATTCCTTTTTTAAGCTCCGTATCATCACAGTAAATTTTCACATTCCACTCTTCATTTCCTTGAAGCAGCGTCAGTGAATTCTCTATCTTTTCTTTGTTAATCTCAATAGCTGCTTGCAGACTTTCTTCACCTTTATAAATGGTGCAAAATTTTAATGGAATGATCGTAAATTCTTCGTACAAAGCGGCTACCGTTTCATGATGATGAAATGCTTTTTCCTGCAGCCAGCTCATATCCTGCTCCATTTTTTCTTGAATCACTTCTTCTGAATAGGTGTCAGCATCCAGCTTAGACACTACAGCCGTCACCTGATCAATCGTTATTGGGTACAGTGAATGTTCTCCGTCAAACCCTTTATAAGATGGAAACGGCTCTATAGATGCTGCTTCTTTTGTTGGAATTAAACCGTATAAATATAATAATTCTCCCATCTAGGATTCCTCATTTCTTTTTTGTGTTAGCTCTTCCCATTGTTCAATTTCTCTGCGTTTCGCTATTTCGTACCTCATTAACAGCTCATCTTCTTTTTCTTGAAACGCTTCTTCCGGAATTTCACCAAGCTCAAACATCATTTGAAGCTGAATGAGTTTTTGCTGAATCGTCGGAAGGTCATATAGCTGTTTATCAGCTTCTTCCTGTACTTTTTCGCCGATTTTTACTACAAGATTAATAGGGGCGGTGACCAATTTGTGAAGCACGTTATTTCTCTTCTACTTTTAGGCGAATGTTCACAAAATTATAGGCAGGCCAAGGACCGCTGTAATGAAAATCGGCTTTGTTTTTCCAGTTTTCATGCGCTTCATTCACTTTTTCATCAAACTTCGCTTCATCTTCTCGGTTAATTAAGAAGGACGCGTTTAAAAGCATTGTTTCGCCCGTTGGCTCATTTGCTTTTGCTGCTTCCGCTGCTTCTTCAAGCGGAGAAAACACATCTGTCTTGACTTCTTTTTGCAGGGAAGTAAACATTTTTTGAGCCATTCCCCCAAGTTGAATACGCTCATAATAACCGGCTGCTTCTGATTTTCCTTTTACTGATGCTGATACTTTTTCAAGTTCAGGATTTTCGTTTACTTTTTTCTCAAGCCATTCTTTTTTCCCAATTACTTTTAAACCGACTTCAATTTTTCCTTTGATCGCTGGAAACAGCTTTTCAAACTGCGGATAAAGGTTTTCCAAAAGAACTTTTACATCTTCTTCGGATTTGAATACATTCCCAAAGCTGATTGGAATAACCGTATCGTTCTTGTCCATAATCGCTGCTACTGCGTTTTGATGCATTAATAAGTTTTGGCGATTAGGATGATAAATTTTCATCGGTACTTCAGCTGCTACCATAGCCGCGTCTTTGTAGCATATCAAAAATGTTTCAGCGTTTGTTCCTTCTACTTCCACGGCGCCAAAATCTTCGTCTTTATCTGTTTGAATGGCGCTAAAAATATAAATACCTGTTTCGTTTGTTTCACTCATGTTTTCAAGCTCCTTTACTTTTCTTCATTGTCTATATTCTTACACTCTTCTAAAATGATTTTTTCGGCTTTGCTTTTTGCATTTTCTTCGTCTAGACACCTAGTAAGCGGATGACGCAAAATATCTATGCATAACGTTTGAAACGCTTCGTCATTTCCATCGATAGCAATGTCTTGCTGGGTGGCAAGGGTAGCGATCATGAGCGAAGCCCGCAGACTAAGTCCGCTGCTGTTTTCGTCTCCAGAGCGGTTTCGCACGTTTGCTACAAGCGTTACAATTGTGCGCGCTTCGTCTTCTTCTACGTCCGTTTTCTCCGTTAAAATCGCTGTCTCTCTGTCAATGTCTTTATAATCAATAAACATGGTAATTAACCTGTCAAGAAGCGCATCTTGCGTATCATATACGCCAGCATACTCAGCTGGGTTGCTTGTGAAGATGACGCGGAAATCGGGATGCACGCGCACAAAAGGATCGGTCATTTTCACTCCATACAGCGGCAGCACACCTTCTTCTAATATCGATAGAAAGATATTATTCGTCGCCGGCTTAGAACGAGTAAATTCGTCGTAAATCAGCGTATAGCCATTTTTTACAGCTTCAAGCAATCGGCCATCCTGCCAGTTTTCACTCACTTGTTCATCTTTTTTATAGACAGAACGAACATACTGGTCGATCACTTTTTTGCTCGTATAGCCCTTAAAATCGCCAATTAAATCTTTGTTGTTGAGCTCGTGATTCCCGTGCATCAGCATCACCGGGCGCTTTCTTTTTTTAGCAAGTGCTCGCGCTAAAGAGGTTTTGCCTCCGCCGGCAGGACCTGTAAAATGAATGGAATAGCCGGATTTTAAATAGCTCAGCGCTCTTGAAAGAACCTCTTTCGTCTCGTCATCTTGTATAAAAGCTCCACTGCCTTTTTTCCTTTTGTCTGTTAAGACGGTCATTTTTACGTTCCTCCTGCCATCTTATCGTTTATGCTTCAATGCCAATGGCGCTTCTATATCTGACGTCGAGTCGTTTGAATGAGATGACTTCTTTTCCTTTATTTAAAAAGCACTCGTACGTTCCGAGCATTTCATCTTTTGCGTATTTTTTCATATATTCTCGTTCTTCAATCACTTCAACAATAACTCTCCAACCTTCATCTTCAGTAGCTTCCACCGAGGTAATTTTATGAGGAGGAGCTACGTGTTCACCGAAAAAGTCGTTCACGGCTTGCATAATTTTTTTAATTTCCATTTTTAGTAGCCTCCAATAGTTAGATCTAAAAGCTGGAACCACCCTCAAAAACGGGAAGGTTCCATATCACTTCATATTAAATACTAAAACGCGGCTGTCCTTCACTTGAATTTGAACGTTCTGGAAGACCGTTTTCTTCTACGTCGTCACGAAGAAGCCCAACTGCTTCTGCATAGCGTAACCACGTATCAACACTTGCGATAACCACTCGTGCTTCAATCGTTAAAATTTCAATTCCTACAACAGACACTCTTGCAAAAGCATCAATAACAATTCCTTTATCTAAAATACGGTCAATTACTTCTGCTAAACTTGAACTATTAGTACTTTTTTGAATAGACATATCCCATTTCTCCTTTCGCTTATGATCCCATTGTTTTTAAATCTGTAGATGATTTAATATCAGTGGAACTTTTAATCTTAGTAGAGCTTTTAATATCAGTTGCTTTTTTAATCTGATTTACGCCTTTTATTTTCCGCTTATTTTTTGACTTATCTTTATCGTCTGAAGAAGAAACTTTTTCTTGAAAGTCTTTTCCAGCTTCTTTCACATCGCTAAGCTTATCTTTTACTGATAATAAGACGTCTTGAAGCTTTTCTTTTGCTTCTTCTCCTTTGCCGTGTACCTTACTGGCATTTTTTTCTTTTGTTTCCTGCAGTTTTTCTGACGCTTCATTTGCTTTTTCCTGCAGTTTCCCTTCAGTTTTTTCGACAAATTTTTCTTTTGCTTTTTCTTTAACCTTTTCTTCTACCTTTTCCTTAACAGGTTCAGGCGTATGATCGATGATCTTTTTTCCTGCTTTTAAGGCTGCTTTCTCCACATCTTTTTTATCCATGAAATTCCCCTTCAGGACGAATATCTTACTTTTTAGCGTCCATGAGTTTGTTTAGCATCTCTTCAATGCGCTGCAGCTGATCGTTCATATTTTTATTTTCTTCTTTTAGCTCTTCGTACTGAGACGTTTCCATTTCTGCGCTTTCGCTGACTTCTTCCTGCGAATCTCCCTGTTCATTTGATGCATCTTCTTTTTTCTTTTTAGGTGCCAGCAGTTTGCTTAAATTGTCTTTTTCAAGATAGCCTGTAGCTGTCTGTCTTAATGCTCCCATCGCTTGCTGCGTTAGAATATCCTGTGCGTTTCTTCTTAACTCTTGTCCTGTCGCACGTACAATTTCTGATTGTCCTAAGCGGCTCAGTACTTTTTTACTCGTTTGAGGACTTGAAAGAAGCCCAATTCCCGCTCCTACTACGCCTCCTAAAATGGCAAGATTTAAAGAGTTTTGCGTTTTTTCTTCCTGCTGCTGATTTTGTTGTTTTTCATTTTGATCAGTTGTTGTCATGTTTCATCCTCTTTTCTCTTATTATTATTTATTTAATGAATTTTCTAATGATTAAAAGACTTAAAAACTAAGCCCTGCTCCTCGCTCCTCTGTTCGGCCAGGCAGCCCGTCTTCCTCTACTTTGTCGGTTAATAACCCGACGGCTTCTGCGTAGCGAAGCCACGTATCGACACTTGCAATAACGACTCGTGCTTCAATCGTTAAAATTTCAATTCCTACGAGTGATACTCGAGCAAAAGCATCGATGACAATCCCTTTGTCGAGAATTCGATCAATCACTTCTGCTAAACTAGAACTATCTGTACTTTTTTGAATACTCATTTTTAGCAGCTCCTTTCGAAATTTAGCTAAATGAATGACGCTACTAATCAACCTGCTTAACTTTTTAAGTAAACATACTTTTGAAATATACTTTTTAACCCTCTTTCAAACATGAATAATTTGCTAAAAAGTAATTCCTGAAAATAAATTAGAAAATTATTCTAATACGTATAATAATTAACAGTTAATTTATGGATGTGACTTACGCGTAAATCCTTCTATTAAAGCTTTCATCAAGATTCCGATCCCAAAATAAAACAATAAATACATTATTGTTACAATAATATTACATTATAATTTAAGGCATATTATTACTCGATACACTATGACATATTTTGATATTTTTAACTTTTATGGAATATTATTGTTCGGTGAATGTGTTTAAATCAGCACATAAAAAAATCTGCCGCACTGCGACAGATTTCTCCTACATATCATACGTTCTATAAAATCATTCCGGTTAAAGGCGCTTTCGGGTTTCCATCATGATCTGAATCTTCTTTGTCTACTAAAACAAGCAAGCTGCCTTCTTTGACTGAATCATTATATTGTTCGGCCTGCTGTTTTGGAATTCCCATACCGACTAAAATACCAGATAGACCTCCTACGCTCGCACCAGCTGCTGCACCTGTTAATGTAGCTACAATCGGACCAGCCGCCACAATTGGACCTATTCCCGGTATTGCAATAGCGCCGGCACCTGCTAATATTCCGGTCAAGCTCCCTAGCGTACCTCCGGTAAGTGCTCCAGTTGCTGCCCCTTCTGCTTTTGTATTCGTTTCTTTCTGAACTTTTTTGGTCTTTTTATGTTTGCCGATGATAGATATTTCTTCTGATGTATACCCTTCTTTTTTCAAACTCTCTACAGCTTGAATTGCTTCTTGTTCCGTTTCGTATACCCCCACAACATTCTTTGCTTTTGCTTCCATACTATCTCCTCCTCATTAATGTTTTGTGTACCCAAGAGCATTACTTTGAAACGTTTTAGAGAGTAAGTAATTATAAATAAATAACGCCAAATCACTCTTCATTTAGTGGCTTTCTTCTCTTCTTACCAAACAGCTTTGCATAACAAAACCCTAAGAAAATATGCGTTCTTAGGGTTTTGATTTAAGCAGCTGCCGGATTCTTTTTCACAAACTTCACAAACAATCTGCGAACTAAAGGCCCCATAATCAGAAGCTGAAGCGGGTACGCCACGATAAAGTTTTTCATAACGATAAATGCATAGCTTGTAAGAAGCGGTTCTCCGTCTAAACCTTTCGTAAGTGACATCGTAATTAATCCGTATACAGACATGCAAAGTACCATTCCGATAACCATACATGATGACAGAATCAACACTACTTTTAACTGTTTAGACTTATCAAACGGCAGTGAAAATGCTACTTTTTTTGCTACGGGACCGACCAAAAAAGTTTCGATAGCCATTGCGACTACAAATGTGATAACCAAGTTCAAAATACCTTCTGCAAGTTTGATATGCCCGATGACATCATTTATTAACATGTTATACATCGTCATAACAAGCACCATCCCTCCGCACATCATCATTCCAAAATACATACCTTCTTTTTTAGTTGTTGGCACATTCCTCATCCTTTTCATCTTTTTTACTTGGCTTAGTATAGCTTTTTATATTCCTTCTTCGTAAGTGAACATTTTGTGAACATTTATGTAGAAAATCCCCTGTGATTAAAAAACGTCACAGGGGATTTTCTAGATTTAAGCGGCTGGTGCTCCTTTTTTATGGAGGAGTGAGTATGGAAAATCTAGTCTGCACCTTTGAAACTTTAACAAAAAACCCCCGCTCTATAGACTAAAGCGGAGGTTGGTTTTATAGAGATTCCGTGTGAGATCCAGGCGGAATCGGTGTTTGGGTTCGGAATACTTTTTCCCATTTTGAGACGACGATACAGGCAATGGCGTGGCCTGGAACGTTGACTCCTGTTCTCGCCATATCCATAATGCGGTCCACTCCTGCAATAATTGCCACTCCTTCAGCCGGCAGACCTACTGCATTGGCTGTTGCTAAAAGCACAACAAGTGAACCTGACGGGACAGCCGCAATCCCTTTACTTGTCATCACCAGTATAAGCATCATAAATAATTGCTGAGTTAATGGCATGTCAATATTAAAAGCCTGTGCTAAAAAGACGCATGAAACGGATAAATACAGCGTGGATCCATCACAGTTTAACGACAGGCCCGACGGAATAACAAACGACACAACTCGTTTAGGACATCCGTACTTTTCCATACGCTCCATCAGCTGTGGAAGCACCGTTTCTGTACTTGTTGTTGAAAACGCAATAAGAAACAAATCCCAAATCATTTTGAACACTTCAAAGTAGTTGAATTTAAACAAAAATCCAACAAGCGGAAATAAAACAAATAAAATAATAAAAAGGCCTAAAAAGACGGTTCCAATTAGCTTCAGCATCGGAAGCAACAGCGCAATTCCATACTGCCCCACAGATGCAGCCATTAGCGCTAGTACACCAAGAGGCGCTGTGACCATAACAATTTGTGTTAGTTTAAACATAATTTTAGCGGTGGACTCAAAAAATTTCATTGCCGGTTCTGATGCTTTCCCAACTCCCGAAGCGGCAACACCGAATAAAATAGCAAAGAAAATCACGGCCAGCAAATCATTTTTTGCCATCACATCTACGATATTCGTTGGAATGATGTTCAAAATCATTTGTTTAAAATCCACGACTTTGTCGGTATACTGAGACAATTCACCGATATCTTTTTTAACAAGATGAGAAAGATCAAGGCCTACTCCGGGCTTTAGCAAGTTAACTAATAGAAGTCCCAGTGCTAATACAAGAGTTGTAATCACTTCAAACCAAATAATCGTCTTTAACCCTAAGCTGCCCATTTGTTTCATACTGCCGCTTCCCGCAGCACCTATGACGATGGTTGAAAAGACAATCGGAACCACAATCATTTTAATGAGGCGAATAAACCCGTCTCCTACCGGTCTTAAAGCCATCCCGAAGTCCGGGAAAAAGTGCCCGATAACAGCTCCAATTACTAATGCAATTAAAATTTGAAACGCTAAAAACTTTTTCACATTTCTCCCTCCCCTTTGTCTTCATGAAACGGACATCCATTCCATTAATATCCAAATTCTCAGACACTTTAAGTAAGTTCGGGACATTTAGCTAGATTCCTTCTAAAATAGACAAATTGGTCTATATATTTTGCTTTATCAGTTAAAATACATAGAAAAAAGCCAGGATGAAGAACAACTTCACTCTGGCTTTTTTAATTCTTATGCTTTTTTAACAAACTGAGATTTTAAGCTCATGGCTCCAAATCCGTCAATTTTGCAGTCGATGTTATGATCGCCTTCTACTAAACGAATGCTTTTTACTTTCGTTCCGATTTTTACAACCGATGAGCTTCCTTTTACTTTTAAGTCTTTGATGACAGTAACTGAATCTCCGTCTTTTAAAAGATTACCGTTTGCATCTTTTACAGTAAGCTGTTCTTCCGTACTTTCTGTTTTTTCATCTTGCCCCCATTCATGCGCACACTCCGGGCAGACGAACAGGCTTCCATCTTCATATGTATACTGTGATTGACAGCTTGGACAATTAGGTACATTCATTTTCTTTTCCTCCAGCAGCAGCTCGTAAACGATAGCACGTTCACGAGATTACGTTTTTTTATCTGTTCTATACTGTCACAGTTTTATAGAATTAACAAGCTTTTCTATTTCCTTGCTGCTGATGTTTTCTTTTCCAAATAAGTGAGCCGATAAACAGAACAAAACCCGCACCAAAAGCGAGAAGCTGATCTAAATAAAGGTCACCCGTTTTTACATACCGAATAATAAATATCCCCCCAAACATGAGCATCAGCATACATGAAAACCGAATGAGGTATGAATTGATTTCCATTTTTCATTCCTCCTTTTTGTAAGACTTTTTGTTACGAAAAAAACACAAACCATATGCCGAATGTAACCGCGTATAGCGGCAAAATGACGGCTAGTTTTTGCTTCCAACCTTTAAAAAAGGAAGAATTACGAGGTGCAAACCAAAGCTCTAACGTACTGTATAACAGGAGTGCTCCCGCTGCTAGTATCGCAATCACAGTCTCTCCTAAGTCCATACATACTCCTCACTTTCATTCTACGCACTTGAAGCTAAGCGCAGCGTATATGGTGGGTATCATCCTTATAAACAAGCTTATAATCGTGATACGTACGGGTTTTGAATACTCTTTCCATAAATACATTTATTACCGTTATATCATAATAAAAGCATTTTTGAGATTTTTTATACACGTTAATTATTAATGAAAAGTAGACACAGAGAAAAAAGGGGGATTTTTTGAAGAGAACTCAGCTTATTTTTGTTATTACACTGCTTATTGAAGCTGGATTAACCTATGGGTGCTCATCATTTTTGTCTATTCGATTTATTGAGCTTATGTTTTTTAGCGGACTTTTGTTTTCAGTTTTGGCTTTTTGGTTTTCAAGCAGCGGAAGCAACAGCGCTTATTCTCACTATAAAACTCATTCCATGAGGTTAATGTCTGGAGCCAATATTGAACATAATCCGTTTCGTTTGCGCTGGACGGCTTATTTTCTTGCTTCTTTAAGCTTTACGGGAGTGAGTCTGATTTTTTTCATTCTGTTGCTGACGGACGTTATTCCTCCAGTAAGCTAAAAAACCTGCTCTTCACAGAGAGCAGGAACTTACGAGAACAGCTTGAGAAGCAGGCATTTTCGCTTTACTTTATTCGCAACAGCTTGAGTCACATGATCTTTTAAAGGCCGAGTCAATATTCGTTTCAGCGGATGTTTTAGCATCCGTTTGCTCACGGGAACTTTAAAGATAATGCTGAGAACCACTGTTGCTAAAACTGAGAGCAGTAAGACCGCAAAAGGCTTTTTTTGAAACCATCTCGAGAAGATAAGCATCATTATATAAATAAGTGCTGACCACCCTAAATGCCAGCCGTGCCTAAAGGTAATGGCTTTGCACCTGAGTCCAACCCATTCTACAAATGAAGCTGTACATACCCATTTTGCGATATATTTCACCTGTTTGACGAGTGTGGGCGGATACGTAGCTAAAAACGACCAAATCATAAGAGGAGTAATGAAGATAAGGTGCAGCACGCGCAGTCCTTTTAGTGAAATATGGGAAGATTTAAAATCCCAGAGCAATTTATCGTTACAGAGAAAGTAATAAAGAATATTAAAAAAACTCACGTATAATCCCCCAGCATAAAGCTCGTGAATTTTTTTCCAGGTTTTCTTTTGGATATTTTGAAAAATCAGCCATAGAAGGATAGAAATATGCACCTTTGTTCACCTCTCTAACATCGTTTTTAGAACCTCTGTTATTGTATTTTCAGTTCTTCCTGCTTCTTTTCAATTTTTCGAATCCGTCCAATCAGCATTCGGTTAAGATAAGATTTTAACGTCACGCTAAAAAAGGTGTGATACCACATCCAGCCAGTTTTCCATTCAATAAGCTTGGTCCGTTTTTCAGCCCATAATTCAATAAAAAACATCGGTATTGTAAAGAGCATAATTTTGTATAGAACTTTTAATCCTTTATCATAGTAGGTGACTTGGTTAATCATTACAGATATTGTCGGATAAAGTAAAAAATCAAATAACACATTGATTCTAAACTGCTTTTTCAGCAAACGGGTTGGATATCGAATAAGGCCGTGAGTAATAATAAATTTATCAATAATACCATTCGTTAACGCGTTAAATACATAGGCTAGCAGCCAGTCTTTAATGGGTGGTTTTCTAAATAAAAAAGGAAGCATGCCAAGTCCGATAATCAGCATTACACGTAAAAAATTCACTTCAAACTTTTTATTTCTCATAACCTTTTCGCTCCTTTCACCAAGTATTGTTAGCATACCTTCATGTCGATTGGCAGCTTGAGACGGCTGTTCTAATCACGCTCTCTTACGCACGTACATATTTGTTTTAGTTTTAAGTTCTTTGAAGAGATTTATACATGTGGTTGAGACATGAAAAAAGCCCAACTCTAATTGGTACGGGCTTCTTCCTCCACCTATTTTGTTTTTTAAATCGTTACCATCCAGCTACAAATCCATCCGTTCGTGATTCACTTCCTCCGCATAGCACGCCGCTTTCAGGATCTCTCCAAATAATCTGTCCGCGCCCAAATGCCATAGAATCCACGGCTACTTCAATTTTATGTCCTTTTCGTTCAAGCGCTTGTGCTACGTGGGATGGAAAAGCCGGCTCAGCAAGCACCGTTTTATCTTTTTTCCACTGCCATCTTGGGGCGTCTAAAGCAGCCTGAGGATGAAGATGAAAGTCAATCGTATTCATGACAACTTGCATATGTCCCTGCGGCTGCATAAAACCTCCCATCACGCCAAATAGTCCTACGGGTGCATTATTTTTGGTGAGAAAGCCTGGAATAATGGTATGAAACGTTTTTTTATTAGGAGCAAGACAGTTATCGTGATTAGGATCCATTGAAAAATTGTGACCGCGGTTTTGTAGGGCAATTCCCGTTTCTGGCACGACAATTCCAGAACCGAAGCCCATATAATTACTTTGAATAAATGAAACCATGTTTCCTTCTTCATCAGCAGTTGCTACATACACCGTTCCGCTTCAGGCTGAAGGGCATGTTCTTCTATAAGACTGCGGCGATAGCTTGCATATGTATCAGACAGCAGCTCACTAACAGACACGCTCATTTTTGCTTCTTCCGTAATGTATTTTTCTCCATCCGCAAACGCAAGCTTTATCGCTTCTATTTGTTTATGATACGTATCCACGGCATCTTTTTCTTGAAACTCAAATCCTTTAACGATATTTAATGCCATTAACGCAATAAGCCCTTGACCGTTCGGAGGAATTTCCCATACATCATATCCACGGTAGTGAGCGGAAATCGGGTTCACCCACTCAGGCTCATAAGCAGCCAAATCTTCCTTGGATAAAAAGCCGCTATATTTTTTGCTGAATGCATCAATACGCTCCGCAAGCTCACCTTTATAAAACGCTTCTGCATCTGTTTCGCCAATGAGCTGAAGCGTACGAGCATGATGGATGGATGACCACATTTCTCCTGCTTTTGGTGCTTGTCCACTTGGCGCAAACGTTTGAAACCATGACTCAAATTCTTCGCTTGTATGTACTCGTTTGAACGTATCGTACGCTTGTTTCCATTGTTTCGCGAGAGTAGGCGCTAGCGGAAACCCTTCCTTGGCATATTGAATAGCAGGCTGCAGCACTTGAGAAAGAGGCAGTTTGCCAAATCGCCTCGATAAAGCAGCCCATGCAGCCGGAGCCCCGGGAACCGTAACGGGAATCATTCCGTACTTAGGAATATCCTTGTATCCTTTTTCCTTTAGTGCATCAATAGAAATAGACTGGGGAGAAGATCCGCTAGCGTTCAGTCCGTACAGCTGATCATTGGTCCAAACAATCGCAAACGCATCTCCTCCAATTCCATTTGACGCAGGCTCTAATATGGTAAGGCTCGCTGCTGTCGCGATTGCTGCATCAATTGCATTGCCGCCTTTTTTTAAAATATCAAGGCCTGCCTGCGCTGCAAGCGGCTGAGATGTAGATACCATTCCTTTTTTTGCATAAACGGGAACTCGGTAAGATGGATATGGATGATAATGCGGATCATAGGTCATAAAAGCGCGTCCTTTTTCAAATATTTAAATTTTCTAAATAATACAACTTCTTTATTTTACCATATTCATAACGCATCGGCTTTTTTTATCTTAGAATGACATGACTCCTTTTACCTAAAATTGGTATACTGATAGAGTACAAGAATTTCTAAGGAGGATGATGTATGAAAAAAGTAAAAGCTGCCCTTCCACTCGCTGTTTCTTTAGCACTCGGGCTTCAAGTACTCCCTATGTCCACTTCAACTGTTCAAGCTGAAGCAGCGGCAAATGCTGCTCATCACCCAGCAAAAGTTGAAGTCAAACGAGCAAACGCATTTTTAACGAATATGGCGAAAGGCAAAGCAAAAGAAGCTAAGCGCTACTTCTCCCGCAGCCTGCAGTCAAAAGTGAGTGAAGACAACCTAAAATTATGGTGGTCAGCTCTAACGGCTCAATTTGGTTCTGTAAAAAAGATTGGTACATCTGTACAAGATGAAGTTAATACCGTTCATCGAAATATAGAAATTCCAATTGAATTTGAACACGTATCAGCTACTTTAACCGTTCGCTTTAGTCAAAATCGTCAAATTGATGATTGGCGAATCGTACCGGAGGAGCGCCAGTTTTCGTTTTCCACACCACCTTATGACACCCCTAAGAACTACAGTGAAAAACAGCTTTCAATCGGCAAAGCACCTTACGAACTTCCAGCAACGCTCACTCTTCCCACACGTTCAAAACATCAAAATGTACCCGTTGTCATTTTAGTTCACGGATCAGGGCCTTCTGATCAAGATGAAACGTTTATGAGCTTAAAGCCGTTTCGAGATCTGGCTTCAGGACTGGCTTCTCAAGGAATCGCCGTTTTACGCTACAACAAGCGTACATACGAACATACAGCTAAAATGTCCTTTGAAAGTAAGATAAGCGTCGACGATGAAACAACGGATGATGCCGTACTCGCAGTCAAAGCAATGGCGAAACAAAAAGGCATCGACAGCCGCAATATTTTTATACTGGGACACAGTCAAGGCGGCATGATGATGCCCAGAATTTTAAATCAAACGCCGGATAAAAGCGTGCGAGGATCTGTTTTACTTGCTGCACCGAGCCGCACACTTCCAGAGTTAATGCTTGAACAATTTGCCTATCTTGTATCGCTGAATCAGCTTCCGAAAGAGCAGCTTGCTTTTTTCCAGCAGCAGTTTGCCATTTTACAAGACCCAAGCTTTTCGCCAGTTCAGCCGCCAAAAGAATTCCTGCTTGGCACTCCTTATTTTTGGTATGACTTAGCTCACTGGCACCCTGCAGAAGTCGCAAAATCTCAGGACACGCCGCTGCTTCTTTTACAAGGAGCGCGTGATTATCAAGTAACGACCGAAGATTTTGAAGACTGGAAACAAAGCTTATCTCAGCGTTCCAACACTTCTTTTAAGCTTTACCCAAAGCTCAACCACTTTTTCACAGAAGGAACCGGTGAAAAAAGCACGCCGGCTGAGTATGCTATTTCAGCCAACATTCCTTCTTATGTCATTGATGATATTGTGAAATGGGTTCGCGAAACGCAAAAGTAAAGAAAAAAGAGCGGCTTTGTCCGCTCTTTTTTGTCTATTTCCTGTTTAAGATGATATGCGACTGATCGGAAGAAGCGGTGGATTTTCTTCCTTTCCCCCAGCCTACAGCTTCTCGGTAACTTCCGAGCAGGTGCTGATTCATTACATGCTGTTCATCTACTTCCACAGTTTGTTCAACTAAAGGCGTCACATATAAAGCATCTACCGGACAGTACAGTTCACACATAAAGCAAGTTTGACAATCGGATTGACGAGCTATGGAAGGAGCACCTCCCATTCGAGAGCGGTCAAAGACATTGGTTGGACAAACGGATACACAAAGATTGCAGTTAATACATCGGTCTTCACTAAGAAGCTCGATCATTAAATAACCCCCTTTACGTGATTAGAAGACTTTGTACCTAAGGGTCTCGCCCAGACTTCCTGCACGCCTCCGCTTAGAATACGGTAGTGTTGCTTGGAATCCATAAACGGAAAATCGTCACGCCGGTGCATTCCTCGCGTTTCTTTTCTTTCTATTGCACTTGTATACATCCATCGCGCCGTTGCCGTCATGGCCGCAAGCTCTCGATTTCTCACGATGTTTCTTTCTTTATCATAAACTCCATTATTCAACTCATTCCACACGTCATTTAACCTCATGAGGGAACCTTGCAGTCTTACTTCTGAACGGAACCAGTTTCGATCATATGGAAAGACCTCGCGCTGAACCGATGCTATCATTTCCTTCGTATCTGCTGCATCAGAAGAAGCTACTGACTTTGTGATTCCTGACGCTTCCGATAAGCCTTTTGCATGTCGATTTGCGGCATTTTTTCCTTGCTTAACAGCAAATGCTGCCGCTGCTTTTCCTGACCAGCAGCCTGAAGAGATAGCCCACGCTGCATTATGGCTACCTCCTCCCGTAAACCCTCCGCAGATTAATTCGCGCGTTGCCGCATCTCCGGCTGCATATAAACCTGGAATGTCGGTTCTGCACGTTTCGTCTGTAATGTGAATACCTCCTGTTCCTCTAACGGTTCCTTCAAAACGCAAGGTGATTGGAAACATTTGAGTAAAGGGATTTATATGAAGACGATCAAATGATAAAAAGAAATTTGGCTGTGATAAGCGCATGGCTTTTTGAATACTTTCATCCGCTTTGTCAAGCTTTGCATAAACGGGCTGGGTCATTAACGTTCTGGCAATAATTGAACGCCCTTTATGAGAACCGGCTCCTTCAATCACTGTACCGTCTTCATAATAAAATGTAGCCCATTTATAAAATGCAGATTTTGTGATTGGAGAAAAAGCTGGCGAAATCGAATAAGCATTTGAAAACTCCATGCCGGAAAGCGCCGCACCTGCTTCTGTAGCTAATAAGTAACCGTCTCCTGTTAAAACATTTGTACCGAGTGCCCCGCTCAGAAATGCACAGCCTCCCGTTGCAATCACAACTGCAGCAGCCTCCACTCTCCATGTTTCTTTCGTTTGATTGTTGATTCCGCAAGCACCCTCTACACCGTGTTCATCTGCAAGAAGCTCCAATGCAGGGCTGTGATCTAAAATCTGAACGTCTGCTTTTTGAAGCTGACGCCGCATTAACCTCATATATTCAGGCCCTTGAAGCGTCGTTCGCTGAGAAATTCCTTTTTCATCTACTGGAAACGGATAGCCAAAATGAGCTAATTCATTTACTTGTTCAAACGTACAATCAAGCACTCGCTTCATCCAACTTCTTTCGGCTAAATATCCCCCCAGCTCTTCCCTGCTTTTCATCGCGGTCATCTGTTCATCAGAAGTAGGCTTTACATACCAAACTCCTGTACCAGAAGGCGCAGTTGCTCCGCTCGTTCCGCAATATCCTTTATCAACAAGTACAGCTTTTGCACCTTCTTTAACTGCTTGCAAAGCTGCCCATGCACCAGCAGGGCCTCCTCCAATAATTAATACATCTGTATGAAAATGAAAGTCGGCAGTCATATACGGATCCCCCTCTTAAAATGTTTGCGCTCTCAAAAACCTTATTAAGAAAAACCTTACTTATTACCCACTCGACTCTTTTGCTCATCGCTAACTCTATACCAACTAATCTGTTCCAGAATCCAACTCTTCCATAACACCCATTTAATATAAAAAAGAGACCAGTCCATTTGTTTCACCACAATGGTCTGGCCTCCAGTTGCCTAGTAGGCGCGTTTTTCCGTACAGCATCATAAATACCAAGTAATTCACTTTGTTTAATTATATATTAAAAGTTTATGCTATGATTGTCAATAATTATGTTATTCTTAGAATTTATTTGAATCGTTCGTATCTCTTATTGACAACTCTATGAATTTTTTGGTAAATTAATCTCACTAAACATATAGGATTTAAAAATACCTACCAGACAACTGGAGGCTCTCATTCTTTTTAAAAGAATGAGAGCCTTTTTGTTTCCTAAGTTATATGTAATACGATAAGGAGGTCAAGTATGGCGAGTGCTCAACCACACATAATTCAATCGCGTCAAGACATTATCAACTTTGTTAATTCAAATCCAGTTACCTCTAAAAGCTGGAAAATCATTTTAGTAGCGTTAGGCGGCATTTTTGTCGATGCCTATGACTTTACCAGTCTCGGAATTGGAGCTGATCAGTTAAAGGAACAATTTAAGCTTTCTCCTGCCGGCCTTGGAAGTCTTACAGCTATTATGGCCCTTGGCGCTTTGTTAGGAGCTACTGTAGGAGGATACTACACCGACAAATTCGGCCGCAACAAAATGTTTTTAATCGATTTATTTTTTATGGTGTTCTCCGCTCTTGGCGCTGCTTTAGCAACTGATTTAGTTTGGTTATTTATCTTTCGATTTTTAATGGGTGTAGGCGTAGGACTAGATGTTCCGGTAGCGCTCAGCTTTATTGCCGAGTTTAGTAATTTAAAGAAAAAAGGCCAATACGTGAACTTGTGGTGTCCACTGTGGTACGTGGCCGCAACTGTTACTGGACTTGTTGTTCTTCCTTTTTATCTGCTGGGGCAGCACGAAGATATTTGGCGCTGGTCGGTAGGATTTGGAGCAGTTGCTGCACTAATCGTGTTAATTTTGCGCTACCGTTATATGGATGAAAGCCCGATGTGGGCCGCTCATCACCTTCCGCTTAAAGAAGCTGTCAAGGTGTTAGAGAAAACCTATGACATACAAGTCACGGTAGCTAAAAATGCAAAAGAAGAACCTTTATCCCGTTCAAAAAAACTGTCTTATAAAGCTATTTTCCAAGGGAAATATCGGGCTCGGACATTTTTAGCTTCCATCATTACGGCCACTCAAAGTATGCAGTACTTTGCCGTTGGTTTCTATATCCCAACCATTTCCACGCTTATTTTTGGCAAAGGAATGATTTATGCAATTATCGGTACTCTTTTCTTTAATTTATTTGGGATTATTGGCGGCTTTACACAATCGCGACTAACTGAACAAGTCGGCATAAGAAAACTTGCGATTACAGGCTATACCATTTGTTCTTTAAGCTTAGTCCTGATGGGGCTCACAGGCGATACTCATTTTATTGCGCTGCCAATTTTATTTATTGCTTTATTTATTTTTGGTCAATCTTTTGGCCCCGGAGCGCAAGGGATGACGATGGCCACTCTTTCTTACCCGACTGAACTGCGAGGGCTGGGCTCCGGATGGGGGCAAGGAACAACGCGTATCGGCAGTATTTTAGGTTTTTACTTATTCCCGGTTGTACTTTCAATTGGCGGGATCTATACGACGTTTCTCGTCCTTACAATCGTTCCCGTTATTGGGCTGATCGCAACGGTTCTTATTAAGTGGGAGCCTATTGGCACGGATGTCGAAAAAGAAGAAGAACAAGGATTTGAAAGCAATAAAAGCTTTAGTAAAAAAAGTGAGGTTTATCACTAACTATCATTCTAGTAAAACAGGCGAAACGCAAAACACCTTCAAGGCTAGTATGCTTGAAGGTGTTTTTTTAGGTCGATAAAATACATACTCGTAAATGGCTATGCAAAGCGCCCCATCACTACTGTGTTATAGAACTTGCCGTCAGACAGCAGCTTGTCATTTTTTAATACTCCTTCTATTTCAAACCCGAACTTTGTATATAAATCAATCGCTTTTTTATTGGTCTCTAGCACATTCAGCGTCATTTTCTTCATGCCCGCGCTATCTACCCACAGTAAGGATTGCTGTAAAAGCTCTTTGCCAATTCCGTATCCCCAACATTCTTTTGCGACGCACACACCAAACTCTACTTTATGAGCAAATCGTTTCAACTCGTTTCCTTCGCACCTTGAAAATCCGACAATTTCATTATGTACAACCGCTACTAAAAATAAGTTTCGTTTACTTTCCGTGTCACGACTAATAAGCTCTTCAAAGTCCCCTTTATTCATATACCCTTCTCCTGACTCACGATCTAAGTTTTCCGTTTCTCCGTCTAGCTGAACTCTGAGGTGAGACAATTCATCTGCATCGCTAGTGTCAGCTGGGCGAATGATGTATTGAAGTCCTTTTACCTTGTAAATCTGCTGGTTGATGACCATCGTATACCTCCAAACGTCTTTGTTTCATTAAATCTATCAATTAGATGTAATTTCTTTTAATATAAATATTATACATACAGAGATGAAAGAGAGTTGAACAAATTGCTCTGGTTACTGCTTTCGATCCTATACGGTATTTACAAGTTCTATAAATCAAGGAGACCGCTAACGAAGTTTGACCATTTTTATGAGAAAGCGTTTGAGCTAGAAGAAAAAAAGCGATATGAAGATGCTCTTGATATACGCAACCAAGGGATCGAACTCCATACCCTTACCGATTTAGAACGAGCTGATTTACATTTAGCAAATGGGCGTATGCTTTTAAAACTAAAGCAATACGAAAAAGCAACAAAACACTACGATGCATCATTTAAGCTAGCAAAATACGAAAAATTTCCCTACTCAGAAGGATTTGACGAAGTCATTGAAGCCTACTTGTATGCAGGACGTAAAGAAGATGCGCTGATAATCACCAATGACATGTTAAAACGGCAAAGCTATGATCAAAAATTTAAAAAGCTAGAGCCTTTAAAAGAAAAGCTTCTTTCACTCAAAGACTCATGGTAAAATTAAACAAATGAAAGCGTGTTATTAAGAGCGACTGAGGTGAACGTAATGGTCATAACCGTTATTGTAGGAGTGTTGGGTTTGATTGGTTTAATTGCAGCAGGATTTGCGACTAATTATAAGGATACGAAGTAAGATGTCGTAAAGAAGAGAGGCTAGGACAAACGCAGGTTTCACGTATGTAGTAGCTTCTAGCTGTGGTTGGAGGGCGAGACGAAGACTCCTGCGGGGAAACCGGAATAGGTGAGACCCCGCAGAAGCGTATGCGACGAGGAGGCTCACCGGCCGCCCGCGGAAAGCGAAGTCTTGCACGGAAATCAACCGCGGTGTCACAAGCGATCCATACGAGCTCCTTTGTCCCTTTTTCCGCCTTTAGATTGGGGTGATTTTATGTCTGAATCTCTTTTTTAACGAGCCAACAGCTTTTCTGCGACGCGCAAAAACATCTTTATTCCGACTTCAAGCGAGGCTTCATCTACCGTAAACTTCGGATGATGATGAGGGTATACGATGCCCTGTTCTTCATTTCGCGCTCCAATGTTAAAAAATGCTCCTTCCGTTTCCTGCAGGTAAGCTGAAAAATCTTCTCCACCCATTTTAGGGGACAGCGTTTTAACCCGTTCTTTTCCATATTCTTCGATAGCTGTTTCTTCAATTAAACGCGTAATTTCTTCAGAGTTAATGACGGGATGATACCCATTTTCATATGTGAAGGTGTACTCTGCACCGTAGGCTTCGGTTAGTCCTTTTACAATCCGGTCAATTTGTGCCGGAACTTTTTTTCGCAGAGCCGCGTCAAAGCTGCGAACGGTACCGTTAAGCTCCACTTTATCAGGAAGTACGTTGTGCGTAGTTCCTCCGTGGAATTGTGTAACTGATACGACTAATTTATCGATTGGATTCGTCGTTCTTGAAACAATCGTTTGGAGATTCGTCACAATTTGCGCTCCTACAACAATGGCATCAACTGCTTCATGAGGCGCTGCAGCGTGCCCTCCTTTTCCTTTAATCGATATGTTAAACGTATCAGGTGAAGCCATCATAGGACCTGCAAGCACGCCGATTTCTCCGACGGGAAGACCAGAATTCAAATGCGTACCAATTACATAATCCACACCTTCCATTACGCCTTCTTTGACAAGCTCCTGCGCTCCCCCGGGCAGCAGCTCTTCTGCGTGTTGAAAAATCAAGCGAATTTCTCCTTTAAATTCATTTCCTAATTGAGAAAGAACAGAGGCTACTCCTAGCAAAATAGCCGTGTGACCGTCATGCCCGCATGCATGCATCACGCCTTTAGTATCCGAAGCAAATGCAAACGTGTTTTCTTCTTCAATCGGCAGCGCGTCCATATCCGCTCGGATCGCAACCACTTTTCCCTGCTCTTTTCCTATTAATCTAGCCACCACGCTTGTTGGTGTAGGACGAGTAATGATAAAGCTTCCAAACGAACGAAGCGTATCTTCAACAAACTGAGACGTTCGGTGTTCTTGAAACGATAATTCAGGATAGCGATGAAAATGTCTTCTCCACTCAATTACCTGCTTTTTTAAGCTTTCTGTGACGCTGTATTCACTGATTAATTTGACTGTCATACACATACCCCTCCTTTGTTTGACTATATCGATTGGCTGGAACGGAAAGGTTCAAATTTCCGCGCAGCGTACTGCTTTTATACGAAGTGTCGTAAAGCCCACGCTCTTGTAAAATAGGCACCACTTTTTCCACAAACTGATGAAACGTATCGCTCATAAACGGGCGAAGCACAAATCCATCCGCTGCTTCTTGCTCATGCCATTTTTGCATTTCATCCGCTACGTGCTCCGGGGTTCCTGAAAACGGCGAACGAGGCAAAATTGTTTCAAGTGCCGCTTCTCTTAACGTTAACTTCCTAGCTGCTGCCGCTTGTTTAATTTTATTTGTAGTGCTTTGAAACGCATTTGCTCCTATATCCCCTAACTCTGGAAACGGTGCGTCTACGTCAAATTGATGAAAATCATAATCATCAAAAAAACGGGCTAAATATGTAATGGCATGATCGATTGGAATTAAAGCGGCAAGCTCTTGATATCTTCTTTCTACATCTTCCTCGCTATCTCCTATAATTAAATCAATACTTGGAAAAATGAGAAGTTCTTCAGGGGTTCTGCCGTGATCTCTTGCTCTATTTTTCATATCTTGATAGGATGCCTGCGCTTCTTCTAGTGTATGTGCATTGGTGTAAATCGCATCCGCATTTTCTGCGCCAAATCCTCTTCCTCTTTCTGATGAACCCGCTTGAAACACAACCGGATGTCCCTGCTTTGAACGAGCAATATTTAACGGCCCTTGAACTTGAAAGTGCTTGCCTTTAAATCCAAGAGTATGCATTTTCTTTGGATCAAAAAACTGACCGGTTTCTTTTTGATAGGTAAAAGCATCATCTTCCCACGAATCCCACAGCCCTTTTACTACGTCGAGATGCTCTTTTGCAATTTCGTATCGTTCGCTGTGAAGAGGAAGATATCCTCTGCTGTGATTGCGCGCTGCCCCTTCTTGTGGAGAAGTGACTAAGTTCCATCCCGCTCGCCCGCCGCTGATATGATCAAGAGACATCAGCTGACGAGCGATGGTAAAAGGCTCACTGAAACTTGTTGAAACCGTCCCAACTAAACCGATGTGATTCGTAGAAGCAGCAATAGCTGACAGTAGCGTAATGGGCTCAAAACGATTTAAAAAGTGAGGAATGGACTTTTCTGATATTGCTAACCCATCCGCAATAAAGACAAAGCTGAACAGTCCTTTTTCCAATATACGCGCTTGCCTCTTGTAAAACTCAATATTAATGCTCGCATCAGGCTCTACGTCCGGATGTCTCCATCCATCCGTCGTATTTCCAAGTCCTTTAATATTTGCTCCTAGCATTAGCTTTCTTTTTTTACTCAACGTATACTTCCTCCTTTTTACGACAAATAAAAAAGAGATGCTTTGATTGTTCAAAGCATCTCCAGTCGTCTGGTCGATTATTTTTAAACGGCTATTTATTTAGAGAAAATAGCTGTTGACCTCTCATTTATTTAGCATATTTGAATAGTATACTCACTATTCCTATAAGTCAAGTTTGTTTTTAGTTAAAATAGATGATCTCTTACTTCTTTAGTTAAACTTAATTACGATTTCATTCTTTTTAAATTTCTTAAAACTCACTTTGACTATCGGAATAACCGGTGATATAACTATATGTACATTCAGCATCCGTACCGCCTGTCAGGCTACTGAAGGCTCTTATCTTCTCTTCAACTTGAAGCGAGATAAGAGCCTTTGGCATTTAAGGAGATGAATGTTTTACCCAGCTCATTTATTTTCACTACTTAACTAAGGAGGCGTTACATATGAGTTTGCAATTTGCTTATTGGGCCCCGAACGTAAGCGGAGGCCTTGTCATTTCCAACATTCCTCAAAAAACAGAGTGGTCATTTGAGGCAAACAGCCGGTATGCGCAAATTGCCGAGCAGGTGGGCTTTGATTATGTTCTCTTGCAAACTAGATTTTTTGCAAGCTATGGAGCTGAAAATCAACTAGAAGCTGCGACTCTCGCTTCTGCTCTGGCCGCCACTACTAAAAAAATCAACATTATTACAGCGGTTCTTCCGGGGTTATGGCATCCCGGCGTATTTGCTAAAATCATTTCGACTATTGATCATATCAGCAGCGGACGCGTCTCTGTGAACGTTGTAAGCGGCTGGTTTAAAGGCGAATTTAACGGCTACGGCGAACCATGGCTAGATCATGATGAGCGCTACCGCCGTTCTGAAGAATTTATTAACGTGCTTCGAGAACTATGGAAAAACGAAACGACTACGTTCAAAGGAGACTTTTACCGATTAAATGACGCACCGTTAAAACCAAAGCCTCTTCAGCCGCCAAAAGTATTTCAAGGAGGAAATTCTAAAGCCGCCCGTGAAATGGCAGGCCGAGTATCAGACGTTTATTTCATGAACGGCAACTCGATTGAAAACTTAAAAAACCAAATTGAAGACGTAAAAGCAAACGCAAACGGCCGGGATATTCAATTTGGCGTAAACGGATTTGTCATTGTCCGTGAAACAGAAGAAGAAGCAAAACAAGTGCTAAAAGAAATTGTTCTACAAGCAGATAAAGAAGCCGTTGAAGGGTTTGAAAGTCAAGTGAAATTTGCAGGCAAAGCTTCTCCTCAAGGTGAAGGCATGTGGGCAAACTCTTCATTTGAAAACTTAGTTCAGTATAATGACGGCTTCCGAACTGGCCTTATCGGCACAGCCGAACAAGTCGCCAATCAAATTATCGAACTGAAAAAAATTGGTGTGGATATTATTTTGACAGGCTTTTTACATTATGAAGAAGAAATCAAAACGTTTGGCGAAACCATTATTCCGCTCGTAAGACAAAAAGAACAGGAACTAAAAGAAAAAGCGGGCGCGTTGTAAATAGTTTATCACAATGAACATTAAAATCTTTGGAGGTATGTTATGTCAGTCGAAATTTCTGCACGTCCTGTATACAATCAATCTACGCGCGCTTATTACGCGTCCATCCGCGAGAAAATTGCGTCTCTCGTAGATGAAGTCATTCGGCCTAATGCAGCCCGTACAGATGAAGAAGGAGCTTTTCCACGAGAAAATTTAGAAGCGCTTATTAAAGCAGGCTGGGGAAACATTCTTGTACCAAAGGCATACAGCGGCTTAGAGCTTGATCACGTGGCTTTTGCAATTGTGGCTGAAGAAATTGCAAAAGCTTGTGCTTCCACTGCTTTAGTTTACGTGATGCATGTCGGAGCGGTTCAAACTATTACGCTGTACGGAAACGATGATCAAAAAAAACGCTGGTTACAACCAATTGACCAAGGGCTGATTGGTACGTATTCTACAAGTGAAAAAGCCTCAGGAGGACATTGGTGGTACAACTTCAGTCAAGCACAGCGAAATGGCGAAGATTATGTAGTTAATGCTGACAAATCATTTACTACAAGCGCCGGGCAAGCTGATTTTTATGTGGTCCAAACACGCAGTCCTGAAGCACAAGAAGCAACGGATATTAGCTTTTTTATTGTAGACGGAACATCAGACGGCATTACTGCAAGTCCATGGGAAGCGCTGGGCGTTCGCGGTAATCACAGCGGTCCCATTTCTTATAAAAATGTACACGTGCCAAAACAAGACCTTCTAGGCAGTGAAGAAACAGGGAAAGAAATCGTCTTAAACGGCGTTTCCCCTATTTATTTAATTGGCCTTGGTTCTGCTTGGCTTGGAGTAGCGGAACATGCGCTAGAGCTTGCGGTTAACCATGCAACGCGAACGATTCACCGCGATTTTAATAACCAGCTTAGCGACTATCAAGTCATTCGCCAGCAGATTGCTGAAGCAAAAGTCCTCATTGAAAGCACAAAACCATGGCAAATTGACTTGGCAGAACAGCTTGATATTTTACAAGCTGAACAAAAAGCACAAGGTGTTCTTACCCTCCCGCTGACTGAATTTAAAGTGCACGCTTCAGAAGTAGCCAACAAAGCAACGCGAATTGCATTGGATGTAAGCGGCGGATACGGCTATAAAAAAGGCCGTATTGAACGTTTGTTCCGAGATGCCAGAGCGGGCATTGCTATGGGCCCTTCTAATAATATTGCCAGAGAATGGATCGGAAAGAACCTTGTAGGGCTTCCGCTTGAACTTTGGATTAAAGGCGGAGAGTAAAGTTTAATATCGTAAAAAAGAGGATCTTTTATAGAGATTCTCTTTTTTACTTTTTTAACGTAACGACTACGCTCCCTATTTTATGTCCGGCTTCTACATACTCATGAGCTTTTGGAATTTGTTCTAAAGAGTAGCATCTATCAATCACTGATTTAATCTGCCCTTCTTCCATCAACTTTTTAAGAAGTAATAAATCTTTCGTCTGCACTTTGGCAATTCCTTGCCCTTCGACCGAAACAAAGCGTCCATTTAAGGCTAACGCTTCCTTGCACTGATTTTTTGTGATTTTCCCAACGGCATCAAAGATAAGATCGTATCTTTCTTCTTTTTCAGTAAAATCTTCGTTTTGGTAGTCGATGACGCGGTCTGCTCCTAAAGACTTTACTAGTTCACTATTTTTAGCACTGCACACGCCTGTCACTTCAGCTCCGTAATAGTTAGCAAGCTGTACAGCGGCAGTTCCTACAGCACCTGAAGCACCGTAGATAAGCACTTTTTGCCCGGCTTGAATGTTTCCTTTTCTAAAAAAATGCAGAGCCGTCGTGCCACCGAAAGAAATAGAGGCGGCTTCTTCATAGGTTACATTCTCTGGCTTTACGGCTATTGTCCCCTTTTCTGGTAAGCAGATATATTCCGCATATCCTCCGAACTTCATACCTGTCATTGCAAACAGCTGGTCGCCTTTTTTGAACCGCGTTACGTTCTTTCCCACTTCCTCTACTTCTCCGGCCAGCTCTACGCCTAGTATTGATTTTCTAGGCTTCCGTAATCCCAAAACTATTCGCATTGGAAGCCACAATAGCAGTGGACTATTAAAGCTCCTCACTCTGCAGTCGCCCGATGTGACCGTGGCGGCATGAATTTTTATCAGTATTTCATTCTCTTTTGGAATAGGCTTTTCCACTTCTTGAAGCTGAAGAACATCTGGTTTACCATACTTTGTACATACCATTGCTTTCATAACAGCTCTCCTTTTTTCACTAGAGTTCAATATATGTTTATAAACTATGCTCGTCGAAAGCTATTCTTTCACATTTTAAAAAGAACGCCGGTGAATCTACTGTCACATATGGTAAATAAAAGGATATTACTATAAAATAAGTATAAAAACAGAAAGCGTGGTACGTGTTATTGTTTAAACTTCTTTTAATTGAAGATGATGTAACGCTGTTTAATGAACTGAAAGAGCGGTTGGAGCAGTGGTCTTATGATGTCTATGGAATTCATGATTTCAGCAACGTGATGCAGGAGTTCAGCGAGGTAAAACCTGATTTGGTTATTATGGATATTCAACTCCCGAAGTATGACGGATTTCACTGGTGCAGAATGATTCGCTCTCACTCAAAAATTCCTATTATCTTTCTATCTTCACGAGATCATCCCTCGGATATGGTGATGTCTATGCAATTTGGAGCTGACGACTTTGTGCAAAAGCCGTTTCATTTTGATGTGCTTGTAGCAAAAATACAGGCTCTTCTTCGCCGCGTGTATAATTACAGCGTTGAACAAGTAAGTCTTCTTTCATGGCAAGGAGCAACGATTGATTACGAAAAAAATAAAGTATCAAACAAATCTAAAACTATTGATTTAACCAAAAATGAAATCTTTATTTTAAAATGCTTAATACATAAAAAGAATACGATTGTAAGCCGAGATGAACTGATTAATAGCCTATGGGAAGATAAACGTTTTATTAGTGATAATACGCTGACTGTAAACGTCAATCGCCTGCGAAAAAAGTTAGATGAAATTGGACTAGGAACGTTTATTGAAACAAAAGTTGGTCAAGGCTATGTAGCCATTGAAGAGGAACGCTATGATTAAACTTTTTATTCGCGAGCGCTTAAGCTGGATCCTTTTCTTTTTTATCATACATCTTTTTATGCTTTTTGTTGCTTATATTGATGAATCTATTCCGCTTTCTTCGATTCTCTATATCGTGTTTTTATCATCGATTACTTTTCTTATTTTTTGCGTATTCCGCTATCAGAAAGAAACGAAGTTTTATCAAGGGCTAAAAGATGAAGACGACTTCTTTGATTCTTCTACTCTTTCTCATCCGCTGCGTCCGTTTGAAAAGGTTGTTCAGCGAAACCTACTGCATCAATTAGAACAAGCGAAAAAAGGTGCGGTGCAAACTCAGCTGCACGTGACGCAGGAAAAAGATGAGCTGTTAGCTTGGATTCACGAAATTAAAACGCCATTAACTGCCATGCATTTAATGATTGAACGCTTAGAAAATCAAGAGGTTAAAGCAAACTTGACGTTCGAATGGCTTCGTATTCACTTTTTACTTGATCAACAGCTGCATCAAAAGCGCATTTTCTTTATCGAAAATGATATGTATATTGAACATCTGGATTTAGAGTCCCTTATTTTCACTGAGATCAAAACGCTGCAAGCTTGGTGTATGAGAAAAAATATTGGATTTGATTTGGACTTACAGGCAGAACGTGTACTGAGTGACGCAAAGTGGCTGGCATTTATTATGAGGCAGCTCTTAACAAACGCCGTTAAGTACAGCGAAGAATCTGACGTGATGATTAGAAGCTACGAGCATAATGGTCAAGTGTATATCGAGGTAAAAGATAGCGGGCGGGGAATTTCTCCACAAGATATGCCGCGCATTTTTGAGAAAGGTTTTACCTCAACTACGCAGCATGAAGACAGCCGTGCCACTGGCATGGGTCTATATCTAGCTCAAAAAGCTGCCCACGCTCTTTCGATTCACATTGGCGTGCAGTCAGTTCTTAACCAAGGCACGACGTTTACGCTTGCCTTTCCTAAATCAAATGATTTTGTTGATATGAAAAGCATGTGACAAAAATGTCACATGCTTTCGTCATTTGTTCGGTGAATCAAAGGAAAACAACAAGCCCTTTTTTTATAATAAACGTATCGAATCAAAGGAGTGAATACATATGAACGTATTAGAAGCTACTAATATTCATAAAAGTTACGGAAATAAGTTTAACAGACAAGAAGTATTAAAAGGTGTAGATATTACCATTATGAAAGGAGAATTTGTAGGAATTATGGGCGCTTCAGGCTCAGGTAAAACGACGCTTCTGAATGTCCTTTCCTCTATTGATAAGATCAACGGCGGAATGATTAAAATTGAAGGAAATGAAATTAGCAGAATGAAAGAAAAGCAATTAGCAAACTTTCGAAAAACCCATCTAGGCTTTATTTTTCAAGACTATAACTTGCTCGACACGCTTACAGTAAAAGAAAATATCCTCTTGCCGCTTTCTGTTGCGAAAACCCCTTCAGCAGTAGCTCACAAAAAATTTGATGCGCTAGCTAAACAGCTCGGCATCTATGAGCTAAAAGATAAATACCCAAACGAAATTTCGGGCGGACAAAAGCAGCGCACCTCTGCTGCAAGAGCCTTTATTCATGAGCCAAGCATGATTTTTGCTGACGAACCAACGGGTGCACTTGACTCAAAAGCGGCCAGCGATTTGTTAAACAAACTGACCGAGCTTAATGATAAAAGAAGCGCAACGATTGTGATGGTAACGCATGATCCAGTGGCAGCCAGCTATTGCAGCAAAGTCATTTTTATAAAAGACGGACAAATTTATACGCAGCTGTATAAAGGCGACCAAACGCGAAAAGACTTTTTTGAAGATATTATGAAAACGCAAGGCGTACTAGGCGGAGTTCAAGATGAATATTAATCAGCTCGTCTTCCGCAACTTCAAAAAGAATGTAAAAAACTATTATTTGTACGTTTTTGCACTGATTTTCAGCGCAGCTTTATATTTTGCTTTCGTAACGCTTCAGTACGATCCTGCTCTTGATGCAACCAAAGGTTCGATTAAAGGAGGCGCAGCAGTTCGAGCGGCTTCCGTTTTACTTGTAGCCATTGTCTCTATCTTTCTTTTATATGCAAATACCATTTTTATCAAACGACGCAGCAAAGAAATTGGCTTATTTCAGCTAATTGGCATGACCAAAACAAAAATTTTCCGTATTTTGACGGCTGAAAATTTTATGCTGTACTTTAGCTCGCTGATTGTCGGCATTTTAATTGGATTTTCGTTTTCTAAAGTAATTATTATGATTTTATTTAAAATCACCGATACAAAAGGCATTGCCAAGCTTCACTTTTCAGAAGAAGCCTTGATTCAAACGCTGATTGTGTTTGGAGTCATCTATTTGCTAATTATGACGATGAACTATCTTTTTATTAAAAGACAGACCATTTTAGCACTATTCCGCGTTACTTCATCAACAGAAGGCAAAACAAAAAAAATCAGTATACTTGAAATTATTATTGGAATTCTTGGCATGATCTTTATTGCTTCCGGCTACTATATTTCTGCTAAATTGTTTGACGGTTCTTTTACAAGCATGAATGCTTTGTCAATCGCAATGGTGTCTATTTTAGCTTCAGTTATCCTCGGAACCTATTTGTTTTATAAAGGCTCGGTTCGATTTTTATTAAATCTTATGCGAAAAAGCAAAAAAGGCTATTTGTCGATTAACGACGTATTATCTCTTTCTTCCATTATGTTTCGGATGAAATCAAACGCATTATTGCTGACGGTTATTACAACCGTATCGGCTCTTGCTATTGGTCTGTTGTGCTTGAGCTACATCTCTTATTACTCTGCTGAAAAGTCAGCCGAAGATTATGTCCCTAACGATTTTGCTATCAATAATTCAAAAGACGCTGCTTCGTTTAAAGCCGCGCTGAATGAAAAGAAAATAGCATATACGGAAAAAAAGATCGACGTCATCCAAGTAAAAGCAAACGTAAAAAACATCTTAGAAAATAATTTGGAAGGCCCAATGGTAGACTCGTCCGCTATGATTTTTTCGGTTGTGAGTGAAAAATCTGTTAGTGGTGTAAATGTAGCTCAAAATGAAACTTTGTTTACCGGCTATAATGATATGCTTCAACGAGTAAATTCATTTAAAGATTCCGGAGAAATTGAGCTAAAAGGAAAGAAAGAAGTCATTCCGCAAAAGTATATAGGTTTAAATCGAAAATTTCTCTTATCTACCTATTTTACGAGCGGTATGCCTACTGTGATTGTAGACGATTCCGTGTTTAATGAACTGGAAAAAGACGCGGATCCTTCTATTCAAAAAGAATCTTCTGTGTACACAGGGATAGACATATCACAAGAAAATGACTTACCAAAAGCAAATGAGATTTTCAAAGAAGTGAAATTGGGCAATCATACCTTCAATGACTCGCGTATCGAAACGGTAAAAAGCCAAAAGCAGACTATGGGTCTAATTATGTTCATTGTCGCTTTTCTTGGACTAGCCTTTTTAATCACATCAGGGTGCATTCTATACTTTAAGCAAATGAATGAAAGTGAAGATGAAAAGCCAAACTATACGATTCTTAGAAAATTAGGCTTTACCGAAAAAGACTTACTAACTGGCATAATAATTAAGCAGCTTTTTAACTTCGGCATTCCGTTAATCGTAGGCTTGCTTCACAGCTATTTTGCCGTCCAATCCGGCTGGTTCTGGTTTGGAACCGAGCTTTGGACACCTATAATTATCGTCATGATTGTCTATACCGCCCTCTACTCTATTTTTGGTATTCTGTCTGTTCTTTACTACAAAAAAATTATTAAAGCGGCTCTCTAAAGATAAAAAGCACAGGCTAAGCTTGTGCTTTTTCTTGTTTACATGCAATTAATTACTTACATTCTCTTTGTTTACCTTACTGGCTGCGTGCAAAAATTCTTCTAATCGCTTTTTTACCGCCGGCCATTCGTCATCAATAATACTGAAGATAACCGAATCTCGGACGTATCCTTCAGGTAAAACCATGTGTTTTCTGATAATGCCTTCTTGAGTGGCCCCTAACCTCATAATGGCCGCTCTGGACCGTTTGTTTTGCACATCCGTTTTAAATTGAACTCTATGAAGCTTCAGCTCTTCAAAACAGTATTTTAATAATAAATACTTACACTCCGTATTGACCCGGGTGCGCCACACGGATGGATGGTACCACGTCCACCCTATTTCTAGGCTTTTGTTTGGAAGTGATATATCTAAAAATCTCGTGCTTCCTACAATGGAGTTTGATTCTACGTCAAACACAGCATAAGGAAATTCTCTTCCTTCTTGCTTTGCTGTTAAAGCACTTTCGATCAGCTGTTTCATATCACTTAGACTATGAACTTTTACGGGGAGATGCTCCCAAATCTCTTTCGGTTTTGCAGCTTCATAGAGTCCTTGCTCATGCATTTTTTCAAGCGGCACTAGCTTTACCGCTGTTCCTACAAGCTCACCTGACTTTAGCATAACCTCGCTCCTTTTCGATACGTCTAAAGAAAATGTTAATACATGTATACGTACTGAAAAAGGGTCAGTTTCTGCTTATTGTAAGGTATCACTTTCAGCATATATAGCTAGTGATCAGCTAAGTTTTTTTGAGAAAATCACTTATTGTTTGGAAGGCTTGGTCTGCTGATTCTTTATTAAAGGTTTGTGAAAAAGGATTCATAAAACCATGAAATCCATAAAACTTTTTGATTTCCAAAAGCGGCTCTCTTTTTTGCTCTAATGAATTTATTAAAGAGTCTACATCAAATGTTTGCTCTTCAGCAGGAAAAATAAGAAGAGTCGGGCAAACAGGGCTTCTATTTACATAATCTCTAATACGCGATCCGTAACAGCCAATCACAAAGTTACACAAATTGTTTTCACTGCATAGCCACGACATTGTTGCTCCTACACTGAAGCCTATAACTCCTACTTCTTCATATTCTTGTTTTAGTTGAATTAACATGTTATTAATTTGTCTTGAACCCTCATCAATACCAATGTTTTGAACAAAGTTTTGATAAGCCATTCCTTCTTCTTCATAACTATAAGGAACGTCTTTAGATAATAAGTTAGGACAGATAATATCTGCCTCTAACTTAGACAATTTCTCTTTCATAAACTTCATATGATCGTTCACACCGTATATTTCATGAATCAATAAAATCGCTTTATTTGATTTTTTCATTCCTTTTATAAAACAGTCGTTTCCCTTGTCAATTCACGATGCAATACGTCTCCCATGCGCTTCATGCCTTCAACGATTTGTTCAGCAGACATATTAGAATAATTCAAGCGCAGCGCGTTGTTTCTTGTGCCGTTTGGAAAGAATGGTGTTCCCGGAACACAGGCTACGTTATTTTTTAGACATTCTGAAAAGATATGCGCCGAATCGATTCCTTGGGGCAGTTCCACCCAAATAAACAATCCGCCTTCTGGCTTACTGTAAGACAAATTCTCCGGGAAAAATTCTTCGATGCACGATAACATTTGGGTACATCGCTCTTTGTATACGGCTTTAATTTTTTGAATGTGCTCTTCGATATCATAAAGCTCCATGTACTTAGCCGTTACGCGCTGAGCAAAGCTGTCCGTATGCAAGTCAGCCACTTGCTTAAACGCCACATACTTATCAATAAAAGCTTCATCTGCACACACCCAGCCGATTCGAAGGCCTGGTGCAAAGATTTTAGAGAATGTGCTGATGTAAATAACTCTGCCTTCTGTATCAAAATGCTTAACCGGCGGCAGCGTTTCTCCTGCAAATCGAACGCCTCCGTACGGATTATCTTCTACAATCAGCACATCGTATGCGTTCGCAAGTTCGATCATTCGCTGACGTCTTTCCCGCGTTAATGTGCGCCCTGTAGGGTTTTGAAAATCTGGGATTGTATAGATAAATTTCGCATGCGGATTTTCCTGAAGTTTTTTCTCTAGCTCTTCCATAATCATTCCGTCTTCGTCCATATCTACTTCTACAAACGTTGCATTGTAAGATTTGAAAACGTTGATGGCTGCTAGATACGTTGGACTTTCACAGATTACCACGTCTCCGTCATTAAGAAACAGTCTTCCGGTAAGATCGATTGCCTGCTGAGATCCGGACGTAATTAAAATATTCGAAACAGTGGATTCGATGCCGATATGCTGCATTCGTTTAGAAATCGCTTCTCTTAAAGGAATATACCCTTCTGTTGTACTGTATTGAAGCGAAGCCGCTCCGTCTTCATTTAATACGGCGCGGCACGCATCGTTCATTGCTTCAACGGGAAATAGCTCCGGTGCGGGAAGTCCTCCTGCAAACGAAATGACTTCTGGTCGTTCCGTTACTTTTAAGATTTCACGCGTTTCAGAGGATTTTACAAGACTAGCTCGTTGGGCAAATTTATCTTTCATTGATGATCATTCCTTTTCTAGATTTTAACTTTTAATAACAGATTAATTATTCGAATAGTCAGAAAAATCAAAGCGGAAGCCTTGGAAGATGCCTTTTTAATAGACAACTAGCATCTGCTTGCTCTCTGACTCTTCATTTCTTCTTGATGTCACGTTCTCCTTTCGGTACATATTTTTCTCATTCACTATTTGTAATACAAATCAAAGGTCGTACGATAATTATGGCCTTGTATTTAATGTATGTTAAAAAGGATAACATAAAAATCAAATAAATAAACAATAAATTCTACAAATTCTTAATTTTTTATACAAATATATTTATCTCAGTAAATTATTTTGTAAGATTCCTTTCCTTTTCATTGACCTTCCGTATAAAACCCTTTATAATCCTTATTAACTCGATAAGATTTAAAGGTTTTAATACAGGAGTGATAAAAAGTGAAATGGCTTCATTTGCTGTTTAATGAACGATGCCCTAAATGCAAGCAAGTGTTAAATACATCAAAATCCAATGCGCTTCGCTCTACTGTTGTGAAAGTATGTCCGTCTAACCACTATCAAAAAGAATTTCATCCTGCGCTTGAAACGTTTGTGGAAAGTGATGAAGTACTATAAAAAAAGCTAAAGCTATGGGAATCCATAGCTTTAGCTTTTTTTATAGCAGCCCCCACCAAATCTTAATTGCCGTTGCTAAAATTAAACCGGCAAGGATCCACTGAAGCACTTTTGTATTCATTTTCTGCCCCACTTTTGCACCGATTGGAGAGGCAATTAGGCTTGCAGCAACTAAAATAAGTGCAGGTATAAATGGGACTTGATGCGTTATCAGCTTTCCAACCGTCGAACCAATGGAAGAAATAAAGGTAACGGCTAGTGAAGTTGCGATGGTAATTCGAGTTGGGATTTTAAGCACCACGAGCATCACAGGAACTAAAATAAAGGCTCCTCCTGCTCCTAACACGCCTGCTACGGCTCCGATAAGCAGTGATAAAATAGAAGCTAATCCTTTATTGAATTGAAGTTCGCCTTCTTCTATCTCATCTAAATTTTTCTTTGGAATAAACATCATAATAACCGCAATAAGAGCTAAAACTCCATATACAACATTTAATCCTTGTTCACTCATATAATGTGAGCTGTAGCTTCCAAGCATGCTGCCAATTAGAATATTGCTGCCCATATATAAAATTAATGATTTGTTTAAAAATCCGCTTTTTCGATACGCCCATACGCCGCCTATTGTCGCAAAGAATACTTGAACAGCTCCTGCACCTGAGACTTGATGAACCGTTACTGCTCCTACTCCTACTAATGGAGGAATATATAACAGCATCGGATAATTAATAACAGACCCGCCAATACCTACCATACCGGAAATAAACGACCCAATAAATCCAATAAGAAAAAGCGTGATGATAAATGTAAGATCCATCTATAGTCGCTCCGTTTCATATAAGGAAAGGGTACCTTTTACAAGAGATACCCTTTTCGTCCATTATTTCTTATCCTTTTTTAATCCAAAACTTAAAAACGTCGCCTTCTTCTGTATGAAGAAGCTCGTGACCGCCAGATTTTGCCCAGGCTGCAAGATCGGTTTTTGCCCCTTTATCCGTTGCATGAATTTCTAACACTTGACCTGCTTCAAGCTCATTCATTGCTTTTTTCGTTTTAACAATCGGCATTGGACATGCCAGCCCTTTTGCATCTAGTACTTTAGTTGATTCCATTTCTCTCTCTCCTTTGTTTAAGTTGAATTTTTTACTTAGCGAATCGCACAGCCGTTTGGTCCAATTTCCATTTCACGCTGTTTTTCTTCATCTGGGCTTACTTTTCCCATATTAGTTTCACGAATTTCTTGATACGCATTTGGCTGCGGCGGTAAATTATCTGTTACTAAGTGTCTGAACTCTGCTTCGTCTTCAATATTTAATCCATGATTTTCAGCAAACAAAGTACCTAACTTTTCAGCCACGCTGCCGTTGTCATTTAGCTCATCAATAATCATAAAATGAGCTGGCAATACGATTAGCTCATCTGATAATGCTTTATAGCGTTTATAAAGTGTCTCCCACAGATCGCCTACCCAGTCTTCAGCCATACCAGCTAAATCAGGACGTCCAATTGAATCGATGAACAAAATATCACCTGAAAGCAAGTATTGATCGTCTACGATAAAAGAAGTTGATCCAATCGTATGACCCGGTGAATAAAGAGGTTGAATCGTAATCGTTGTGTTACCAATCACGACATCGCTGCCTTCTTCTAGCGGCTTGTAGTCAAAAATCACTTCTTCTGCATCTTTTGGAGGCAGCCAGTACGCCGCATTAGTTTGTTCAGCAATGACTCTTCCTCCTGAAATGTGATCTGCATGAAGGTGAGTATCAAACACATGCTTAATTGTGACACCAAGTTCTTTGGCAAAGTTGATATACACATCCGCCATACGTGTCGCATCAATAATAGCAGCTTCACCGTTCGATACGATCATATAAGATAAGCATCCTTTGCCGATACGAACAAACTGATAAATTTCTCCGCCGTCTTTCAAATCGCCGACTTTAACAGGCTCTAAATATTCACTCCATGCTTTCATACCTCCCTTAAGGTACGATACTGTAAGGCCAGCTTCTGAAAGCATTTCAGCTACCATCACCGATGAACCTTCTTTGGCACAAACAACTACTACTTCTTTATCAGAAGGGATTTTTTCTAAGATTTCTTCTACTCCGTCTAAAAGATCGAAGTATGGAACGTTTAAATGATCGAAGTAATGACCTTCAATTTTCCAATCGCTAAAATCACTTTCGTTACGCACGTCCAAGATAAATAACGGTTCTTTATTAATAATTTTAGATGTAACTTCTTTTGCAGTAAGTGCATGCACTGTCATATTAAAATACCTCCTTAGGTATATAAAATATCAAAATTTTTTAATTCACTATGATTCATTGGTTATTCTACTTTACCGGTCCAGTCACGCATACCAGGAACCACGTTAATTAAGTTTTTAAATCCTTGCTTTTTCATCGTTTGCCCTGCCATTTCACTTCGTCTTCCAGAGTGGCAAATAATATAAATTTCATTCTCTTTATTTAATTCAATCGAACGTTTTTCTACTTCACCAAGCGGAATATGAACAACGCCTGGAATATGAGCTTCATCATATTCTTCTACTTCACGAACGTCTAAAATATGAAGGTGTTCATCACTTTCTACTTTTTTCGCAAATTCTTCTAATGAAATTTCAGGAATTGGCGTTACGTTTTCTTCGGCGCCGCCTTTACGAAGAAAGTGATGGAGAACGTCACCTTCTGTCTCTGTACCTAAATACTCATGACCTGTGCTTTTTGCCCACGCTTGTAAGTCCGCCGTAGAGCCTTTATCCGTTGCTTGAATTTCTAGCACTTGACCTGCTTCTAATTCATTCATTTTCTTCTTTGTTCTTACGATTGGCATTGGACACGCTAGTCCTTTTGCATCTAATGCGAAGTTTGCTTGCATCATTTCTTTTTCCTCCTTGGTTTAAATACTAGTAAGGGTATATTTTTCTCTAAAAAAATTAGACCGTTTCCCCTTTCCGCTCCATCATTCCGCCGGTCATATTCGTTACACTGTAGCCTTGCTGCTCAAGAAAACGAGCTGCCATTCCGCTTCTGCCTCCAGAACGACAGACGACAATGTAGTTCTTTGATTTGTCTAAATGAATAAGTTTACGTTTCCGTCTTCTGCATCGGCTAAATACGCCGCTACGCCCGCATATTCAATATTATCTAGCAGCTCTTTTTCCTGTAATCCTAGAAGATCCATCGTCATCGTACAAGCTACTAGCTTCACATCTTGTTCTTGCGCCATTTCAATAAGCTGCGGCAAGGTTAGAGCATTATGCTTTTTCATTACGTTTTTAATCATTTTAGGTCCCATACCTGCAAAGTTCATTTTAGATAAGCCCATTTTATCCGCACCGCGCGGCATCATTTTGCCGAATATCTTTTCTAAAAATCCTTTTTTCACCGGCACCATTTCTTCTTTACGAAGCGCATTCAATCCCCAAAACGTATGGAATATCGTCACTTCATGGTCATAAGCAGCCGCTCCGTTGGCAATAATATAAGCTGCCATCACTTTGTCATAATCACCGCTAAATAATACAATTGTTGTTCGTTTCTTTTGTTCAGTCATGTTGTCCCTCCTATTACCCTATGGGGTATATTTAATTCTAAAAAATTAGCCTTTTTGAATGTAAAAGATAAATGTGCTGCCTTCTTCTTTAAAATCAATAAGCTCGTGTCCTGTTGATTTTGCCCACGCTGTTAAATCACTTTTAGCACCTTTATCTGTCGTTTGCACTTCTAATAGTTGACCTGTTGTTAAAGTATCCATTGCTTTTTTTGTTTTTACGATTGGCATTGGACATGCTAATCCTTTTGCATCTAATACATGATCACTTTTCATAGTGTTTATCTCTCCTTTTTATATACATATACCTGTAAGGGTATATTATACTAAATAATTATATTCGTCAACTTTAATAAAGTGATGACAATTAGCGGCTTTTTACTAATAACTGTACAGCTTCTTGCACTAGCCCTGCCGTTGGCTCTCCTTGCTGAAGGCTCTCTCTGACGCACTGTTCAAGATTGCTGCTCACAATGACTCCCATTGTGCGATCAATAGCACTTCTTGCAGCGGATAATTGAGTCACGACGTCTCGGCAGTCTTTTCCTTGCTCCATCATGCTGAGCACACCTTTTAGCTGCCCTTCAATTCGGCGCAGGCGATTTTTCACTTGTTGGTTATACTCCATAATCGAATACCCCTTTCTTTCCTTTACTTTTACACTTACACGCTGCTAACTCATAGCTGCGCACTTGAAAACCTCTTTTTCGTAAGAACCTTACGCCTACATTTAATTCCACTCTATCTCCGGCAATTAGATGAACGCTGCCCTGTGGAATTTCTGAATAAAAGCGTTTGAGGTAAGCATACGGAATAACTAACCCCTTAGAATCATGAACTTCATGGTAATGGCGAATATCTACAACCGTTCGCCCAAGTTCTTTCCCTTCAGATTCACGCATGCACTGTATCCCTTTAACAGGATAATAACGTCTGTATGCAATAAATAAAATAGCAAGCAACAACACTGCTATATAGCAGCATAACAATCACCGCCTTGCTATCGATTTGATGTTGTTTACAAGACTTATATTATACCCCTATAGGTATATTGTCAAGCGAGAAAATTATATTTAATTTTGCTTATTTACATGGATGCTTTACTACGAACTAACCCACTTTATACAGCTTAGAAATCATGAATGTTTTCTTTAACCTGCTTTATTTGTGTACCCCCTCCCCTATAGAACAAACATACTTTTCCATTTTCATGCACCACGCGGGCTCGTATATAGCACTAAAAAATAAGCTGACTACGCCATTCACCATCTGCGCACAAAAAGTCCAGTTCCTAAGGAGAACTGGACCTTTTATGTTAAAAAGCTGATTAGCTTTGATGATAAATATTATGCCATTGATTCCATGAACTGTGTGGATGCTGCTGGTGCCATTGATTCCAAGGCACATATGGATTTTGCTGGTGCCACTGATGCCACGTGCCGTGCGGATACTGATGATGCCACTGATGCCAAGGTGTGTATGGATGTTGTTGATGCCATTGATTCCATGTGCCGTGCGGATACTGTTTGTGCCACTGCTCCCAAGGTACGTGGGGATGTTGCTGATGCCATTGATTCCACGTGCCGTGCGGATGCTGATGATGCCATTGTTCCCATGGAACATAATGCTGCTGTCCTTGATGCATGTTTCTTCAACTCCTTTTCCTTTGCCACATCATATGTTCATTCTTTGATTTAGAGCTTATCTTTTCTTAAATATGGGCGTTTTGATTTCTTATGTATTCATATTGACAGTTATAAAAAAAGTACGCTTTACAGCTATATAGTTCAATTGTGAATAAAAAGAACTGATCATTTTAATAGAGTAAAAGGCATTAAATTTCTGAACTTGGCACAAAAAAACACCTTCTCATTTAAGAAGGTGTCTAGGAATTAACCTACAATATTGTAACCAGCGTCTACGTGTACGATTTCTCCCGTTACGCCGCGTGAAAGGTGGCTCAGTAATACAACCGTCATGTCGCCAACTTCTGCTTGTGTTACGTTACGCTTAAGAGGTGCTTTTTCTTCAACTTTGTGAAGAATTTGGTTAAAGTCAGAAATGCCTTTCGCTGCAAGCGTACGAATTGGGCCTGCTGAAATCGCATTTACGCGGATATTGTCTTTCCCTAAGTCTAATGCTAAGTATTTTACTGAAGACTCAAGTGCTGCTTTCGCTACGCCCATTACGTTATAGCCTTCAACTGCGCGCTCTGCACCAAGATAGCTCATCGCTACAAGAGAACCGCCTTCTGTCATAAGAGGTTTTACTGCTTTCGCTACCGCGATAAATGAATAAGCGCTTGTATCTTGAGCAAATGCATATCCACTTCTTGATGTATTAATGAACTCACCGTTTAAATCTTCTGAATGAGCAAACGCAACAGAGTGAATCAATCCGTGAATTGTACCTGCTTCTTCTCCGATTTTTTTGAAAGCTGCTTCAATGCTTTCGTCGCTGTTTACGTCACATTCAGCAATTAATGTCGCTTGAATTTCATTTTTTTCTAGCAGCTTGTTTAATTTTCCTAGTGAACGTTCTTTACGGTATGTAAAAATTAAGTTTGCTCCTACTTGATGAAGGGCTTTTGCAACACCCCAAGCAATACTTCTGTCGTTTGCAACTCCCATAATAACAATGTTCTTGTTCTTTAATTGTAATAAATCTTCCATATTATCCTCCAAAAAAAATTAGTCATCATCGATGACTAATAGGTAATTGTATAGTTTTATTATAGCACAAAGATGCTCTTAGTTCCTAAAGGTCTTATGAATTATCCATTTTTGGTCTATAAATGATCTCTTACTTGTCCGAATTCTGCAGCCATGCTTGTGTTGCTTCAGCAAATTTTTTAGCTGCAGGTGAGAGATGATAACGAGTAGCTAGACCAATTGAACGGTAGCTGTCCACTTGAAACGGAATCGCACGCAGCTCTTGCGGGATGGAATCTAAAAGCATTTCAGGTAAAATACTAATGCCTAAGTGATGCGTAATCATAGATAAAATAGCACTTTCATCCATTAATTCAAAGCGAATTTCAGGCTGAACGCCCTGTTCTTCAAACAGTTGCTTAATATCATGATATCCTCCGTACGTCGGCATAATAAACGGCTCTTTCTCTAAATCTTCAAAAGAAACGTTTTTTTGATGGTATAGAGCACTTTGATTTGATACGACGCACAGCAGCCGGTCTTTTTTCAAAGAAATAATGTGAAATTGATTTGAATGCGTGATGTTAATAAAGCCGCAGTCGATTTCTCCGCTTAGCAGCCACTGTTCAATTTCAAGATAATCGCCTTCTTTGAGCTGAATTTGAATTGCCGGATAGTTTTTTTCCATAAGCTGAATAATTTCAGGAAGCCACTTGGTCGATACGCTTTTAAAAATGCCGATTTTAATCGTTCCTTTTGCAAGACCTAACAGACTGGCTGCTTCTTGATGAACTTTTTCATTTTCTTGGAGCACCTTGCGAATAGCAAGAAGCATCGTTTCGCCTTCTGTTGTTAAGGTAATACCCGATCTGTTTCGATTTACAAGCGGGAAGCCAAATTCCGATTCAAGGTTTGTAATGGCATGACTGACCGCTGACTGCGTGAGCGCCAGCGCATCTGCCGCTTTTGTAAAGCTTTTCACTTCCGCTACTTTATTTAATATTTCATATTTTACTAAGCTCATTTTATCCCGCCTAACATGAATTTAATTCATGTTCATCATTATAAAGATTCATTTTATTAATATCAATTTCCTTTGTATACTGTGAGTACATCATAAACAATGGAGGGTTGAACGTGAGTTACCGCACACGAGCAAATATGATGATGGTTGGTGTGAATGTATTTTGGGGCATGTCGTACGTGTTTATGAAAATGGGGCTGAGTTCGCTCGGGTCATTTACTATTATTGCGCTTAGATGTTTGATTGCTTTTTTTATTGCCGGACTCTTTTTTTATAAGCCTTTACGACAAATCACGCGCAAAACAATTGGGTCATCAGCTATTTTAGGCTTTTTACTGTTTTCCGTTTTTTCATTTGTCACGTTTGGCGTCAGCATGACGTCTGCTTCAAATGCCGGATTTCTTGTCAGTTTAACGGTCATTTTTGTTCCATTGCTCAATTGCTTGTTAGTAAAGAAGCTTCCTTCTTGGCCGATTGGACTTGGCGTTATCACTACCCTAACCGGTATAGGTGTTTTAACTTTAAAGCACTCCTTTCATATGAATGCTGGTGATTTACTTTGCATTGGAACGGCGCTATGTTATGCCATTCATATCACGCTGACCGGCACGTTTACGAAAAACGAAAACCCAATTGCTCTCGGCATTTTACAGCTAGGGTTTGCTGGATTATTTGCACTGATTTGCAGCTTTTTATTTGAACACCCTAGCATCCCAACTACTTTATCATCATGGATTGCAATATTAGGTCTTGGCGTTCTTTGCAGCGCGATTGGATTCATTTGTCAAGCTATTGCGCAGCGCTATACAACTCCTACTCACACAGGACTTATTTTTGCAACAGAGCCTATTTTTGCTGCGCTGTTTGCCGTTCTCTTTTTGCATGAGCTGTTTACGCTTAAAGAACTGATTGGTTCTGTTATTGTGGTTGCCGGGATTTTAATTGCTCAATTAGACGATTTACTATTTAAAAAAAGAGTTCACTATCAAGAGACATTGCCAAAGTAAAAGCCGCTAGATAAGAATCTAGCGGCTTTTATTTCTAAATTAAACGTCCTTCTTCCTAACCATAACCGGTTAGGCTTATACCTTATATGTATAAAACTTTTTATCTACGTCCATCACCGGGAAATTCGCAGGCAGATTTTCTTTCTCTATAGCTTGAAATCCATTTTTCTCATAAAATCGATGTGCAGCCCTATATTGTAACGTCGTTCCTAAGTATATTCTTTCCACTTCTCTCTCTTTTGCCCACGCGATGGCTGTATGCAATAACCGGTGAGCTGTTTTGAAGGTCGCTCCTCTATAAGACTTTGCTACAAACATTTTCCGTAGCGCTACTTGGCGGCTGCCAATGTCTATTAAAGCTACGCTTCCTACTACTTTTTCGTTGCAAACAGCAACCCAGAAGTTTCCGTTTCCCTGTTGATAAAAGCTTTCGATTTCAAACAAATCAGGCTGATCTTTTTCCGTTATTGGAATTTGGTATTCTTGCTGCTGAATATGAAGAATTAAATCCACTACTTCTTGTTGATACTTGCTAGCATATGGCTGAATAATGATACTTTCACTCAAAACCTCTACCGCCTCTAATCAGTTTACTCCATCTTATTTTTGGCTGTTTTTAATACTGCACAGCCTATGTTAATTATAAAACCAATCACAACACCTGCAAGAATCGATATCACACCTACAGCGATAAAATCGCCTTTAGTCGGCTGAAATACATTCATAGAAAGCAAACCAAACATAAAAAGCATTGGAATAAGATAACTCAGCATCTTTTTCAACTTAGCACCTCATTTCCTTATCTCTATAAACCCTGTAACCATTTTATCGTATATTAATTTCCTATTTATTACAATCTTTATCTTGTTTCATATTTTTATCAAAGAAATGAAAAAAAGTGCCTGCCTCTCGTTCCTTACTAATTGAGAGACGGGCACTTTTTTATAAAACATGACTCGTTGCTTGTAAAAAGAACTGAGACTGTTCGTAGTTATACGTCACTTTTGAAAAGTCAAACGGCTGTCCGTTGGCTAAGTGAAAAAGTGTTTCAATAAATAATTTAGGATCGCCTTCTTTTAACCCCAAGTACTTTGCTTCTTCTTCGTTCAGCTTACCGACGTGAAGATATAGATCAGAAAACCCGATTTTTAGGCCAAGTCCTTCTTTAATGTAATGAAAAATAGACTGAGAAACAATTTCGTTATTTAAGTATGTAACGATGGATTTATTATAAAACGATTCTTCTAGACAAAGCGTCTGGCCGTTAATATAACGGACTCTCTTCACATAATACGCGTCGCTATCTTCTGCTATGTTTAAATTTAACGCGGCTTCTTGCGTCGGCTTTCGTACATCTAGCTCAATTACTTCCGACGTTAACTGAAAATCTTCAAGTTCACTTGTAAATCCTTGATTGGAAAGCAAGCCAATATATCCTTTTCGTTTATGGCGGCGGACAAAAATGCCGCTTCCTCTTACTTGAAAAACAACGCCTTTTTTCTCCAGCAGATCTAGAGCTTTTGTTACTGTACTTTTACTCGCCTTAAACTGCGCCATCAGCGTTTCTAATACCGGCAGCTTGTCTCCTTGCTGAAGCTTGTGTTCTTCAATATAGGTTTCAATTTCAATTGCAATTTGTTGGTATTTAATCATAGCTATACCTCTTTACTGAATTTGTGTCAAGAATAACACGATTATACCATAATCTAACTCCATACCATAAACTTAAATTATTTATTGATTATTATTTTATTTAGGTATTGATAAATTGTATCGATACAATTATACTGAAAGCGTATACTCAACAAGGGGGTTAAACGTATGGGAGGTAAAATTAGAAATTATCACAAGCTTGCAGCAGACATTTTAGATGCAGTAGGCGGCGAAGAAAATATCGTAAGCGCTACACGCTGTGCCACGAGGCTGCGAATTGTGTTAAAGCGCTCGAAGCCAGAAGCCAAACGCAAGGTGTCTTCTATGCCTGGTGTCATTACGGTTGTTGAAAACAGCGGACAGTTTCAAGTTGTTATTGGACAGCACGTAGGAGACGTTTATGAAGAGTTTGCTAGTTTAGTAAACTTGGATACCACAGAGGAGCAAACTGAAAACAAAGGGACAATCTTAAACCGTATGATTGCCACGATGTCCGCTGTGTTTGCGCCGTTTGTATACATCTTAGCAGCAGCAGGAATTTTACAGGGCTCGCTAATTTTAATTAACTTAATTTCTAGCAGCTTTGCAAAAACAGGCACGTATCAAGTATTGAGCTTCATTTCGTGGGCACCGTTTGTTTTTTTACCTATATTTATTGCCATCACAGCATCCAAGCATTTTAAAACCAACACCTACATCGCAGTGGCGTGCTGTGCGGCATTAGTCAGTCCAACATGGGCAGAAATGGCGGCTAAAATTGCCGACGGAAGCAGCATTACGTTTTTAGGTCTTTCCCTATCCGAAACGGTCTATACTTCTTCTGTTTTACCGCCTTTATTCTTAGTATGGATTTTGTCTTATCTTGAAAGGTTCCTAAACAAGAGCATTCATGAAGTGGTTAGACCGCTGTTTGTCCCATTTTTATGTATGGTAATTATGGTTCCTGTAACGATTTTACTGATTGGTCCTGTTACAACAATGGGAGCTAATGGAATTGCTCACGGCTATAACTTTTTAGCAGAAAACGTCCCTGCCTTAGCAGGAGCCATCATTGGCGGCTTCTGGCAAATTGTTGTTATTTTTGGAGTACATTGGGGAATTACGCCGATGGTACTTGCAAACTTTGATTTAAACGGCAGAGATTCATTTCAAGCGTATCAAACAATTGCCGTGGTAGCTCAAGTTGGAGCGGTGCTTGGAGTTATTTTAAAAGCAAAAAGCCAGGAAGCACGCAAAGTGAGCGTGTCCGCTGGGATCACAGGGTTATTTGGTATTACCGAACCAGCTATTTACGGCGTAAACTTACGTTTTAAAAAGCCGTTTATCTTTGGCTGCGTTTCTGGTGCTATTGGTGCCGTTGTAGCAAGTTTCTTTCACCCTTACTACTTTGCTTACGCGGGGTTGCCTGGACCGCTGACTGTTGTAAACGGTATCAGCCAAGACTATCCCATGTCGATCTGGGGCATTTTAATTGGATGTGCCATTGCGATTATTCTTCCAGTTGTGCTTATTCAACTGTTCGGCTACGGAGAAGATGCAGCAAAAGACGCAGCTACTGCTCCTTTAAAAGAAGTAGCTATCAGTAACCCAAAGGAAAATGAAGAAACGATCAGCGCGCCATTTAGCGGGAAAGTCATTCCTCTTTCCAGCGTACCAGACGAAGTATTCAGCTCAGGTGCTATGGGACAAGGGTTAGCCATTGATCCTTCAGATAATAAGCTTTATGCACCTTTTGACGGAACGGTAGTCATGGTAGCACCAACCAAGCACGCCATCGGTCTTCGTTCAGAATACGGTGTTGAGCTGCTTGTTCATATTGGATTAGATACCGTTACGTTAGACGGCACGCCGTTTACGCTGCATGTAGAAGACGGTACAAAGTTTAAAAAAGGCGATTTACTTATTGAATTTGATAAAGAATTTATTGAAACAAAAGGATTAAAAACAATCACGCCGGTTATTATCACAAACTCAAGCGCTTATCGAGAAATAATCGTTGAAGATATTGAAAATAGCGGGCTGAATCAAACATTATTTACCGTAGTGAAATAAGGAGGAACTAACAATGACAAAGATGCCAAAGAATTTTTTATGGGGCGGCGCATTAGCAGCTCATCAATTTGAAGGTGGATGGAACCAAGGCGGAAAAGGACCGAGTGTAGTAGACGTTATGACTGCTGGTGCGCACGGTGTAGCGCGACAAATCACTGAAACAGTGGAAGACGATAAATTTTATCCGAATCACGAAGCGATTGATTTTTATCACCGCTATAAAGAAGATATCGCACTGTTTGCAGAAATGGGCTTAAAATGTTTGCGAACGTCTATTGGCTGGAGCCGTATTTTCCCTAAAGGCGATGAAGCTGAGCCAAACGAAGAAGGACTAAAATTCTACGACGATGTATTTGATGAACTGTTAAAGCATGGAATTGAGCCGGTTATTACGCTTTCTCACTTTGAAATGCCCCTGCATTTAGCTCGAGAATACGGCGGATTTAGAAGCCGAAAAACAGTGGATTGCTTTGTGAAGTTCGCTGAAGTTTGTTTTAACCGCTATAAAGACAAAGTGACTTACTGGATGACGTTTAATGAAATTAACAACAAAATGGACGTGAACAACCCTCTTTTTCTATGGACGAACTCAGGTGTCTCTGTAAAACCGGGTGAAAATGCAAAAGAAGTGATGTATCAAGCGGGACATCATGAACTGCTCGCAAGCGCTCTTGCCGTATCAAAAGGAAAAGAAATTAATCCAAATTTCCAAATCGGTGCGATGGTGTCACATGTGCCAATCTATCCGTATTCTTCAAACCCTGAAGATGTGATGTTAGCAGAAGAAACAATGAGACAGCGCTACTTCTTCCCTGACGTTCAAGTTCGCGGCTATTACCCAAGCTATGCGTTAAAAGAATTCGAACGAGAAGGCTATCATATTCCGTTTGAAGAAGGCGACGAAGAAATTTTACGAAACGGAAAAGTCGATTATTTAGGCTTCAGCTATTACATGTCAACAACGGTTAAAAGCGACGTTGAAGCTGATAACACGGGTGATATCGTAAACGGCGGATTGCCAAACGGCGTAGCAAACCCTTATATCAAATCAAGCGATTGGGGCTGGTCTATTGATCCAACGGGCTTGCGCTATACGTTAAACCGCTTCTACGACCGCTATCAAATTCCGCTGTTCATCGTAGAAAACGGATTCGGTGCCATTGATACGATTGAAGAAGACGGATCCATTCATGACGCATCGCGAATTGAATATTTAAAATCACACATCGAAGCGTTAGAAAAAGCCGTGACGTACGATGGTGTTGATTTAATGGGCTATACTCCGTGGGGAATTATTGATATTGTTTCCTTTACAACAGGCGAAATGAAAAAACGATACGGCATGATTTATGTGGATCGTGACAACGAAGGAAACGGATCGATGAAGCGCTACAAAAAAGATTCCTTTAACTGGTATAAACATGTAATTGAAACAAACGGCAAAGAACTATAAGAAATGAAAAAATCCGGGGTTCTGTGTGAAGACACAGGAACCCGGGTTTTTTAAAACGTGTAAAAATAAAGGCAAATACGTTATCTCGGTTTATCTACTAGCTGCGTTTGAGCGATTTCGGTTTGCTTAATTCCCGCTCGTTGAATTTCATCAGCAAACGATTCATGTTTCAGGGTTTTGATTACCTTTTCGCTTCCATCTCGAAGAGTATACACTCTAAATTCATACATACTCTGCCCTCTCCTTTAAGATATGATTGATGCGATACACTCGATGCTCTCCTGTTAAAAGCAACCTATACAGAGGTAACTTTTTACTCTTATTTACTTTACCCACTTCTTTTGGGAACTAGACAAAGAGTTTTAATCTGACGCGATAGAAAACAAACAAAAAGCCTTTGCGGCAAGCAAAGGCTTTTATCTATTGAATGTTATTGTTCAAAGATGGTTCCTTTTTTAAATTTTGAATGTTTAAAAGCAAATTTCGTCAAAAGAATATACGCAACTCCTGCAACTACTACTCCTATAATCCAGCCTAAATCAACTTCTATAAACGCAGCACCTGCACCGATGAGCATCGCAAGCATGGCGCACGGATTGTAGCCGGAAAACGGCCCTTTTTCTTGATACAATTCTTCTACGTTTACTCTTTGTTTCCGTAAAATATAGTAATCGACTAGTAAAATAGAAACAATCGGACCTAAAAAAGCAGAGTAAATCAAAATGAACAGCCCAAGACCTGCAGCTGACGAATCTTGAACAAGCACCCAAGGGAACGAGCAAAAGGCAAGCAGTCCAGTAATGGTAACCGCCACTTTATAATTTGCTTTTGTCAGCAGCGTAATAACATACGTAGGCGGAATAATATTTGCCACCATATTTACGGCAATAACCCCAATTACAATAAATGTCGATACAGCAGCGGTGATATACGAATTATCCACTACAACCGCGAACGCTTTGACAGGATTGGAAATACCTGTAGCAGAAGCAAGCATTGCCCCGATTGTAAGAACGAATCCGTAGGCTACTAGAATCGGTGTAAAGTATAAGAACCCACGCTTTGTGTCGCTAATTCCTGGCTTCAGTTCTCTAGAGTAATCGGCTGCGCTTAGAAAAATCGCCGCATAATTTCCCATAAACATCATAATGAAAGAAAAGAACGGAAGTCCCCATGAACCTTTGGTATTCACCCACTTCTCTGCTACTACCTCACTATGAGAGGTTAGAAGAACACCAAATACATAAACAAGGCCAAGCAATATGATGATTGAAGCAAGCATCTCTACCCATTTAACCGCATGGAAGCTGTACAGTGAAAGTACAATTTGCAGCAGTTGAATGATAATAAAACAAAGAACAAGGTTGTCAAAAGACCCTTTGCTCACAATTTTTCCAATTTCATTCAAAGCTGTACCACCTGTCCAGCTTTGGAAACCATACCAAATGATAGCTGGAATACCTCGTAAAAGTGACGATATAACGGAGCCTTTTATTCCAAAAGACATTCGAAGCTGCATTACATAGGGTATACCCGTCTTGTAGCCAATTCGATCGTTTAACATAAAAAAAGTAGAAATAATACCAATGGCAATAATCGCTGCCACAAACGTTTGGAAAAGATTTAATACCGCTGTGCCTGCTACTACCAAGCTCGCGCCAAGCGTCATATTTCCTAAATTAACGCCGTCTCCAATCCACATAAACATATAGGACATCGGAGTTAGCTTTCGATCACTTTCCGCTTTTGGCTGCAGTGACGGATCAAGACCTCTATCTTGATGAGCATGTACCTCTTCTATAACGGAACTTGTTGCATTTGTAGACACTATACACTCAACTCCTTTTTTATGATGTTTCCACTCTTATTTCTAACATTAGATGTGAGTTAACTTAACATGTACATAGTGTATACGAATTTCACCGTAAGTTCATTATTATTTATGTGAATTTTCTGATATTATTTTGTGCGATTTGACTAATTTTTAGGGAGACTTCAGCTCGCAACATACAGGAGTTGATGATAATAAAAAATCCAAGCGCTTACAATAAGCGCTTGGATGAGTCAGCTAGTATTTATTTTTCACAGGCAATGTAGTCTTTATCTCGATCTAGCTTTGTATTGGCATCATACAGTGATTTTGATACGTACGGTTTGTACTTTGTTTTGCCGCCTTTATTTGTTACATTAGCCGCACGAGCTACGCCGCCGTTGTAGTCTTTGTTTAATTCCGTGCAGTTTTTGTAAGATTTAGCTGCCGCATCTACGTTTGAAACTGTGCTAAAAGATACGCTTGTTAATAAACCGAAAGATAGAACAATTGGAAAAATCTTTTTCATAACAGATACTTCCTTCCTATATTTTGTCTAATTAATAATAGAATGTTCTATCAATCTTTTCAATCTTTTTTTTACATTTAAACTACTATTATCCAATTTTTTTATTTACGAGTAGCTTTAAGAGTCTTCACCGCTTGTTTAGCCGCTTCTGCAATCAGTTTATCATTATACTCGGCATCTTTTTCCGTACGATTGGAAAGGATCGCTAGAACAATTGGATCTCCGTTTGGCGGCCAAAGGATGGCAATATCATTTCGCGTCGCGTATGAGCCTGCGCCTGTCTTATCCGCTACTTCCCAGCTTTTCGGCACGCCCGCTCTTATCAACGCATCGCCTGTTGTATTTCGCTTCATCCAATCCGTTAGAAGTTCACGTTTTTCTTCAGGAAGTGCCTGTCCAAGTACATATGTTTGAAGACTTGTAGCGAGTGCTCTTGCTGTACTTGTATCATGGGTTTCTCCTCGATTCACTTCATTTAAATCCGGTTCAAACCGCTCAGGCAGCGTTACATCGTCTCCTATTTTTTCTAAAGCTTCTTTAAATCCATCCGGTCCGCCCAGCTGCTGCAGAATTAAGTTCCCTGCCGTATTGTCGCTGTAGCGAAGCGATGCATCCGCTAGTTCTTTAAGCGTCATGCCTGTATCAACATGTTTTTCTGTAATTGGGTTATAGTTCACAAGGTCATCGCGCGTATAAAAGATCCGCTCGTTAAGATCTTCGATTGATTTGTGCTGTAAAAGTGCACCGACAGCGAGAGCCTTATGAGTAGACGTATAAGCAAAACGCTCGTCCGGGTGATACATTACCGTTTTATTTGTACCCGTATCTAAAGCAAAAACGCCAAGATTAGCATCGTATTTGTCTTCAAGCTTAGCAAACTCTCGATCACTCTTAGTTTCTTGTCTTTGACATTTTACCGTTTCAGCATGTACCTCGCTGCTTGAAAAGCCTACAACCACCGCGCACGACAGAGCGAATACAGGCACCATTTTTTTAAGCTTTGAAGTACGAAACATCTCTTTCCATGTCTTCATTACCCTTCAACACCTTTCCAAAAAGTATTTAGTATGTATTCTCTTAGGTAGAGATTACCAACAATGCTATTTTATCAATTGTTTATCCCCACAAACATGATAGCTTTATCACATTTATATAATAAAAGTGTCTAACACTGAAGATGAACAGTATGAAAACCGTAAGTATTTTAAAAAATAGGCGGTGTAACTGAGAATAAAATCACGGCTTTCTCCTCAAATGGATTGTCCCATTTGTGCTTCAGATGTGAAGGAATTTTAACGCTATCTCCTTTTTCTAGCACGTATACTTCCTCTTCCAAATACACCTTAATTTTCCCTTCTAAGACATATGCTACTTCCTCCCCTTTATGCGCTAAAGGAGATTCTGATGAAGACTTCATCGGAGGAACTTCCATAATCGCCGTAGCTAGATTTCCCGTAAAGTCTGGTGATACTAGCGAATACGTTAACTCTTTTACCTTCATCGTTTTACGCTCGTTCGAACGTACAACTAAATGAGAAGTGTTTATTTCTTCAAGTAAAAAGCTAAAGGTAGGCACGTCTAGGCATTTAGCTAAAATTTTAAGCGTTGAAATGGACGGATTAGCTAACCCTCGTTCAATTTGACTTAACATAGACGGCGTAATCTCCGCTAATCTGGATAATTCTCGACTGCTTAGTCCCTTTTCTTTTCGAAATTTCTCTACTTTTTTTCCAATATCTATATTTTCCATTATAATTCCTCCACAAAAATGTTTAATTATATTTAATTTTATTAAATAACACTTAATAAACTGAGATAAGTGTGTTAAATTATATTTAATAAATAAAATGTAGTTTGATTTTATCACAGCAAGGAGGAAGAAAAAAATGAATGACATCTTGACCTTTTTGGTTCTTACATTGTTTGTTATTATGAGTCCCGGTATTGATACTGCTCTTATTACCAAACGAACAATGGCAGATGGACAAACGGGCGGCTATAAAATGGCATTAGGCTTAGCGAGCGGCTCTTTAGTTCATACACTCGCCGCCGCGTTTGGTTTATCTGCTCTTCTCCTTCAGTCAGCTCTGGCATTTGAAATCGTAAAATATGCAGGAGCCCTGTACTTAATGTACTTAGGAATCTCTGCTTTTCTTTCTAAAAAAAGCGATACAGCTTCTCCTGTAAAAGAGGAAAAGTCAAAAGAAACATCCGCTTTTCGTCAAGGTCTTGTCTCAAACGTCCTTAATCCAAAAGTGGCGGTGTTTTTCTTAACTTTTTTACCTCAATTTGTTCAAAGTGATCAAAATGTAGCGATTCAATTACTTCTGATGGGAATAACATATACGATTCTAGCTATCACGTGGTTTTTCGTATTTGTCTTTTTTATCAACTATTTACGAAAATGGCTCACAACACCTAGCGTTCAGCGCTTTATGGATAAAGCAACAGGAGTCGTTTTAATCGGGTTTGGATTAAAGCTCGCTTTTGAAAAACATAAATGACAAAAGTATTCTAGTTAAAGGAAGATCCGAACGAGTTTGATTCTTGATGGAGAATCAACTTCGTTCGGATTTTTTCATTGTGTTGGTGAACATAGGTTTCACGTATGTAGGTGCTTCTAGCGGTTGATTGTAGGGCAAGACGAAGACTCCTGCGGGAAAAGCGGAAGCGATGAGGAGGCTCATCGGCCGCCCGCGGAAAGCGAAGTCTTGCACGGAAATCAACTGCGATGTAACAAGCGATTCATACTAGATCAGTTATCTCATTTGTTCGTCTGTAGATTGGATGGTATGCACATCAGGTTCATAGAGATAGAGTTTGAGACCAAGCTTTCCATCCGAAGAAACGAGTATTCCTTCCGCTTCGAGTGAAAGTTTTTGAACAAAATGCATTTCTTCGTCTTTAAACCCAATTTCTCCTTTGGAATTAATGACTCGGTGCCAAGGCAGTTTATGTTTTTTACTCATCGAGTGCAATACTCTTACAACTTGTCTTGCGCCTCGCGGACTTCCGGCCAGGCGGGCAATTTGTCCGTATGTCATTACTTTTCCACGAGGGATTTGTTTAATAAGTGCTACTGCTCGTTCTGTAAAACTCATGCTGCCCCTCCTTTTATTCTTTAGTACAACATTACCATAATCATTAAACAGTGAAGTAATCACTCGATTTTTCTTCACCAACATTATAAGATAATAATAAGAAGTACGCTCATCATTGTTCAACATACTCCAAGCAAATGCTTACTGATTATTTCCTATTCTTCAACTAACAAATCTTTGTGCGAGTGGCAGCTTATACCTTATTTATGACACTATGATTATAAAAACGTTACAGAAATCAACACAGCAAGGTACGTAGAAGCGTTACATGATAAGATAAACAGTAATACTAGTACAATTTCAAATTGATGCTGACGAATAAGTAATCATTTAAAAAGTGGTGAGAAAATGACAAAATGGCTTAGTGTAAAAGAGTTATCTGAAGAAACGAGTATTCCTACTTCAACCATCAGAAGATATATAGATAAATTCCAATATTTCTTTATACAAAAAGAGGATCATCGACCAAAACAATATGAAGCTGCGGCTGCGACCGTTTTACTGAAAATCAAGCAGCTTTATGATGAGGGCTATCAAGCAGAAGAAATCAATGAAGCGCTGCAAAAAGAATTTTCTTCGACTACAAGCAAAGATCAAGCTGCTGTTTCTCTAGAAGAGGCTGAAGACACAGAGGACACAGCAGAAGCAGTTGACCACCCAGAAGCGGACAACCAACAGCCGACACCTCCCGAACAGCCGGTACAGCCTGCACCCCAACAAGAGCCTGATACAAAACAAATTCTTCAGGAAAAAGATAAGCAGCTTATTCAATCCTTGCGTAAAAGCTTGCGAGAACAGCAGGCCATTTCAGAATTAGTAGAAGCTTCAAAAGAAAGCAGCGTAGTAGGTAAAAAACGATCCATTTTAAAAAGGTTATTTAAAAGAAAAAAGCACTAGGTTTGTAAACAAACCTAGGCTAGAAAATACCTTCATTTCTGGGCATTAAACTTATGTAAAATAAATGTTTTAAACTGTTTAGCAGCCGGCGATAGATATCTCCCTTCAATCCATGCTAGTCCGATTACCCGGTGGCAATTGGCTTTAGCTAATGGGATTTTTACTATTTTGCTTTGATCTATCCCGTGTAAATCTGGAAGGATAGAAATTCCTAAGCCGGCTCCTACTAGTCCCGCTACGGTATCAGCTTCTTCTCCTTCAAACGTTATGTTAGGCGTTCTCCCTGTCTCTTCAAATAACTGCTCGAACGTAAGGCGAAGAGAAAAGCCTTCTTTTAAATGAATAAATGATTCTTCAGCAATTTCTTCTAGTAAAATACTTTTACGATGAGCATACCGATGATTTTTTGGCACAATCACAAACAGCTCTTCACTCCAAAGATGCTGCCACTTAATGAACGATTTCTCTTCCATAGGCGCAATCAAACAAAGATCCAATTCGCCGAGCTCCAGCTGTTCAAGAAGCACGTGCGAAGGGCTTTGCCTCAGCTGAAAATTCACCTTAGGATATGTACAGCGAAACGAAGCGATTAAATCCGGAATCAAATCTGTGCTGAGCGTATGTAAAAATCCAAGTGATACCTGCCCTCTTTCAGGATCTAGCAGCGCTTGAATTTCCTCTTGTCCTTTATCAAATTCTTTCATCATATTGTCTACACGCTTCAAAAAAACTTTACCATATTGATTTAATATAATGGAACGTCCTTGCCGGTCAAATAACGGAGCTCCTACTTCCTCTTCAAAACGAGCGATTGAACGACTGAGCGCAGGCTGCGTAATTAACAGCTCTTCTGCTGCTCGCGTCATATGCTGCGTACGTGCTAGCGTTTGAAAATATTTAAACTGCTGCCATTCCACTTCGTACCATCTCCTTATCAAGCGACTCTATTCATTACATAGATGTATGAAAAATATGATTATAATGAATTATACATTATAAATAGCGGGTGTTACTATAAAAAATGGAAACATACTCGAGGATGTTTTTAGTTCCTTTTAATGACTGCTGTATACGGCTCCTACAAAATTTTATAATCATCATTTTCTAGCAGAAAGAAGGATTTGTTATGAAACGTATCGTACATCATAGAAAGTGTAAGCTGATTGCTCTATGAGTTACATAAAAAAAGGAACGCCCGTTTTTCGCAAAACGAGCTTTGCATTTTTTGCAGCCGGGTTTAATACATTTGCAATTTTATACTGCGCACAGCCTTTAATGCTGGCGTTCACAAAAGAATTTCATATTTCTCCGACAACTTCTAGCCTATCACTTTCCGTTACAACCATAGCTTTGGCTATTAGTATGCTTATTTTCGGTTCGTTATCGGAAGTATGGGGAAGAAAGCCTGTCATGGTCTATTCCATGCTTGCTGCTTCTGTGTTATGCCTGTTGACTGCATGTAGTCCTACTTTTCACGTTCTATTGTTTTTTCGAACAGCGGTGGGAATTACGCTAGCCGGTCTGCCTTCAGTGGCAATGGCTTATTTAGGAGAAGAAATTGAAGCTAAAAGCCTCGGTTCGGCAATGGGTCTCTACATAAGCGGTAATGCAATTGGCGCCGTTGGAGGGAGAGTGATTTCAGGCACGCTTAGTGATTATTTCGGCTGGCACGGTGCGTTAGTCGGCATTGGCATTATAAGCGTCGCAGCGACCGTTATCTTCTGGATTAGCCTGCCTCCTTCCCAGCACTTTCAATCTCGTAAATTAGAGGTTGGAAAGCTAGGGAAATCGTTACTTGATCATCTTAAAGATCCAGGATTAGTTTGTTTATACGGCTTAGGCTTTTTGCTGTTAGGCAGCAACGTCGCATTATTTAACTATATTGGGTATGTACTGACCGCTCCACCTTATTCCTTAAGTCAAACGATTGTCAGCTGGGTCTTTTTAATTCTCATTATCGGAATGTTTAGTTCGATGTGGACCGGCAGACTGGTAGACCGCTACGGAAAACGAAAAATACTTATGATGAACCTTGTGATTACGCTAGTTGGTGTGATTTTAACGTTAGATCCTGCTTTACTTGCTAAAATAGCCGGTTTGGGCTTGTTTACGTTTGGATTTTTCGGCAGCCATTCGATTGCCAGCAGCTGGGTAGGTCAGCGCGCTTTCAAAAATAAGGCTCAGGCTTCTTCACTTTATTTGTTTCTATATTACACGGGTTCAAGTGTAGGCGGAACGCTCGGGGGAGTCTTTTGGTCAATGTTCGGCTGGAAAGGCCTTATTTGTATGATTATTGTTTTTTTACTGATTGCTTTTATCCTTTCTGGTTTTCTTTTGAAGAGCTCAGTAAAGGCAAGACGCGTGACAAATGTTAAGGAAAGTTATTAGCTCTCATAGTAAATACACATCAAAAAAGACCCTTCTATCATCATAAAAGAAAGGTCTTTTTTGAGAATGTAAAACACATTTTTTCTTGTATGTACCCCTTAAAGCAAGCTTTTTTAGACTTTAACCCGTTCTACTAACTGCAGCAATTCACCGTTAGGCCCGTGAAATAAAATCATACGTCCGCCTTCGAGCGTTGGCTGAGGCTCAGATGATAAAAATTCAATTCCTTTGTTCTTATAATGTTGAATTGCCTTATTTATATCCTCTACCGTAAACGCAAGGTGGTTAACAATTCCACTTTTGTTATACTCGCCAATTGGATCAATGTCGCGAATGAGCTCAATTTCGATACCCGGCTGTTCTTCAAGATACAAAAAAGCCATCTCTCTTTTTTTGGTAGAGCCTTGAAGGCGAACTTTAAAGCCAAACATATCACAGTAGTAGTGAATTGTTTCATCCATATTTCCAACAATAATCGCTGTATGTTCCATTTTTTTAATCATCGATATTCTCCCTTTCCCCCATAATTAGTAAGTACAAGTAAACTATACAGCAATTTAGGCAATATGTATTTACAAATACCTTAAGTCTCCATACTACGGTAAGGGAAATTCAAGCACTTTATCAATGAGTCTGCGCTATGATTTGAAAAAATAACAAATAAAAAAACAAACCTCATTGGTTTGTTATGGGTACATCTTATATAGTCAGTCTCTGTTTCAACAACGTTCGATAAGCCATGTTTTGTACCTTTGTACTGCAAACGATTTTACTCTCGTACTCAGGTGGTAATCATCTATCTACGATTACGCATGTAACCGTCCGTCTCTCCGTTGGATTCCTTCAAGACGGTTCCCCTACCATTGTTTGGGTTTCTCGCTCGTGGGGTTTACCGCGTTCCACCTTTGCTGTTTCCAGCAAAGCTTCGTCACTGTGGCACTTTCAGGGATACTCAACCATATCCGAAGACGTAGGCGTTTTTTCCCGCCGTCAGCTAAGCTATAAGCGAAGCTGCCCTAGCTTATTTTTTCACTAGGCACGAACACTACGGGCATCTCAGCACCGTGCGAGCATGGACTTTCCTCTACATCAAATTATGCAGCGATTACCTGAACGTTGTTTCAGATCGTGTATTAGTAGTATACGCATTTTAGCTTGCCGAATCAAATGTAACTTTTGGTATGGGTTCCATTTCAATTTTTGCAGCGAGTTAAATAAAATAACTTGTTTCTGTACACTCTTTTTAGTAGATGAAGCATCAGAAAGCCCAAGAAATATTCTCTTCATCCATTTCTACGGGGATATTTTGTTTCTTTGTAGAATATTCTATACGCTACATAAAAAGATGACAGAGGTGATGAAAAATGAACGCTGATTTAAAATTTGATTTTCATACCCATCACGACCGATGCGGACATGCTCGCGGAACCATTCGAGATTATATAGAGGCGTCTATTGATAAAGGCCTTGATATCATTGGGATTTCGGATCATTCTCCTTATTTTGCGAGCGAAGAAGACCAGCCGTATCCTCATATTGCTATGGGAAAAAGCGCATTCTCCGGATATGTAGCTGAGATTTTGAAACTAAAAGAAGAATATAAAGAAAAAATTGAAGTGCTGTTAGGCGTGGAGTCCGATTTCTTTCCCGAGCATGCAAAAATATACCAAAGCCACTATGAAAAATATCCGTTTGACTACATAATCGGCTCTGTCCATCAAGTTGAGGAAATCAGCATCTTCCACAAAAAACGGTGGGAAGGACTTTCTCAGCAAGAAAAGCAGCGCACGAAAGAAACGTATTATCGATTGATCGAAGAATCCGCCCAGAGCAGAATGTTTCAGATTCTTGGCCATATTGATGCCATGAAAGGATTCTATCCTTCTTTTTCTTCTATCGAGACAGCTGTAATCGATCAGACGCTAAAAGTGATTTCAGCACATGATATTGCCATAGAAGTGAATACATCAGGCAAAACCAAAGACTGCGGAGGCTGGTATCCTGCAGATGATATTTTGGAAAGAGCCCTGCACTACGGGGTACACATTACATTTGGCTCCGATGCTCATGACCCGGAACGCATTGGCGACGACTTTGAACTAGTAAAAAAGCGTCTTAAAGAAATCGGCTTTACAGATTGGGTCTTTTTTAGACAGAAAAAAATGCAGGTAGCACCTTTGTAAAACGGTGAACTTAAATAGACTGTACACCAATACAAATATGCCTGAAGACACGCAGATGAAGGAACATCTCGTGTTTTCAGGCATGTGTTTTTTACTGAGAAACTTTGACTTTTGGAGATGAAGATAAATCTTCTCCATTTGCCTGAATCACTTGTTTATACCAGTAAAAGGAATCTTTTTTAGATCGTTCAAGCGTACCATTTCCTTCATCGTCTTGATCTACGTAAATAAAGCCGTATCGTTTTGACATTTCGTTTGTTGACACACTGATTAAATCAATAGGTCCCCACGCTGTATATCCCATTAAGTCTACACCATCTTTGACGGCTTCTTTCATTTGTTCAATATGCTGTCTTAAGTAATCTACACGATACGGATCATGAATCGAGCCGTCTTCTTCTACTTTGTCATACGCTCCTAACCCATTTTCAACAATAAACAGTGGTTTGCCGTAACGGTTATGAAAATCTTGTAACGTATAGCGAAGTCCTTTCGGATCGATTTGCCATCCCCAATCGGACGTTTGAAGATGAGGATTTTTTACACTTCCTGCAATCATATTTCCTAGGACATTTTCTTCTTCACTTTGAGTTGTTACAGAAAGAGACATATAGTAGCTAAATGAAATAAAGTCAACGGGATATTGCTTGATAATCTCATCATCCCCTACTTCTTTTACTATTTGAATGTTGTTCTCTTTAAAGTAACGCTCCATTACCTTTGGATATTCTCCGCGTACTTGAACATCTGTAAAAAATAAGTTTAAGTCATTTTTATGTTGAGCTAATAAAATATCGTCCGGATGATTCGTCACGGGATACGTTGTCATACGTGCAAGCATACACCCTACTTTTACATCAGGAATAATCTCGTGAGCTAGCTTAGTGGCAAGTGCACTCGCAACAAACTGATGATGCGCTCCTTGATACGCAATTTGTTCCGCTGACTGATTCGGAACATTTTCAACTAAGATACCGCCGCCTGTATAAGGACTATGCGTAATCACATTGATTTCATTAAACGTCAGCCAGTATTTTACTTTGTTTTTATAGCGCGTAAATACCGTTTCGGCGTAGCGTGTATAAAAGCCAATTAGCTTGCGGCTGTACCAGCCATTGTATTTACGCGTAAGCTCCAGCGGCGTTTCATAATGCGAAAGCGTCACTAACGGCTCAATTCCGTACTTTAACATTTCATCAAATAGGTTATCGTAAAATTGCAACCCTGCTTCGTTTGGCTTCACATCATCTCCATTAGGGAAAATTCTCGCCCAGTTGATCGAAATGCGAAGAGTTTTAAACCCCATTTCTGCGAACAGTGCGATATCTTCTTTATAGCGATGATAAAAGTCGATAGCCGTACGCTTTGGAAAACGATCGTTTACTTTGTTGTTAAGCACATCTTCAATATAATCTGCTTTTACATCCATTGAATAACCAGTTCGCTCGTCTTTTGGGATAAATCGGATCATATCTGCAGTAGACAGCCCTTTTCCATCAACGTCATAAGCTCCTTCAATTTGGTTAGCAGCTGTTGCTCCTCCCCATAAAAATCCCTTTTTAAATACAGTATCATTTGTTAACATAGTCCCCACGTCCTTTTTTCATATTTTTATTAAAAATAGCATTTATTTTACTACAGAAAGTAGCTGTTCCCCTTCAAAAATTGGACCTATTTCATTGACAGACAGCACATCTAAATACTCTGCGGTGTTTGTGACAATAACCATCGTAACAGTTTCAAATCCAGCTTCTGCAATCGCATGTCGGTCAAATTCAACTAGCGGCTGCCCTGCATTTACATGATCTTTTTCTTTCACCAGTGCCTTAAAATGCTCTCCTTTTAAAGAAACGGTATCAATTCCAATATGAATTAAAATTTCCGCTCCGTCCTCTCCTTTAATGCCGATTGCGTGTTGAGAATCAGGTAACACCATAATCGTTCCAGCGATAGGCGAGACTACGCGGTTTTCACTAGGTTTAATCGCAATTCCTTTACCCATAATTTCTTGAGCAAATGTTGGATCTGACACTTGATGCAGCGGCACAAGTTCTCCGTGCAACGGAGAGAAGACGCTTTTTGTTTTACCACTTTTTTTCTCCTCTACTGCTAGAGAAACATTTTGCAGTAGCGCTTCTTCTTTGACAGGATGTTCTTCAAGTTTTATTGTATTTTTTTCTGGTTCTTCTGAAGCAATATCTTTAAACCCAAGAGTAAGTACCAAGACAGCTGGTAAAATAACGGCCGCTGCCAGTAGCGCTACTGCGACAATCAAATTACCTGCTGCCCCGCTTGGGTCTGCAAACGTAGGAATAGCAAATATTCCGACTAATCCTCCTAATGTAAAAGCTTTAAACCCATACCACCCGGCAAAGCCACCGAGCAGTGCGCTAGAGGCAATAGCGTAATAAAAAGGCTTTTTCAACTTCATGTTTACCCCGTACATGGCAGGCTCTGTAATTCCGATAACAGCTGAAATGGCTGATGAAAACGCAACTTGTTTTAAATCTTTATTTTTTGTCTTCAACGCTACTCCAAAAGCTGCTCCTCCTTGAGCAAGGTTGCTGATATACATCATCGGCATCAAAACATTGTCAAACCCATACACTTTTAGATTTTGAATCGCAATAGGAGCTATTGCATAGTGCATACCGGTCATGATAATAAGAGGCATAAGACCTGCTAGTAAAAGACCTGCCAGCGGACCTGCTGTTTCAAACATCCATGAGAACATACTTGCTAATCCGTCTCCCATATACGTTCCAAGCGGACCGATTAACCATAACGTAATAGGTGCGGCGATTAGAAGTGCAAGCAGTGGTGAAAACATGACCGTAACGGTAGCCGGCATCCATGAACGAACAAATTTGTATATATATTTTAATAGAAGTACACCTAAAATAATCGGTATTACACTAGACGTATAGTTAACCACTGGAATGGATATAAAATCGATTCCAAATAACGTGAATTCTTTTATTTTCGTAATGCCTCTCGCTGCATCTACAAAGGTCGGATACAGCATGGCAGCTGCTAAAGCAAGCGCTAAGTATTCATTTGTTTTAAACTTGCGAGCTGCTGAAACAGCTAAGAAAAATGGCAGAAAGTAAAAGACTCCGTCCCCAATTGCATTCAGCACTGCGTACGTATCACTTTCTATGCTCAGCCATCCTAGCGTAGCAAATAAAGCGACAAAAGCTTTTAGCATACCCGCACCAATAAGGGCTGGTAAGATAGGAGTAAAAATTCCTGAAATACTATCCATTAGAAGTGAAACAACGCCTTGTTTTTGGCTACTTTTATCCTCGGTAGCTCTTCCACTGCCCAGCAATGGTTCAACTTCTTCAAAAACTTCAGCAACTCTGTTTCCAATAATGACTTGAAACTGATCACCGGAAAATTGAGCGCCCATCACTCCTTTTATTTGCTTAATTTCCTCCACCTGCACCTTATTCTTGTCGTGAAGATTAAAGCGAAGTCTTGTCACGCAGTGCCAAGCCTGGTTAACATTTTGTGCTCCACCGATTTTATCTACTACTTGTTTAGCTGTTTCTTTATATGAAGTCATTTATATCCCTCCTTTTTTCAATAAAAAAACCCAAACAGATCACCGCATGTTTGTAACATGCAAATGTCTGCTTGGGTAATGCCTGATCGAGTCAGTAACAATCCTCCAATGAAGAACGATTATTCAGTTTCTACTAAATTCGTCACTCGCCAAATGTGTAGCGTTAAGTAAAGCTTTTCATCTGAAGTTAAAGACCAACCATGCTGTTTATGAAGTAAATTAGCCACTTTTTCAACAGCTTTATATGCTTTTTCATACTTTGTTTTTACGACATCCAGCAGCGTAGCATCAACTTCTGGAGAAACATGTGGGTTCTGATCCAGCTGACGTAAAACAAAAAATCGTAGATGCGTGACAAAGCGAGAATAATTCATGGATTCTTCGTCAAGTTTGAGCTGAAAATGATATTGAACAACATCGATAATTCGATTAATCACTTCAGTCATCTTCATCGTTTCTTCCACTTTTGCTTGTACATTCTGTGCGTTTACAAAATGATAGGTGAGAAACGTTTCTTCACTTTTAGGAAGCAGCACATCAAGCCGGTCATACACTAGTCGAATAGCGTTAACCGAAGCATTATACTCTTTCGGATAAAGCTTCTTGACTTCCCAGCGGCTTGGCTGCGCGTATTCAAGGCCATTATGGCTTCGTTCAATCGCAAAATTTAAGTGATCCGCAAGAGTCAAGTGAATATTGGTGCGAAAAGGCTCACCTATTTCCCTTTCTGCTTGCTTGATTAACTCTACAGAAACCTCGAGAATTTCTGGTTTGATGCTCTCTAGAATTTGAGCCAGCGGTCTACGAATATTGGACGACTCCGCCACAAACTTTCGTCGAATGACAGCCTTATCAACTGGATCACCTTTTTTCTTTTGGAAACCGACGCCTGTTCCCATGATGACCCATTCTACATTAGAGGAGTCTTTGACCAATGCTACGTTATTATTAAATACTTTAACAAATTTCATAGATGCTTCCCCCACATCAGAACAAACGTAAAAATCCCATCTTAAAAACACATGAACACATCACGTATTTTTAACACAGGTAATGCCTGATCGAATCAGTAACAATCCAGGTTTAAGTTATTACTGAAATTATATTCTACTATGAAAGCGATGTCAATACATAAAATACTGAATTTTTAATAATCTACTATTCTCATAAAGAAGCTGCTTATAAACGAGTTATCCCTCTACTATCTCCGGCACTGCTCATTTCCCACATAAAACATCCACATTTTATTTCAACTGTGCTACATTTAACTAAAAATGCTTTCTTAATGAGGGATACAATTGTGAATTTAGATTTAACAGCTTATATAACGCTTATCTGCACGTCCGGTGTTCTTAATCTATACTTATGTTTTTACGTATTCATTAAGCGTCACCACTACGCTAACATTGCGCATTTATTTATTCTTCATACGGGCTTCACCACCGTTTATTGTATTGGTGCGGCATTTAGCTTACTATCTGTTAACCTCGAGGAAATGAAATTTTGGACCGTTATTCAATACGTGGGCATGCCTTTTTCACCTCCTGCAGGACTGCTGTTTGTTATGCAGTATGTCGGCATAAAGGTGAGGAAAAAACATATTTTTGCACTTTTTATCATTCCGTTTATTAGTTTGATCATGGTCGCAACAAATGACTGGCATCACCTTCATTACCGAGTGTTTGAAGTTGACCCAGTTTTAGGTGCTCCTTACATTTATCAAGAAATTGGGACCTGGTACATGATTCATGGAATGTTCATCTTTTCGTCTATGTTTGTTGCTTTTTTACTCGCCGTTTACCGCTGGAAAGAAACAGCCAAAGCTTACCGCCTGCAGTTAATTGCATTAATGGTCGGGCAATTAGTCCCTATCGTCACAGCTTTTGTCTATTTAATGGGCTTTACGCCGCAGGGAATTGATCCAGTTCCGATGGTTTTATGGGTTTCTTCTTCTTTATATTTATGGTCCATTAACTCATCGCGTATGTTTACAGTCATGCCCGTTGCTAAAGATGCGATATTTAACAGCATCAATGACGGTGTTATCGTGCTTGATGAAGCTTACAGATTAATTGAATTTAACTTAGCGTCGAAGAACATGTTTCCGCAGCTAAAAAAAGCAATGTTTGGAAAACGTTTTGCTGATATTTGGTTCACGCTATCGGGCAGTTCATTTCCTTTTACATTAGAAAATAAAAAAAGCAGTCAAGAGCTGCAGCTTTTTTCTGCGGATCAATCTCAGTATACGTATCAAGTTCGCACCTCTCCTTTGCAGTATGCTAACAACAGTCACGGCTTGCTGCTTATTTTTACGGATATCACGGAGCTAAAAAGACTTCAGCTAAAGCTTGAAAATCAGGCTTATTACGATGAGCTGACGCAAATTTATAATCGCAGGGCATTTTTTCAGTACAGCAAGCAAGCATTCGATGAAGCAAAACAGTCCGCATCTTCTTTTACGCTTCTTTTACTTGATATTGATTATTTTAAAAAAGTGAACGATACGTATGGTCATTATACCGGCGATCAGGTGCTTGTACATGCCGTAAAATCCTGCCAGTCCGTATTACCGCAAGGAGCCCTTTTTGCTCGGTACGGCGGTGAAGAATTTGTACTCGCGCTAAAGGGCTATACTTTATCCGAAGGCGAAACGCTTGCTGAACAAATTCGCCGTCACATCGAGACTCAGCCCTTGCTGATTAATGAAGAAGCGATCTCTGTTACGCTAAGTCTTGGAGTAGCACAAGCGGAAAAACAAGAAAATGAAACGTTAGATGAGCTGTTGAATAAAGCAGATATCGCCCTGTACGCTGCCAAACAACATGGACGCAACCAAGTACGTGTATATAAAGAGATAAAAGAAATCCTAAAAAGAACCTAAACAGCACTGTTTCGGTTCTTTTTGCTTTTGACTACTATTCTTTCATTTATCAAGTGAAAGTGTTAAAAGACTTGATTTTATCTATGTATTTGCAACTAGAGTATCCTATAAACTATACGTAGATCAAAAAAAGGAGAGATACAGATGAAGATTACACATATTCGTAATGCTACTCTAATTGTTGAATACGGGGGAAAAACGTTTTTAATTGATCCCATGTTAGCGGAAAAAGGCACTTACCCTCCTTTCCCAAATTCAATCAGACAAGATCAAAACAACCCTTTAGTGAACTTACCGATATCCGTTGAAGAGATTATTGATGGTGTAGATGCAGTTATTGTCACTCACCTCCATTTAGACCATTTTGACGATGCGGCTAAACAGGCTTTGCCAAAGGACATCAAAATGTTCGTTCAAAATGAAGAAGATGCCGCAGTAGTGAAAGATGCTGGTTTTAAAAATGTAGAAGTACTTACACAAAACACCGTTTTTGAAGACATTCAATTAATCAAAACAAAAGGAGAGCACGGAAGAGGAGAAATTTTAAAGCGTACCGGTTTAGTATGCGGCGTTGTTCTTAAACACAAGAGCGAAAAAACGCTTTATGTAGCTGGTGATACGGTATGGTATTCCGCTGTTGGAGAAGAAATCAACACACATAAACCAGAGGTCATTGTCGTAAACGGCGGAGATAATCAATTTTTAGAAGGCGGTTCTCTTGTGATGGGGAAAGAAGATATTTACGAAGTATACAAAGCCGCTCCTCATGCTACGATTATTTCTGTCCATATGGAAGCTGTAAATCACTGGATGTTATCACGAGAAGAATTAAAAAGCTTTATCAAAGAAAAAGAAATGGCGTCCCGCGTCTTTGTTCCAAATGATGGCAAGGTTTATGCTTTTTAAGAGAGAAGATGAGACAAAAGTATTTTAGTTGAAGGTAAATCCGAACGAGTTTGATTCTTGGTTGAGAATCAAATACGTTCGGAATTTTCCATTGGTATGATGAACGTAGGTTTCATGTATGTAGGTACTTCTAACGGTTGATCGGAAGGCAAGGCGAAGACTCCCGCGGAAAGCGAAGCCTTGCATGGAAATCAACAGCGGTGTCATAATCGATCCATACGAGCTCATTTATCCCACTGGTTCATCTTTAGGTTAGATTGATGTGGTTATGTCTCAATCTCTCTTTTATAATCTTTTAATTTATCAAGTAGTAGTCGTAGTAGCAACTGCTGAAGTGCTCGCAATAACCGCTATCATAGCTGCTTGCTGAGCTTGAATAATTGTTTCAATCGATGTGTAGATGCCTGTTTCGACCACTCCAGAATCCTTCAGCTTTTCACTTATAACCAAATTAACCGCGAGCATAACATTGATGTCTTTATGCCACTTAAAAAGTTTGTCTGTATTTAACTGTTTCACCACTTCATAAATGATTTCAATTTCATTTTCTGGTTTTTCAAACAGTGCTAATAAGCCAATGACTGGATAATGCATCGCTTTCACTTTAATGCCTGCCGATTCACAGGTTTCTTTTACTGCTAGGCATCTTTCAATAAGGGTATCCCCATGTAAATTTTTATCGATTGCGAGAATATGACTTAAAAATTGAAGGTCATTCCCTCTTTTAAATCCATACTGTGCCAATGTGGTATAGAAGTGTTCAATTTCATGCATCAGATCATCAACAAATTCGCTCGTTTCAGCTAATAGCACAGCAAGAGGTACATCACCGCTTGATGTGAGGAAGAGATGCTTTTTTTTCATGCCTTGATAAATTTCTACTGACCTTCGAACCATTTCTTTATGACTTCGACTTGACTCATTCGACAGCATAGCGGAAGCCGCGATATACGTAAATGCGCCTCTAGTAAACCCGCCTTGTACCAATTGATCATATACATCCAGAAATTCATGAAACGTTTCTTTTGGATTCTCATAGCGGGTATCTAGCATGGCTGCGATCGTAAACCGCTGTGATGATTTTAATGTAGAAAACATTCCTACTTGATTTTTAATATAGTCACTTAACTCAATATAAGGCTGCAGCTGAAGTAATTTGCCTTTCACTACATACATAGAAGCGATGCCCATAAACTGCTTCGGATCTGCCACTTTCCATTTAAGCTCATTTTTTAAACGTGTATAAAAATCACTATACTGATCTACTTTTTGTTGAATCGTTTCCGGTAGCATATCAACACGTCCTTTATTAGTTGTTAGTTTATATACGTAATACTTCAACAGAAGTTTCAACATTTGGTAAATTCACCCTATATTTGTTGCATACAAAAAAGACATCGGGATATCCCGAGGTCTTTTTCCGTTCAGTTTTATTTATTAACCTCTTCCCGCTTGGAAAGAAGGATATTTTGTCATACCGCCATCAGCAAATAGTGTAATACCTGTTACATAGCTTGCTTGTGATGATGCTAAGAATGCTGCAACTGATGCGATTTCTTCCGTGTTGCCGATGTAACCCATTGGAATCATGCTTTCTACGTCTGCACGCTGCTCTGGATCTGCGAATTTTTCAGCGTTGATTGGCGTATCGATTGCACCAGGTCCAATGTTATTCACGCGGATACCTTTTGGCGCATATTCAAGAGCCAATGTTTCCGTCATTAGTTTCATACCCCCTTTACTTGCTGCATAGTGAACAAATAGTGGCCAAGGAATCATTTCGTGAACGCTAGACATGTTAATAACGTTTCCTTTAATGTCATTTTCAACGAAATATTTAATCGCTTCACGGCTTCCTAAAAACGCGCCTGTTAAGTTTGTATCGATGACTTGATTCCAATTTTCTAATGATAATTCATGAGAAGGAACGGGATTTTCAACACCTGCATTATTAATCATAACGTCTAATGTACCAAATTCTTTAACAGCTGTCTCTACAAGATTCACAACGTCTTCTTCTTTTGTTACGTCACCTCGAACAATAATCGCTTGACCGCCAGCTTGTTCAATTTCTTTTTTTACTTCTAGCGCTTCATCTTCATTGCTTCGGTAGTTTACAACCACTTTTGACTGTTCTTGACCAAAACGAACGGCCATTGCTCGGCCTAATCCTTTTGATCCGCCTGTTACAACAACTACTTTATCTTTTAAATCTGTATACATCTTGAAGTCCTCCTACTTTTCCTGTTTAATATGTCTTGCTATACTGTACTAATTAAAAATACAGTTTAGGTTTTAAAAAGAGAATAAACATTTCTCTATCTCTTCTTTCCCAAACGGTCATTCATTTGAAAAGTAGCAAATTCACTTTTGCTTCTTTTCGTTACTTATCGTAACCAAGAGAAATAAAGTAGTCAAACTTTTTGTTTTATCATTCTTATTATTTATTTTTACCACTTACTCTCTTCATGTCTGTTCCCCGTAGGATGTGGCTTCACACTTCCAATTAACACCACTTCAAAAGTTTAAACTTTTTCCCTTGCAATTCTTAAATCAATGTATTATATTGTTGATGTATCAATTATTGATATATCAAACAATCGTCCACAATCAAAAATACGGAAATGACAATAAGTAAGTTTAACGCCTAAAAAGAAAGGAATAATGACTATGACTATAAAAGACTTTAACGAAATTGCTTTAAAACGTCGTTCAATTAAAAAATATGATCCTTCAGTAAAAATTAGCCGTGAGGAAATGGAAGAAATCCTTACCGAAGCTATGCGCGCTCCTTCTTCTGTTAATATGCAGCCATGGCGCTTTGTTGTGATTGAAACACCTGAAGGAAAAGAAAAATTAGCTGAACTTGCGAAATTTAACAGCGAACAAGTTAATACATCTTCAGCTGTTATTGCTGTATTTGGTGACATGAACAACGTCGAATATGCAGACGAAATTTTTGGCAAAGCCGTAGAACTTGGCTATATGCCTCAAGACATTAAAGAACAGCAGTTAAATTTCTTCAAGCCAATTTATGAAAACATGCCAAAAGCAGATATGAAAGACATCGTTCTGATTGATTCAGGACTTGTGTCTATGCAGCTTATGCTTGTTGCTCGTGCTCACGGATATGACACAAATCCAATCGGCGGATACGAAAAAGAATTAATCGCAGAAGCATTCGGTCTGGATAAAGAACGTTATGTTCCGATTATGCTTATCTCAATCGGAAAAGCAGCAAGCGAAGGTCATGCTTCTTACCGTTTACCGGTCAATACGGTTACAACTTGGAAATAAGCAGCTAGTTCTATTCAATAAATAAAGAGCTAAAAATGTGAAGTAAAAGGAGACTTTCCAATGAATAACTATCAAGAACTTACAAAAAAACAACTTTCATTCTTTCGCAGCGGTAAAACAAAAGACGTTGCGTTCCGTATCGAAACGCTAAAGAAATTAAGAGAACTTGTTGTACGTCATGAAGACGACATTTTAAAAGCAGTAAAAGCTGATCTTAACAAACCAGAATTTGAAGCAAAACGTGCAGAAGTTGGTCTTGTGCTAAGCGAAATCGACTTTGCAGTTAAGAATCTTGCAGAATGGGCAGCGCCAAAAGAAGTAGAAACACCATCTACTCACGCCGGAGCAAAAAGCTATATTTATCAAGATCCGTACGGTTTAGCTCTAGTGATTGCACCTTGGAACTATCCGTTCCAACTTGCTGTATCACCAGTAGTAGGCGCGATTGCTGCAGGTAACTGCGTGGTGTTAAAGCCTTCTGAATTAACACCTCATACGTCAAGCCTTCTTGCTAAGATGTTTAATGAAAACTTCCCTGAAGAATACATGACTGTAGTCGAAGGTGAAGTGGAAACAAGCACTGCTTTACTAAAAGAAAACTTTGATTACATCTTCTTTACAGGAAGTACAATGGTCGGCAAAATTGTGGCAGAAGCTGCTGCTAAACATTTAACGCCTGTTACGCTAGAGCTAGGTGGAAAAAGTCCTACAATTGTACACGAAGATGCAAATATTGAAGAAGCGGCAAAACGTATTGCGCGTGGAAAATTTGCAAATGCTGGTCAAACTTGCGTAGCGCCAGACTACATTCTTGTTCAACGAAATGTAAAAGACGAGCTGCTAGCTAAGTTAAAAGAAGTGGTAACAAACACGTACGGTGAAGATGTTTCACAAAATCTAGATTTCCCTCACGTGGTGAGCGAAAAACATTTTGATCGCCTCAGCAATTTCTTAACGAACGGAAATGTCGTGATGGGAGGCAAAACGGACCGTTCTCGTCTGTTCATTGAGCCAACCGTTCTTGACAACATCTTATGGGAAAACGATGTGATGCAAGATGAAATCTTTGGACCAATTCTTCCAGTGATGGTATACGATGAAATCTCAGAAGTGATTGAGGCAATCGTAAAACGTCCAAAACCATTAGCACTTTATCTTTTCTCTGAAGATGAAGCAGTCCAAGATCAAATTTTAAACAGCGTGTCATTCGGCGGCGGTTCTATTAACGATACGATTAACCATATGACATCTCACTACCTTCCATTTGGCGGCGTTGGTGACAGCGGAATGGGTGCGTATCACGGAAAAGCAAGCTTTGATACATTTTCACATGCAAAAAGCATCTTAAAACGTTCAAATAAATAAATAAAAGAAAAGCCGAAGTCACGAGTTGACTCCGGCTTTTTTTACTCGTTCATTTGTTTAGTTATTTGTTCATATTGCTCTTCCTTTTCTGTAGAAATAGCTAAATCATAAAGAATATGTAAAAAATATTTTTTATCTTGAACAAATAAATATTCTTCTTCAAAGCCTTGAGACGTGTAGACGGCAAACTCCCAAATGTCGTCGTAATAAGCTGGACCAATGGCTTCAGCGAGATTTCCAAGCGTTTTAAGCAGCTCCATTGTAATGATAATATTACGTCTAGCATAGTGCCGGATATTGGCAAATCCATCATATAAAAAGTCCTCAAACTTTTTGTCTGGTATCACCATTCGTATGACGCCTTTATCATCAACTAAGTAAGAAGAAAATTGGCTAGCGTCACAAATTTCCCGAAGAATATCGCTAATTTGGTGAATCGAGTTAACCGCCGTTTTGAAGTCATCATTTCCTAATGATTTAATCGCCATCTCCACAAACTTCGTAATAATATACGTAGTGTCTTGAATATCAGTTTGAGATTTCCCTACATGGACATATTGGTGAAAAACGGTGCAATCCATTTCATCATGCTCTATCGAATCTCTATGCCAATAATAAAACAATACGGTTCCGTTAAGCACATAATCCCCTACTTCACGCTCCATTTTTATGACTAAATTATGCTCTTTGGCACAGTGAATCAATTGGCTGTAGTTCACTGTTTGAATATAGCCAGATGTTTGAATACATACCGGCTTTTTCTCTCCTTCTGGAAAGGAAAATTGTTCACTATGACTAGACTGCGTTCGATGAATCTCCAGTTCCTCGCGGATTGTTGTCTTAATTGCTTTTATGGACGCTGTTTTCATCGATTGAGTCATATGATTTACTTGCAGCCACTTAACAGAGTGATTAATAAAGTAGACAAACGTGCCCGCACTAAAAACCGATAGCGCCGTCGTCACAAACGGAATCGCAAAATACCCGTCTACTTGAGAACTGTTTAAAAAGAGAAAGACAAAAAGTGTATACAAAAAACTCCCTATAAAAATCCCCAGAATTCGCTGAGTAGATTTAGAAGAAGCAAAGTTTTTTAACACGCGCGGAGAAAACTGAGCTGCAAATGATGTAAACACAACAAGCATTAAATTAAACGTAAACGTCGTAATTGATAGAATTCCAGGCATAATTGTGCTCACTAACGTATTCGTTAAATCCATGTTAATTGAAAAAAATGAAGGAACTTTCTCTCCTACTTTGCAATAATAGTCAAGAAACAGCGTCAGTGCAGCTAAAAGAACAGAAAAAAAAGCATAAATTAAGGGACTAAACCATATTTGACTAGTTAACTCATCTTTAAAAGCACGAGGAGAAAGCTGTTTCCTTGCAGCTATCCATCTAAATGTATTCATACAAAACCTTCCTTTTTATTTGTAAATCTCTAACTTTTTTCTTAGTTCCCTTAATTTTTCTAATTATGCTTATATAATGGAAAAAATCTATTTTTTTAGCTATAGCCATACAGAGCAAAAAAACCAAGCAGGTTCTATATCCGCTTGGTTTTTTGTGTTATTTTATTACCAGCCTCGGCTCGCTCCGCCGCCTCCAGAGCTTCCCCCTCCGCCTCCTCGAGGACCGCTGCCACCTCCGCCGCCTCTTCCTCCAAACATGACAAGGAAGTTTAGCAGAAATTGAGTGATTGCTCCTTTAAAAAAGACAAAGTCGAGGATAAGCAAGCCCACAATAACAGCTGCAATCAGTAGTGTTTGAAGTGTTGTAAAATGAACACCGCTATCGGAAGGCGGAGATGCTTTTGGCACTTTTTGTTCAAAATCTGTTCCTAAATCATACTCTTTCACCACTTGGTTATAAACAGCTTTGTATGTACTTTCTAGAGCCGTATCGTATTTTTCATTTTTCAAGTTAGGAATGGCATAAGAATCTAAAATTTTTCCAGACTTGATGTCGGTAATGGCTCCTTCTAGCCCGTATCCTACTTCAATCCGAATTTTTCGTTCCTTTTTAGCGAGCAAAATGAGAACGCCATTATTCAGCTTTTTATCACCAAGTTGGTACTTTCGAAAAGCTTCATTTGCATACTCTTCTACATCCGAATCACCTAATGAATTCACGGTAAGAATAGCGACTTGAGCTTTGGTTTCATCATCTAACTTTTTGCCCATTTGGTTTATATCAGCTTTTTCCTGATCATTTAACAGATGAGCAAAATCTTGAACGTAAATATCGCCTACCGGATTCGGAATATCAGGTGCAGCAAAAGCAACGCTTACCGTATTACATAAAAGAGACAATAACAAAGCAAACGAAGCTAAGAATTTCATCATTTACCGCTCCCAAAATCAACTTTCGGCGCTTCTTTCTCTTCATTTGTTACTTCAAAGTATGGCTTTTTGTCAAAGCCAAACGTACGCGCTAACATGTTTTTAGGAAATCGCTTAACGGATTTATTGTATTGTGTGACTTCATCGTTATAGTCTTTACGCGCTACAGCGAGTCGGTTTTCAGTTCCTTCTAAGCTATCCATTAAGCTTCTGAAGTTTTCATTAGCTTTTAAATCCGGGTACTTTTCAACCACTACAAGCAAACGGTTTAATGCGCCGCTTAATTGTTGATCAGCATCAGCTTTGTCCTCAGGAGTTTTCGCTCCCGCTAGCTGCGCTCTTGCCTGAGTTACTGAGTCAATTGCTTCCTGTTCATGCTTAGCGTAGCCTTTTACAGTTTCCACTAAGTTAGGAATTAAATCAGATCGTCTTTTTAATTGGTTATCTACTTGGGAAAATTTATTATCTACATTCTCCTCTGCGCTAACGAAGCTATTGTAAGAGCTCACTCCGTAAATCGCAACAACCACTAACACAATGATCGTAGCGATCAAACCTTTGTTTTTCAATGTACTACCTCTTTTCCTCATCAAAATAATTACTCTATTTACTAATACGAGCCATGGGCAAAAAAGATTCACTATTTACCAATTTTATTTATTTTGAACGTATGCTGTAGATAAAGCATCTTCTAACACCCACTCCCTCTATAAGATGAAATACTTTCATACTACTCTCATCGCAAACTTCTCATTTCTCAAACACTTTTCTCTATCTAGTCTTTCTATAATTTAGCACACGTAATCCTTGTCGATTTTATTCCGTTTCATAATATAAAAAAGGAATGGCTAAGAACCATTCCTTTTTTGGCTTTTTCCTCGCTAATAACCAATTTCACGAATAATTTTTGGCTTAAGACCATCCTTCGATCTTGTAGGCCACTTGCTGAAATTCAGGAACCGTTATAAAACGATAATCGTTCTTTATTAAATACTTAATAAGTTTCGGCAATGAAGTAACAATGTGATCCCTCGCTCCGCTGCCGTATCGATCCCCATCGTGCATGACAATAAGATTCTTTTCTTTTAGGTTTTTAATAGTATGTTGATAGATGGCCAATGGATCTTCTTCACGCCAATCCTGACTATCTACATTCCACAGAACAGACGTCATTCCCAATTCCTTAATAGCAGCAAGAGTTGTATCATTTATTGAACTGTAAGGTGGACGAAATAGCTTTGGAGAATAACCTATTATTTTCTCTATTTGAACATTTGTAGAAGTAATTTCTTTCCACAATTCACGCTTAGAAAGCGTTGTGATATTAGGATGACTCCACGTATGATTTCCGATTACGTGCTTTTCTCTATGAATACGTCGGATCAACTTTGGAAATTTTTCCACTTCTGAACCTACGACAAAAAATGTCGCACGTACATTATATCTTTTTAGAATTTTTAAAATAGCAGCCGTGTAAGCTGAGGGTCCATCATCAAACGTTAACGCAACATACTTTGGTGAATTTCGGTTCATGTTTTCTCCCCTTATATAAAATAGATATAGAAATAAACCCCTCAATTGATTTGCGTAAGTTGAGGGGTTTTACGACGAGACAATTTTCACGAGGTGATGTTATATCTTCTTCTGAATGTAATAACCACTAAAGGTAATAGATTTGTTCAAAAGAACTCGCCAAGTAGTCAAATCCGCGAGGACGCAGCGTTTCAAACTGCTGATGAATTTTTATTCTTTCCTCTGAGCCTCCAGGAAGATCGTAAAGTTTCGTCACAGGCTGTCCATTATTTAAATATTCAATAATTCTAAAAAGCATGACGCGAAAAGCATGTTTAAGTTCATTATATTCGTCAGGAAAACGTTCCTCCAGTTGGTTATATTCAACTAGTGTTTGATGCATATGCATAAACGGAAGCTCTTTCCATTCAAGAGATAGAATAAGAACGTCTATATTTGGATGTTTTTTCACAAAACGATAGTGATTACCCCATTGTTCTTTCACTTTCCGCTTAGATATCCCATGTTCTTGATGATAAGCAACTGTAGAGGGATCTAAAACAAACTGCACGCCATTTTTATACAATCGATATCCAAGTTCCCAGTCTTCTGCCCCGTAGCCGACAAAAGTCTCATCAAAATAGCCGGATTTCTTTAATTGCGCTTTTCTTACTGATACATTTCCACTTAAAAATGCAATATAAGGTAGCGTAAATCCCTCAAGTCGCTCTCCGAAATGTTTTAGCCCGCTGTTAAGGAAATAGCGATTAGGAAATGATAAACGCTGAAAACGGTTTGTATCAATATCTTCTTTTGTTACAAGAGGGCAAGGACCATTTGAATGCTGCTTCGTCTGCTCATAGTTTTCATACAATCTTCTATACTCAGCATCGTTATTTACTAGTTCTTTTAAATGAGCCATTTGATCTTCATTATAGTCTGGCATAATAAACGTGTAGACTCCCTCATAATGCATGGCTCCGGTAACCACAAGATTTGATTCGTGCATATGATGTTTATAATGATTTTCAATAAAAGAAGGAGGAGCTAGCATTTCTCCATCTAAAAAGATTAAAAGATCTCCTTCAGCATGATTAATTCCTATATTACGTACTGAGGAACGCCCTTTATTTTGTTTCATTTGAATATATTTAAATTTGAACGGGACATCCACTTCTTTTAAAATATCAGAAGTGTTATCAGAAGAAGCATCATCTACTAGAATGACTTCATACTCAGCGTGGGAAAACGTTTGTTTTGATAAACCGTAAAGTGAAAGAGAAGTTTGATGATATTTATTATAAGTGGGCATAATGATACTAACTTTAATAGGATGTTTGTGATTATTTTTTATGCTCATTTTATATAATGAATGGTCTGTTTGATCAACTTTACTCATTTTTTCATCTAATTTATTCATTTCATTCGCTGTTTCAGCTTTGTCATGGAATTTATTCATTTCATTCACTGTGTTAGCTCTGTCGTGGGGTTTATTCATTTCATTCACTGTGTTAGCTCTGTCGTGGGGTTTATTCATTTCATTCACTGTGTTAGCTCTGTCGTGGGATTTATTCGTTTCATTCGCTGTATTAGCTTTGTTGTGGGATTTATTCGTTTCATTCGCTGTATTAGCTTTGTCGTGGGATTTATTCGTTTCATTCGCTGTATTAGCTTTGTCGTGGGATTTATTCACTTTATTAGTTGCATCGTCTGACCTATTCCCTTTATTCCCTTTACGTGTTTTATCTTTTCTATCCTTTTTATCCTTTGACTTATTAAGTTTGTCTTTGAGCTTTTTTAAGGAATGTGGACTATTTTTTTTCTTTCTAATATAATACTTTCCATCTTCAGGGTTGTAGTAGTATTTATACGAGTCTATTTTAATCATCCTTTCTTTGTTTTTCTCCTATATACTATTCAATAAGTGACAAGGTGCTTGTATTATATATAAAAAGTTTTAGAAAAGGCGTATATAATAGATTCGCGAACTTTTGTAGGTCGTTCTATTTAATTAACAAAACATTCTCTTATCATAAATAAATGTCCTACTCACCAACATGAAAAAGCTGCTTACAACTTCATGTGTTATAAGCAGCCTCCCTTTTATAGCTGATTTCCATATACCCCATCAATATTCGCAACAGCCGTTTGATCAAATATATCTGCATCCATATTTGTGTTTTTCATTCGCGCACAAGCAGCTGAAATGTCTCCGTATGTTGAGTTGATTCCAACAGATTTAACATCTGCTGTGTGTCCGTTGTGAAGAACTTCTCCAAAATTCATCGATCCGTTTCTTGCCATACCATTAATTCTCGTGTTACAGATGTTAATAACTCCTGCCATGACCATACCACCTTTTCTTAAAATGAATTCGTACATCGTATGTTGTGACAAGCCTATGTGTGAAAAGTTTTTATAAAACCAAAAGCAAGGTACAAACATTAGTGAATTTATTCATTTCCCCCTGCTTCACCCAAAGTTTCCACATGTTTTTATGCTTTTTCTGTTACAATAAATGCATAAGTTATTTTTCATCCATATTGTTTGAAGGAGGATACGTAATATGGACGAACCAAAAGATATTCAACCTAAAGTAGAAAAAAGTTTCGAACTGATTGGCAAGAAGTGGACAGGATTAATCATTTATGTGCTTATGAGCGGTCCTAAACGCTTTAGTGAATTAAATGAAAGTATACCAACCTTAAGCAGAAGGCTTTTGACAGAACGGATTAAAGAGCTTGAAGACCACGGAATCGTTGTCCGAAATGTCATTCCGGACCGCCCTATTCGTTCTGAATATTCGCTGACTCAAAAAGGAACAGAGTTAGGTAAAATATTAGGACCGATTAGCCAGTGGGCAGAAAGCTGGGTCCAAGATTAGTTTTCGTTATTAAAATTACTCCATAGAAAGGATGAGCATCATGGCAAATGTTCTCTATATTACTGCACACCCTTTAGCTGAAGACGAATCGCTTAGCATGGCTGTAGGGAAAGAATTTATTGACGTGTATAAGCAAACACATCCAGAAGATGATGTGGTGCATTTAGATTTATATCAAGCAGATATTCCATACTTAGATGCAGACGTATTTAACGGATGGAAAAAGCTTCGTTCTCACTCCTCCATCCAGGATTTATCAACGGATGAACGATTAAAAGTGGGACGATTAGCCGAACTAGGCGGACAGTTCGTACTCGCTGACAAATATATTTTTGTTACGCCAATGTGGAATTTCTCTGTTCCTGCGATTATGAAAACGTACATTGATGCGATTACCGTGTCAGGTAAAACCTTTACATATACAAAAGAAGGCGCTCAGGGATTGCTTAAAGGAAAAAAAGCAATTCACATTCAATCCCGCGGAGACGTGTATTCAGAAGGCCCTGAAATGGCAAGAGAAATGGGCCACCGCTATTTAGAAATCATGATGGACTTCTTTGGAATCGAAGCGTTTGAAAGCATTATTATTGAAGGGCAAGTAAAATTCCCGGATCAAATTCCGCAAATTAAAGAAAAAGCACTCCAAAAAGCCCATTCAATGGCCAAGACGTTTTAAATTCAATAAGAAAAGAAAAAAGGCTGGGACAAAAGTATTTTAGTTGAAGGAAGATCCGAACAAGTTTGATTCTTAATCAAGAATCAAACTTGTTCGGATTTTTTCATGGTTATGGTTAATGTAGGTTTCATGTATGTAGTGGCTTCTAGCTGTTGATTGGAGGGGAAGGCGAAGACTCCTGCGGGAAAAGCGGAATAGGTGAGACCCCGCAGGAGCGTACGCGACGAGGAGGCTCAGCGGCCGCCCGCGGAAAGCGAAGTCTTGCACGGAAATCAGCAACGGTGTAAAGAGTGATTCATATTAGCTCATTTATTCTATTTGTTCGTCCATTGATTTAGTTCTGTCTCACTCTCTTTTCCTTTCCTCTTCCCTACATTATATTTCCCTTGAAATAATCCTCTCTTTCCGGCTCGTTTTACGCTAAAAATATATCTTAAATGAATGATTAAACGCTGTTATTTTTTGTTACTATTAATAACGCACGCAACAAAAATATATGATTTTTCTTTCTCGTTTTTTAATTATCTACCTTCAAAAAAGATTTTTCCTCTAAAAGAATAACGTTCAAAATCACCCTTCAAAACGAAACATCCCCTTGTCTTTAAAGGATTAAGCTATAAAACCCAAAAGCGTAATACTCTTAAAGACGTTCGTGAATATGATAAAACCAAATAAAAAACCTTTGACTAAATTTGTTACGTAAGTTACTATTAATAACGTAGTAGATGTTTTCGAACATATTATCTTTAATTCATGAAACAACATTTATATATTGAAGACGGAAAGGTGAAAAGAATTATGGCAAAAGTATTATATATTACAGCAAACCCTAACGATGCTACGCAATCATTCAGTATGGCTGCGGGAGACGCATTCATTAACGAGTATAAAGAAGTAAACCCAACGGATGAGGTTGTTCATGTTAATTTATATCAAGAACATATCCCTCACATCGACGGCGATGTATTCAGCGGATGGGGTAAACTTGGAAGCGGCGTAGAATTTGACGCGCTTACTTCTGAAGAACAGCGCAAAGTTGCTCGCTTAAACGAGTTAAGTGACCAATTTGCTCAAGCAGACAAATATGTATTTGTTACACCAATGTGGAACTTCTCATTCCCTCCAGTGATGAAAGCATACTTAGATGCTGTAGCAGTAGCTGGAAAATCATTTAAATATACAGCAGAAGGTTCTGTAGGTCTATTAACAGATAAAAAAGCGTATCATATTCAAGCAAACGGCGGTATCTACTCTCGCGGCCCTGCTGGTGAACTAGAAATGGGTCACCGCTATATGCGCATTATGATGAACTTCTTCGGGGTTCCTTCTATCGGAAGCCTATTTGTAGAAGGACAGGCTGCAATGCCAGATAAAGCACAAGAAATTAAAGAAGACGGCATTGCTCGCGCTAAAGAAGCTGCACGTACGTTCTAATAAAAAATGTAAGCATAAAAAAAGGAACATCTCCCCATGTTCCTTTTTTTTATGCTTACAATTATATCTTGGCTTCCCCGCGCAGTAGCGAATAAACATATGTATCAAACGGGATGCCGTTTTGGAACATGTACTCTCTTAGCGTCCCTTCCTTTTTAAATCCTAATTTGCTCAACAAGGCGATAGATCCACTATTTTGCGTAAATACAATCGCTCCTATGCGATTTAATTGAAGTTCGTTGAAGCCATAAACAATGGATTCATGAACGGCTTCTGTTGCGTATCCTTTGCTCCAATACTCCGGAAAAAGAGCATAACTTACGTTTGCTTTTTTATGCTCGAAAGACCACTCTTGAAACCCTATTGTTCCAATCAGCTTTTCTTTTCCTTTTAGCTGAATCCCCCATTTAATCAATTGCTTTTCTTGGTAGCCTTTAGAAAAATTCTTAATGATCTTTTTCACTTGGTTGATCGATTCTAAAGATTTTTGCCCGTAATAGCGCAGCACCTCTTCATCAGAAAAGCATTCTAAAATCTCACCCGCATCATCTTCTACAATTTTTCTTAATATCAGCCGTTTTGTCTCTAATTCCGGAAACATTTTCTTCCCTCTTTTCTGCCCAGCTCATCTATCTACGGTAAACCATACTATTCTCCTCTCAACTAGCAATATCCTGCTAAAACCTCACCCGGGAGGACTCATTTCCTATCCAAATAGTCGATTTACAGCGGAGATAATGGTATTTTATATAGTGGGCATAAGTTGCTTTTTATCAACACAGAGGCGGTGAACGCAGAAATGAACCAAGATAAAGAATTGCTGTCCACGATACACGCTCTTCAAAAAGAGCTGCAGCAAGAAAAAGAAAACCGTGCGTATATGCAAAAAGATATGGACGAACTAAGAAGCGCTTTATTACAATCAGAACAAGTAAAACAAAACTTAATTGATCAGCTAGACAAGAAAGTAGATTTAATTTTAACGTTGATTCAAAAAGGAGAAGCATAAAGTAATGGATTTTTTAAAAAACAGCAAAATAGTATACACCATTGTAGCACTTGTTATTGCCCTCATCGCTGTATTTACCAACAACTCGCCCATTTCCCTCATTCAGCAGCATGAAAATTCAAGCAGCACATCGGACACTACATCAAGCAACCAATGCTCTGCAGAGACTCAAAGCGACAGGTTATTTACCGGCAAAGAACTTGTCTTACAAGAAGGAAATGATAAATACGGATATTGCCACATTGTCGCGCATATGCAAAAACCAGGCGTTGACAATTACCAAGGTAAAAGCCAATTCAGCAAGTATTTAAATGAAAAACAAGCGATGTCTATTGCCGAAGAAGTCATCAACGAAGGTGAAGACGGCACCAATAATAAATCTGGCAATTACGTTAAAGAAAAGTATATTAGTTCTTTAAACCAAGAAGTTAGAGTTGTGTACACCGACTACAGAGGCAAAGACTACGACTACAGCGTAACGACCATGTATCCAATTGGTCATTAATAAGGATGAAGTGAAAAAAAGCAGGCGCATGCCTGCTTTTTTTTATTATACCTCTGCTTATTATCTACAACTCTTAAAGAAGCCTCTGCAACAATAAATTGATCGTTTGGTTGATACATAAAAAATGTAAAATCTTGCAGGCATTACAGTAGCATTTTTACTTCTTGGACATATTCTGAATATAAAAAAGAAACAGCTGCTTTAGTAATTAAAACGTTCATAATAATCGTTTCTAGAAGCATCGGTTATATACTAAAAAGATTGAATAACTTTCCCTTCCGAAACAATTTAAACAGTCACAAGCCGCGCGAAGCTTTAACATGAAACCATCGTAAAACTCATTACTTCATTTCCATTCACCATAAAATATAGTCAATCAACCATAATTGGGCTGTGAATAAGCTTCACATAAGGGCCTTGGAACATATGAATAGTTTATCAAAGCTTTATAAAAGTTTTATACACGAAGGGAAGATATGAAATGCATGATAATGTAAACGCACCGTTTAGTTCTCACGAGAATATACCGTTCTCACCTGCTATGTCTCACGGCTATACAGCTCCTTCTTATGGGCATATGATTCCAGATTGTGGATATATAACTCCTGACTATGGATATGGGGTTCCCCACCACAGAGGTAATGGTTTTGCCATTATCATCGTACTGTTTATTTTACTCATTATTATTGGTGCATGTGGTTTCGGTTTCCATCACGATGATTGTTAATCTAAAAAACTCCAGTATAACTACTGGAGTTTTTTAATGTCTTAATAGTCAACAATCAATTTGGAAATCCTATAGCGTGTCATCCAAATCTAGCGGTCTCAGCTTCGCTTCAATTGCTTTGCGCTTCGGCTCTAAAAACGGCGGCAGGGCTAATGTTTTACCCATCGTTTCAAGCGGTTCATCGGTCGCAAATCCAGGTGTGTCCGTTGATAATTCAAATAAAATGCCGTTTGGTTCTCTGAAATAAAGTGCTTTGAAATAGTATCGTTCTACTTTACCGGAATTCGGCAGACTGTTTTCATTTAATCGACTTGCCCACTTATTGTATTCTTCTTCATTTGGCACGCGGAATGCAACGTGATGAACGCCACCGCGCCCTAAGCGAACTTTCGGCAAATCGGGTCTCGTTTCAATATGGACTTCGGCTCCGCTTCCGCCTTCACCTGTTGCATAAACCAAAATATCTCCATGATCTCCTGCAAGAGATGGATAAGAACTCACGTAGCGAAATCCCATGATGTTTGTCAGTACGTCAACAGTTGGGTCTGCCGTTCCCACGGTTAGTGTGACCGGTCCTAAGCCGATAATCGCATGTTCTAACGGAATGTCTTCGCGCTTCCACGGCACGCCTGCTCTTACCCCTTTTTCACCGTTGTCCGCGACAAGAAGCAAACGTGTACCTTCATAATCTTTAAATGCTAACGTATCACGATTAGCTCGTTTAGCTATTTCTTCATATTCCACTCCGTACTGCTCGAAGCGCTCTTTCCAAAAGTGTAAAGAATCCGTACTTTTAACGCGAAGCGACACAGTCGAAATGTCAGATGCACCTTGATTCGTTCTGGCAAGCCCCGGAATATCAAAAAACGTTACTTCCGTTCCTGGCGTCCCTTCTCCATCTGCATAAAACAAGTGGTAAGACTGAGTGTTATCTTGATTCACCGTTTTTTTTACTAAACGCATGCCTAAAACTTTAGTGAAAAACTGATAGTTTTTCTCAGCTTTTCCCGTCAAAATAGATACATGATGCAACCCTAACAATTCCATCTGCTCCGCCTCTTTTCATAATATATAAATTTTTAAACTTCCGCTGAAATTATCTTTAATTTAATTATCTTTAATTAAAGATAATTTTAAAGGATGTACAGCCTGTTTGTCAATAACAAGAAAATGTTGTGAACATAAAAAAGAAACTAAACACATAGTTAGTTTCTTTTTATCTTCCCTTTAACAAACTGCTGATCTTTTCCAACAGCCCTTACTTCTTAAGCACGCGCTGCACATTTTGCTTCATCAGCTCCGCAATTTTCGTTTCATTTTCACGAGACGTCTGCTCTAACTTTTCTATAACTAACTGCTGTCTTTCTACTGAATGATTTTGACTTATCTTTTGTTTGCCTTCCATTTTGCTGATGTCGATTTTAAACCCAATGATTCCTTTGCTTAAACCATTCATATAAGCAGGATCAACGTCATTTAGTGTATATGTACTGCTCGGGCTTTCATATTTCTCCACCATCTTACTCAGCAGCCCAAGCAGTTCAGTTGGGTCTTCAATCATTTTCATGGTTCCATACACGTGAACAGCTTCATAATTCCATGTTGGTACAGCTTGATTCGTTTCATACCAAGACGGTGAAATATAACAGTGAGGCCCTTGAAATACAACCAAAATTTCTTGATTTTCAGCATCTTTCCACTGTTGATTCGGACGAGCAAAATGTCCGTATAAAGCTTTTTCTTTCCAGTTTAACATCAGGGGCAAATGAGTAGCATAAGGCTTTTCATTATGATACGAAAACAAAGTGGCGAATCCATTGTCTTCAATAAAATCATACATTATTTGTTCATCATTCACTTTAAAATACTTTGGAATATACATCGGCGCTTCTCCTTTATCTCTTATTTAGTAAAAGATATAATACTATACGTGTTTGCAACAGCGTCAGTTATGAACTTTTTATGGAGGTCAGCGAACATTTAACCATTTATGAATCGATTTTTTATGAAGTTTATGCTACACTGCTGTGATGTAAACCGCTGCTTTTTTATATGTATTTATTTAGCACATGATGTAATTAGATACCTGTTGGTTAAATAAAGCTTCAGGAACTCAAAAAAAGAAGAGCTTGTTTAAAACAGCTCCTTTCTCACGTTTATCTATACAATTGAGGATTTCTTTCTCGTTTGATAGGTCCGCCTTTGGCTATATGCCACTCAATGACGCGGTCCGTCAAACGATCGTATACGTCGTCTTCTAAATACGGATCTTCTGCCGAAGTGAGCAAGGTGTGAACATCGGCTTTTATTTCGGCTAAAATAGCTGCGCTGAATACGGCCGGGTCATTTAATACGTCTAGTATATATAACACTAGCATCTCAAATCTGCCGTCCCAATTGGCATTTCCGTTGCCTTGAGCTTCACAGCGAAGCTTTTCAATGGCTCGGATGACCTCTCCTTCTACGATATCCGACTGCCCATTTCTCGGGACATAGTTTAACCATAGTTCTTTTGCTTCGTCAAAATATTTCATTCTGCACTCCTTCTTTCAGAATTTTATTCCTTTTTATTTCTTTGATTCATTTCCGTTCCAAAAAGCAACTCCTAAGGACGTTCCGATCGCAATACCGAACCCAATATTATCCGTCAGCATCCCAAGAGAAGCCCCCATCGCAACGCCCAGACCTAACCCCATTCCTAGATAATCAGTCTTTTTCTTTTCTTCAGACAAAAAACCACTCCTTTTTTCTACTATTTTATTGATACCTTTTATACGTAAAAACTGCGCTAAAAGTTTCATAAAAATGGAAAAAAGCAGTCGCTGTAACTGCTTTTTAAATGATGAGCTGATAAACGGCAACTCCAAGTAGCCAAATCGATGAAAGCATCAAGACAATCCCGAATACATATAGCCACTTACGCACAAATCGTTCAAACGATACGCCAAAGCGTCCTTTAGCTATCCAATACATGGGGATAAGAAGACCTTTAATCCGAACCCGCTTCATTGATTCATCGGATAATGACCGAGATAAAGAAAGAATAATTAAACCAACCATAGTAAAAAAACCGCTATCACTATGTCTAAAATATGACTATTCATACGCTCCCTGCTTTTTCTTTTTTCATAGCTACTATTTTAGCATAGCGGAAAGCCGAGGAGTGCCTATAGAAGAATGAAATACTACATACTTTACACTTAATGTACCAAACGCATAATTTCTCCTCAGAAAGTTACGAATATCTTAATAGGAAAAGGTATCCAGACCTTAAGAAAAGGGCATTTTAAAAATAAAAAAACTTTTCTTACTGAAAAAGGATGGATCACGTTGACAACCAATCAAAAGGAATATCTTGAAAAAATAAACGACCTACAGGAAAAGCTAGCCAAAACGTGGACTGAATACTGGCATCACTACTCCAGTCCAGGCTCTTGGCAGTTTTGGGCTACGTTGGCCGCTTTTATTTTACCTTTAGTTATTCTCTATTTTTTAATTGACCGAAAAAAAGCGTTTCATTTAGGATTTTATGGATTTAACGTGCACGTTTGGTTTCATTATATTGATACCGCTGGCGTTTATAACGGGCTATGGACGTATCCTTATCAAATGAATACCGTTATACCCGTAAGCTTTAGCCTAGATGCTTCGCTTATTCCCGTGACTTTTATGCTGCTTTATCAATGGACAATCAATCATCATAAAAATTACTATTTATATGCAGCTGGTCTTTGTCTTTTTCTCGCTTTTATTTTTAAACCACTGTTAGAAATGCTAGGCTTTTTTCAACTGCATGAATGGGCTACTTACGGCCATTTATTCTTGTTTTATCTCATTGTGATGCTGCTATCGAAATGGATTACCAATCTGTTTCTTTATTTTGAAAAACAGAATTGAATAGGGTAAGTGCAATCCAAAAAACGTAAGGCTCTTCAAAAAGACCTTACGTTTTTTATAATTGTTTTATTTACTAGTTGCCTGCTTTCTCAGAGGACAGAATGGGTTTCTCATGTTAATTTAGAACATGCTGCATCTAGCAATAAAAAAACTTCTGTTAGCAGCGAAAATCTCACTTTTTCTAAGCCCTGCTTAAATTAGAGTTATATAAGTCCATTAAACTGCTTAAATCATCTAACAACGGGCAGTGACCCACACCTTTCATAATTTTTAATGTTGCATTTTCCCCTATGCCTTTCGCGATGTCAGATGCATCTCTTGTCGAAACCATCTTATCTTCGTCTCCTTGAATAACCATAGTAGGAATCTTAATTTTTTCCACCTCTCCTGTTCCTTGAACAACACCATTAAAATCGTTTGAAATATTAAATCTCATTAGTGCGTAATTTATATCAATTAAATTTCGCTGCTTGATCGTTTCTTCTAAATACTTTTCAAATTGATCAGCAGACGGCTTATTTTTTGTATATAAAAATTGACGCAGCATCATTTTTAAAAACCATGTGTTTTTTGTTTCTTTCGCGTTTTCTACCATTCTAAATGCTTCTTTTACTTCTTCTTTGGTTTGTATAAAGTTGTTAGGAACAGGGAGTTCTAGAAACGTTCTTCTTGGAATGGGATATCCTTTGATGTTGACGGAGCTTAAGAGAATTAAATTTTTGGCATCATTCGGATGATCAATCACATATTGCATAGCGACTGCTCCTCCTAATGACCATCCGCTTATTGTAAAAGCAGACAACTTTAAAGCATCTGCAAACAGTTTGACATCATCTGATAAGTCTTTGATTGTGTGGATAGGTGTATGATAAGTGGAGTCTCCAAATCCTCTTAAATCGATCGCATAAGCTGTGATATGTTCTGGAAGTTCGTTCATTAACACATCCCAGTTAAGGGAAGAATTCATGTTTCCGTGAATTAACAAAAGTACCTCTTTTCCGCCCTTTTTCATTCGGTAATTTACTGTTTCTCCATTTGATAATTCTACTTTTGCTTGTTCTAAAGCAGATACGGTCATCGCTATTTTCCTCTTTTCTTATATAATTAGAACGATCGCTAGCATTTATTTTTTAATACCCTATTTATCAAGATTTAAGCAGTTAGACAGAAGTTGTGCAAAAGCCAAAATAATTCTATGTTATTCTATTTGCTAAAAAAGACAGCCAAATAAGCGATTTGGCTGCCTTTTTATGATGAAGAAATATACGAATGAGCAAGAAGGCCATTACTTTTTCGGTGCGTCTAATGCTTGGTAGGCAAGCTGATATTTCCCGCCTTCAGCAACTTCTGCATGGTACAGAGCTTTAAGGGCAAAGTTTTTTTCAAGACTGTGCTCTTTCATCAGTCCATTCAGCTTACCTTGCAGTTCCTGATTGTCTTTAATAAGCTGTTTCATCTGTGATTTTAAATATTTCATGGTGTCTTCCGCTCCTTTCACTTGATGAATATCTATCAAGTATATCACTTAAGGATAGGATAATGGTAAAACGACTTACGATTGACCAATTAAATCTGTACAGCTCTGTTCTTTAGACGTCCTACAAGCGGAACGACGATGATACCGGCGATAACAACTTGCATCACATTTCCTGGTATAGAGCCAAGCGGAAGGATCCAGTTACCGTAAAGAATCACTTCGGCAAAATAGTAGCCTACGATTTTTACAATCAGCGCAGCAACAACTGCCAGTGTGTTCACAAGTGCTCTTTTACCAGGTGCTTTTTCAGATATAAGACCTGCTAAAAAGCCCATGGCCCCTACGATAATAAATGTAAACGGCGCCCATGCTGTCCAGCCGGAGATCAGATCGAATAACCCCATCCCAAAAGCCCCTGCGATGGCTCCTGTTTTTTTACCGTAAATAAAGGCTGCTATAAAAAGAGGAACGTTGCCTAAATGGATGAGGCCTCCGTTACCCATGATTGGAAGCTTTATGTTGATAAACATTGTAGCTACAAACGTCAGTGCGATAAAAAGCGCATGCATGGATAAAGCTTTGATTTTGGTTGATTCTCTTGGTGAGTATGTTGAATTCATTTGTTGACCTCTTTCTTTTTTTACTACTATCATACTCCTAATTACATACTAAATAAATACGTAAAACTATTTATTTAGTAAGGTATATCATTCTAGCAACACACAGGGATCCTCCAACTTCAAAAATTTTCCTATCCGTTCTTAAAAAAATAAAGCTGCCTCTGCTTCCTTTAGCAGACTGCGGCGCCTAATTTTTGTTATGGTAAAGAGTCTGTTCGGGCATAATATGAGCAAATCGTTCTTTTTCAAGAGTTGACGAAGGCTGATAAATATGAGAAGTTATATGTTTGTAGAAATGAATGGAATAACCTAGAATTCCAGCGGAACCTGTTACTATAATTGTACTGATATTGACCAAGTCCGTTCAGATTGTGACAGTCATGATTTTTACATACAGCAAGCAAGTTATAGGAGGAGCAAGAATGGATAATAACGATATTTTAATTAGATTACGATATGCCTTAGATTTAAAAAATACAGAAATGGTAGAGATCTTTAATCTTGGCGGAGTAGACGTAACAAAAGAAGACGTATTAAAGATCCTTACGAGAACACCGGACGAAGAGGACGAAGATGCAGTTCATGCGGACGATCATATACCGTGCACGAACAGTATGTTAGATTCTTTTTTAAACGGTTTTATTACCTTTAAAAGAGGAGAACAAGACCCTAAACCAGGGCAAGCTCCTCCAGCGCCGGTTCAGAGCAATCAAAATATGTATAACGTCTTATTAAAGAAAGTAAAAATTGCTTTATCCCTAACAAGTGAAGAGATGTTAGAAATATTCGACGACGGTGGAATACGCGTATCTAAAGCAGAATTAGGTGCATTATTAAGAAAAAAAGGCCATAAAAATTATAAAGCGTGCAAAGAGAATTTTGCTCGAAAATTCCTAAGAGGCTTAACCGTACAATATAGAGGATAAAATGATACACACTTTTTCAAATCAGAGTATCCATTATGAAATACGATATAAAAACCGAAGTTCTTTTGCGATCAAAGTAGACGGATACGGAACGGTCGAAGTCCTTGCTCCTAAAGGAACATCTACTGAACAAGTACGTATGTTATTAGAGAACAACTGGGCATTGATTCAGCAAAAAATAAACGAAATGAAAGATAGAACGCGTGGACCAAAGAAAAAAGTCTATGAACACGGAGAAAGCTTTTTGTATGTAGGAAAAAACTATCCGATACAGATTCATCACGATTCGACCATTACAAAGGATTCTGTAGTGTTTGAAGCGAACACGCTTCAGATTTATGTCAATCAGCACGACGATGAAGCGATAAAACAAGCGCTCAAACGCTTTTACTATCAACAATGTAAAGCGCTAGTAACCAAGAGTATCTCCTCCTATCAAAAACATTTTAAAACAAAGCCGCGCTCCATCTCGATTTCGGATAGTAAAAAAGCGTGGGGCACGTGTGACTCTAAGCGTCAGCTAACCTTTAACTGGCGGCTGGCAATGGCACCGCAACACGTAATTGATTACGTAGTCGTTCATGAAATGTGCCACATGGTTCACATGAATCATGATCGGTCCTTTTGGCGTCTTGTCGGGAAAATCATGCCCGATTATCGTGAACAAGAGAACTGGCTGGAAATGTCGAGCTGGGAAATGACGGTGTAGTACCGCTAAATAAAAAAGAGCAGAAGCCCCAGGGGCATACTGCTCTTTTTTTATCTTTAACTATAGCGATATTTTCTTAAATCTTTTAAAATAGAAATTTCTTTTAACAATTCTTCTCCAACGTTTGTTTCTAAAACCATTTTTCTTTCTAGTTCTTTGTCAACCAATCGCTTTACGGATAAGACGTCCGTTCCTTCTAATAAAATCTCTTCTTTTGAATTAAAGTGTTTGTGAGCGACTAGCTGCATGCCGTAAGAATTATATAATAACGTGTAGCCAGCAATCCCTGTTGTGGATTGATACGCTTTTGAAAAACCGCCGTCAATAACAATCATCTTTCCATTTGCTTTGACCGGGTTTTCTCCTTCAATTTCTTTGACTGGCGTATGACCATTAATAATATGACCGTGATCAGGATTCAGATTAAATTCTGCGAGGATGTTTTGGCAGACTTCCTCATTTTCCCGTAAATAGTAGTATGGATTCTTCTTCTCTTTATGCGTTGTCTTATCACTTATAAAATATCTTTCAAACGTCGTCATTGCGCGTTTCCCAAAGAGTGATGAATATTCTCCTGTCCATAGGTACCAGACCATATCTGTTGCCAAATCATCCGTTTCTTCAGGATGTGCAAAAGCCTCTTGTAAATAATGTTCAAACACATCAAGCAAGTTACGGCCTGCATATGTTTTATCTTCTATCGTCATTTTTTCCATGTTTCCTTCTTCATCTAAAGGAATGCAGCCGTGTATTAATAAGTTTCCGTTGTATTTCAAATAAAGGCTGCCTTTTTTCATAAGAAACTTCATATGTCTCGCCAGCTTTTCCGAATGCTGGACAGAAAGCAGCAGTCTTTCCATTACCTGCTCTTCTTCTTCTAATAGCTGATCAGGCTGCGCCGGATTAATCGTTGCAAAGCAGCTGTTTTCTAGCTGATACGTGTTTCCGTATATCGTAATTTCATTTTTGTCATAATCAATTTTTTCAAGCAACAGCCTTTCTGACATATTAAAGAAAGGACGTCTTTTTATAATCGGACTTTCAAGCTTGAACTGAATCATCGCAATGGCCTGATGAATTTTAGTAATTTGTAAGCGTTCGTGATCGGACAGTTTGTCACTCGAGCTTACTTTTGGTCTAAAAGCGGGATTATCATCATAGTATTTCTCCGCCAGGTTAAGCAGCGGTCTCAGGTTAATGCCATATACGTCTTCAATAATATCTAGATTGTCGTATCTCGCGCAGATACGAATAATATTTGCCAAGCACACTTTCGAACCGGCAAAAGCGCCTAGCCATAACACATCGTGATTTCCCCACTGAATATCAACGGAGTGATAGTTAATCAGCGTATCCATAATTTTATCCGGTTCAGGTCCGCGGTCATAAATATCCCCTACTACGTGCAGATGGTCCACAACCAATCTTTGCGTCGTATAAGCAAGCCCTATAATAAGCTTATCCGCTTGTCCCAGAGAAATAATCTGCTGAACAATCTTTGTATAGTACTGTTCTTTATTTGTAAATTCATCCGTTTTATATAGCAGCTCTTCAATAATGTACACAAATTGATCTGGCAATGCTTTACGCAGTTTAGAGCGCGTGTATTTAGAAGAAGCGTACGAAATGAGATTAAGCATGCGATCGATGATTTCGGTGTACCATTCATATAGTTCTTTTTTGTTTCGAAACTGCGCTTTAATCAACGGTAATTTTTCTTCAGGATAATACACTAATGTCGCAAATTCATTGATTTCTTTGTCAGATAATACATTTTTAAAAAGGTCCTTGATTTTCTCTTTTACATTTCCTGAACCATTTCGCAGCACGTGCTGAAAGGCTTGATACTCGCCGTGTAAATCACTGACAAAATGTTCGGTCCCCTTTGGCAGATGAAGAATAGCTTCAAGGTTAATAATTTCGGTTACCACTTTTTCTTCCGTATCATACTTTTGTGCAAGTAAATCTAGATATTTTGTGTTCAAAACTATGTATCCCCTTTCAACGTTCACCATTTAGTATAATCACCGTTATAACCCTGTAAGATAAATTGTGATTATAATGTTACGCACCTCTTATTTAACTCTTTTCTCTCCATGCCTCACCTCTTTATTTTAACCTATTTTACGTATAGGTAAAATGGTATAAAGTCTATTTGTCTATAAAGATTAATCGATCTTGCCCCCTTGAAGATGAAAACTAGCTGGTAACATAAAAAAACCTGCTGATCTCAGTCAGCAGGTCCGATACATATGAAAGAAGCGCACATAATTAAGAAAGTTTACTCCGACCTCTATACAATAGCAGATTTTTTCTTCCCCCGCTGTGAGAAAACGCACAGCGCCAAGTCCTTGGTGATGGTACGATAAAGATGACCTTTCTGAGACAGGAAAAGTCATCCTTTGTATTATATAAGAACCATCATTCTGTTGAATCTCTGTTCTTTTATGTTCAGAGATTTTTTCTGCTGGATTTGTTAGATGAAGCACGATAGGAAAGTTAATACAAATACATATGGTACACGTAGGCTATCTGAGTCTGCTGTTTATTCATTAACGAAGGAAGAATTTGGATGCGTCTTTTACTAGTAGCAATTGCTTCTATTATAATATAGAGCGCTGTATCAAAAGAAATTGTTAAATCTTCAAAGAAGAAAAACAAAGGAACAATCATCACTTTAACTCTGACCGTTTCACTTTTTCAGCATATCCGGTTTTAAAACCCTCCGCTAAGCAAGTGGATTTTACGATATAAAAAAGCAGCGGATGTAAAACATCACGCTGCTTTTCTTACCTCTACACCCCCGTCTAAAAGTGGATTATTGTAGAGTGTTCGTACAAATGTAGTGATTTATGAACTTAGTGAATATTATTCTTTCTGAAATTACCGCCTTTAACTTCCGCTACGTCATATACCGTAACAAAAGCCGTTGGGTCAATTTCGTTGATAATTTCTTTCATTTTGCTTTCTTCCAAGCGGTTGATTACGCAAGTGATTTCCTTAAATTTTTCATGAGAATAACCGCCGTAAGCTTCTTTGTATGTAGCGCTTCGACCTAAACGATCACGTATTGTCTCTACCATTAATGCAGGCTGAGAAGTGATAATCTGGAAGGTTTTCGATCCGCTTAACCCTACCTCTACGATGTGAATAACTTTGGATGCAATAAAGTATGCAATTGCAGAAAGAATCGCGCCTTGCAGACCAAATACTAATGAAACGAAAATAAATACAAATGCATTTAAGAACAAAATAAGATCACTTGTTCCAAACGGCAGTTTTCGAGAAAGCAGCACGGCCAGCATATCGATGCCATCTAAGGCTCCGCCGTTACGAAGTGCAATTCCCATTCCAAACCCAAGGATAATACCGCCAACAACGGTTACGAGTAGTGTATCTCCTTCAATAATTGCTGGAGTGTGATGCATGAGGCTAGTACCGACAGCTAATGAGACGATTCCGAGGATGGAAAATATGGCAAAGCTTTTCCCGATTTGTTGATATCCTAACCATACAAAAGGAATGTTAATAACGGCAATGAGAACCCCGAGTGGCAAGCCAAATAGGTTTGAAGCAACGATGCTAATGCCTGTTACTCCTCCATCTGAAACATGATTTGGAATTAAGACAGTTTCTAAGCCGTAAGCTGCAATAATCCCTCCGATAATGACCATTAATGCTCGGAAAGCAATTTTTAGCCGCTTAGGCCTGTGATGTTTTTTAGGTGTGTTCATATAATTCCTCACTTTTAAATGTTTTTTACTATTTAAGTGTACCACAAACATTCTCTTTATTTGAACTAAGGAGGCTTACGTATCGTTTTTTAGCTCACATAGTGCAAACATAGATAAAGGAGAACTTCTAGCTGTACAGACTCTATCCTTGCAATAAGTCCCTATTTCTGTTAAGTTTAAGAAGAATTATTTTTGTTCGGTAAAGATTGATAAGTTAATTAACTTTCGTCTGTAGATTTGGGCAAGGATAGTAACACAATGTGTGCGTGTCACACTAGGAGGCAACACTTATGGAACAAGGTAAAGTAAAATGGTTTAACGCAGAAAAAGGTTTTGGATTCATCGAACGCGAAAACGGAGACGATGTATTCGTACATTTCTCAGCAATCCAAAGCGAAGGCTTCAAATCTTTAGACGAAGGTCAAGCAGTTACATTTGACGTAGAACAAGGTCAACGCGGCCCTCAAGCTTCTAACGTTCAAAAAGCGTAATCCATCATAAATATAAAAAGACAGACTCCATGGAGTCTGTCTTTTTCGTTTCCTTGAAAATGTAATAATAAAACCCTATCCACTGAGGAATAGGGCTTATTAATACAAAAATAGTAATCGGTAATACAAATGGTAAATTCAGTATAGCATAGTATAGACAAAATCCAAACTATAAATCAATATTTATTCATGTTTCATTAATTCTTCTTCAAAGAAAAACGTACTTGGATATTTATCCACTGTATAAGAGTATCTTTTCATGTTTTTTACATAATGGCTTTTTAAGATGATCACTATTTCATTAGATGCTTTTATATTTACAATTTCTCCATTAGTAAATAAGCTTATACTCATATCCCTCATCCTCTCTCCTATCAAAAATAATCAAATTTTTAACTTTATTTGTCGGGAAATATAATGTGCATCTCTCAATGGCTAATCCAGCGAAGGTTAGTTATTTTTGATACCTTCAGGCGTATATGTACTCCTAAAGCATATAGTTCTATAACCATAAGGGGTTTTTTCTATTTTTTGCGACACGGGATTTTACATATAGGTAAACCTTCGTTAATAGCATTCTGTCTCCAATGTCTGTACTTATTTTTTAAGTAATCTTTTTAAATTATTAAAATCCAAAGTAAAAAGACCCCTATGTGGAGTCTTTTTTAGTTTTAATTATGCTACTTTATGAACGTTAGCAGCTTGTGCTCCACGTTGACCTTGTTCGATATCAAACGTCACTTTTTGACCTTCTTCTAGTGATTTAAAGCCTTCACCTTGAATAGAGCTGAAATGTACGAATACATCGTCTCCGCCTTCAATTTCGATAAAGCCGAAGCCTTTGTCTGCATTAAACCATTTCACTGTACCTTGTTCCATAAGTGTTGCCTCCTGGTGTGGAATACTCCACGCTTGTATTACTACCCTTGTCCAACCATACTATCTTAAGATAAAAAATTCTATGGAAGAGATTTCTCTTCTCTCAATCTTATACCGAACAAAAATAATTAACTCAATCGTAACATACAGAATCAAAGATAGCAAATACAGGGAATGGGATAAATTATTGAATGATAAAAAGAGCCTTCTCTATGCTATACAAGGAGAAGGCTCTTTTTAAGTGTTCATATTTTGCGCAGCAGTTAATGTAGCAGCTGCTTTTTATTTACTTTATTTTTCTGTTTGCTCTGTGTGCCACCATAATGAATCTTTTGGATTTTCAACTGCTTCATTGTATTCAGATTTAGAAGCAACCGTTGGGTATGAACCTTTGAGTGATTTTCCTGCCGTGTTCGCAAACAAGAATAAAATCACGAAAAATCCGATGATGCTCACGATGGTTAAATAGAACGCTGGAGCCAAATGATTGCCTGTTGCGTGAACTAACCATGTCGCAACTAATGGCGTCGTTCCTCCAAAGATAGAAACTGAAACATTAAACGTGATCGCTAATGTTCGGTAGCGAATATCTGTGTAGAACATTGTTGGCAGCGTTCCTGGCATTGTTCCTTCATACGTAGCAAGGAGGATACCTAGAATAAGAATACCGATTGAAACAAAGACTAAACCATTTAAGTTGATTAAATAGAACGAAAAGGCTGACAGTAAGCTCAATCCGCCTAAACCGATTAAGAAAACTTTCTTGTTTCCGATTTTGTCGCTCAGTTTTCCAAACATAAGAGCAAGCGGCACCATTAAAATCATAACTGCCGTAATTAATACCGTACCAACTGTGTTTGATAAACCAATAATTTCATTTAAATAAGAAGGCATGTACGATAATAGCATATAGTTTGTAATGTTAAAGAAAGCCACGGCCACGAAACAAACAAACACATCTTTTTTGTGATTTTTTAAAATAGAGAGGAAGCTTTCTTCTTCAACTTCGTCTTCGTTGGAAAGTTCATTTTCAAAAATAGGTGTTTCCCCTAAACTTCTTCGTAAATAAAAACCAATAAGTCCTAAAGGCAATCCTAATAAGAAGGGAATTCTCCAGCCCCATGAGGCCATCTGTTCATCCGACAGAACAAAAAACAGTAAGCTAGCTAGCAGTGAAGCAAGAATATAACCAACAAGTGTACCGATTTCTAGTCCACTTCCAAGCACATTTCGCTTATTGTCTGGAGACGATTCTGCAATATACACCATCGCACCAGCATATTCACCACCAGTTGAAAAACCTTGAATGATTCGTGCAATTAATAAAAGGATGGGTGCCCATATACCGATTTGATCATATGTAGGTAACAACCCAATGAGTAATGTGGAAAAGGCCATTAAAATAATGGTGGTGGTTAAAACGACTTTCCTTCCTAACTTGTCTCCAATTTTACCGAATATAATACCGCCTAATGGACGCATTAAAAAGGCAATCGCAAATGTGGCAAATGTGAATACTAATTTGAGCTGATCATTTTCAACTGCGCTAAAAAAGTTTTGACTAATAATCACGGCTAAATATGAATACAAGCCAAAGTCAAACCATTCCATTGCGTTTCCTACTCCTGTAGCAAAGACGCTTTTTTTAGCTTTGTCAATATCTACGACGTTAATTTTTTTCTTGTTAAACTTCATTTCATTACGTCACCTCCGCGGTATACGATTATACAAGACTGAGTAGTAAAGTCAAATTTGACTTACTGTATTTCACACTTAAATGTGTTGGAACACTCCTTATTTTTAAGTAAAAAACGAAAACTATTCATCTGACGTTAAATATAAAAAAGGTTAGAGCTAAGGGGGTTAGAGCCAAAAAAATGCTGAAGAATGAACGTTGATAAAGAAATTAATTAAAACTAAAATAAATTTTTTTATTTCAGCCTGAATTAAGTTACAATCCAGCTCCGCTAAAGAAATAATCTTTATCAAACATAGAAATCGCTTTCTACGGGGTTTCACTCGCTGAAACAGTACCTTGTCGTTAAAAATAACGCATTTAGTTTATAATGTGCTCGTTATTAATTTTCACTCAGATCACCTGACAATTATTGTTATAATCTGTTAGATATAAACTTCAAGAGCTGGCTGGGGTTCTAGAGATAAAAATTCAACTCCTTTCTCGGTATAATCGTTCATGGCTTCAGGTAAGGCTTCTACTGTACAAGTAAGCTGATTTACAATGTGACTTTTGGCATATTCTTCAAGAAGAATACTATAAATGAGCTCAGCTTCCTCACCAAGCTGTTTCTCCAGATGGAAAGATGCCCTCTTTCTTTTCTTAGTTACCCCATAAGACGAACTTTAAACCTAAATATATCCGTATAGATTTGAACATAAAGATTCACACTTATTACAATTATTTACATATAATGAACGTCTTATCTATGATAAATGAAGACGATTTATAATGTGCTGAGTGTTGTATTTTTTTGAAAATTACTGATTTTTCTCGTCTTCTCTCTAAAAATAGAGAGAAACTAGCACCGCTGTTAATTTCCGTGCAAGGCTTCGCTTTCCGCGGGCGGCCGATGAGCCTCCTCGTCCCTTCTGCTCCTGCGGGGTCTCACCTATTCCGCTTTTCCCGCAGGAGTCTTCGTTTTGCCCTCCAAATCAACAGCTAGAAGCAACTACATACATGCAACCTGCGTTCACCATAACAATGAAAAAATCCGAACGAGTTTGATTCTTATTCAAGAATCTCGACTCATCGTTCGGATTTCCCTTCAACTAAAATACTTTTGTCTCAGCCTTTTCTTATAGGTGCCAAACTTTTATCTCACCTGCCTTTGTTTTAAAAGAAACATACTGATACAAAATAGAACCCTATTTTCATTCTTCTCTTTTATAAGTAATACTCGTTTGTCCATCGATACTCACTGGCACTTCACCAATTAAGGTAACTCGTCTCATAACGCGGTGCGTTTCCCCGTAGTCATTAATTGCATAATGCTGGGTTGCGCGGTTATCCCATATAGCAATATCACCAGCTTTCCAGTGCCAGCGAACTGTGTTTTCTAATCTTGTTACATGATCTTGCAGAACCGAAAAAAGATGATTTGAATCCGAAGAAGATAACCTTTTGATTTTTTTCACAAAATGTCCTAACACTAACGTACGCTCTCCCGTTTCGGGGTGAATTCTTACAACTGGATGTTCTGTTTCATAGACAGTAGAAGCGAATACTTTACGGTGACGTTCTAATTCTTCTTGCGAACGATTAGGATGTCTTCCGCCGTAATCATAGTCATTCGTATGCACCGCCCAAAGCTGATCAGCTAGCTGACGAAGCTCTGACGGGAGGCTTTGATAGGCAACTGCTGTATTTGCCCAAACTGTATCCCCTCCCGCTTCTGGAACAACTACGGCTCGAAGGATAGATGCCTTTGGATATGTATCGATGAACGTTACATCGGTATGCCAAGAATTAGCTCGTCCTCCTTGTTCAGAATCAAGTTCGAATAAATAATTGCTGCCTTCTTTGATAGGAACGGTAGGATGTGCTTCTGGTTCACCAAATAACGTAGCGAAAGCCTCTTGTTCAGCATCGTCAATATGCCCTTGTCCTCTAAAAAAGATTACTTTATGCTTTAGCAGCGCTTTGTTAATGGCATTGACTGTCTCAGCATCCAAATTCGAAGACAAATGTACTCCTTTTATTTCTGCTCCAATGTGACCAGCGATGGGCTGTACTTCTAAAACCGAATTTTTTGCTACGCTTTTGCTAACTGTACTCATGATACGTCCTCCTCGTAAGTTCCCTAAAAAGAGAGCTTTTCATTTTTTAATAACAAATTCATTTTCTCGAATATAGCCGTATTCCTAAAACGCAAAAAGGACCAGTCCATTCGCTTGAGCGATCGTCCGGCCCAAGTTGCCTGGTAGCATTACATACAGTTTAATTCCAAGTAAATCAATTTGTTTAATTGAATAATAGATTACCAGTGAAAATAAGTCAATATATTTAAAATAGTCTAAATTTTAAGTTTACTATTCATGATGTGAAAGAAGATGAAATTAAAAAATAGATCTCCGCTTAGACTGTTTAAAGTCGGAGATCTATTTGGGTGTTTCTTGCTTTATTTTTTAGTTAGGCTGCCATTTCGCTCTAAAATAGGTACTTCAATATCTACTGTGTTTGGATATTTAACTCCAAGTCCTGTATTTAAAGCAACAACCGTTTCATTTTCTTTAATCCATCCTTCTTCTCTCAAACGGCGTGCAGCTAAGAACGTAGCAGCACCTTCAGGACAAATGAACGAACCTTCAAGCTGCGCAACCTTTTTTTGCTCTTCAACAATCTTATCTTCGTCCACCGCAATAGCACATCCATTTGTATTGTAGACTGCTTCTAAAACAAGAAAGTCCCCGATCGCTTTTGGTACATTGATACCAAAGGCAATCGTTGAAGAATCTGGCCAAAATTCAGATTCTTGTTTTCTCTCATTCCATGCTTTTACAATAGGGGCGCAGTTTTCAGCTTGTACGGCAACTAGGCGAGGAAGATCACCTTTAATCCAGCCAAGCTCTTTTAATTCATTTAACGCTTTATAGATGCCGATTAAACCAACGCCTCCTCCTGTTGGATATAAAATCACATCAGGAAGATTCCAAGAAAACTGTTCAGCAATTTCCAGGCCCATTGTTTTTTTACCTTCTATTCGGTACGGCTCCTTAAGCGTAGAAGCATCATAAAGACCCCAGGCTTTAATAGCCTCACCGACAATTTTACCCGCATCGCTGATGAGTCCATCTACTAAGTAAAGGTCAGCTCCAGCGACAGCACACTCATTTCGTGTAATAACAGGCGCATCTTTTGGCATGACAACGGTTGCTTTTATGTCAGCGCGTGACGAATAAAGCGACCAAGCAGCTCCTGCGTTGCCATTTGTAGGCATCGCTAACTGTTCAACGCCAAGTTCTTTTGCTTTTGACACACCTACAGCGGCGCCTCTAGCTTTAAATGATCCCGTTGGAATAATGCCTTCATCTTTCATATATAAGTTTTGAATATTCATTTCTTTACCTAGCTTAGGCATTTTTATAAGCGGAGTCATCCCTTCTCCTAAGGAAACGACGTTTTCTGGATCCTCTACTGGAAGCAGTTCATGATATCTCCATAGATTTGGTTCTCTGCTTTGGAGATCTTCTGGACTTAGATTGTCTTTCAGTCTCTCTAAATCATACGCTACTAATAAAGGTGAGCCACATTCACATAATTGATGTTTTTCTTTTGGACTATATTCTTTTTTACATTTAGGACAATATAAATGAGAAACATAACTAAACGGCATCATACACACTCCTTTAAATTCTTTAAACATAATACCATATATAAAATATAAATTATAGTATTTTTATCAGAATTATAAGGTATGATATCTCCATCATGTTATTAGTCATTAATAAAAGCACAAAAACCCTAGTAAATTAGGGTTTTTGTGCTTTTTTCGACTTTATATATATTACTTTTTTTAGAATTAATCCCAGTAATTTTAGATAGAAACGTAAAAAATAAACGAAATTCACACTTTACTTATAGGAATAATTGTTTTAGTATGTAAAAAGATATTTGAAGGAGGTAGTTAAGGTGAATGCACTTTCGATAGTGAGTAAACGTAATAACAGAATCTGTACTTGTCTAATTCTCAAAGGTTACTAACACATAAACAATACTACACTACAAGGAGAATTAGACAGATGGCTGCAAAAAATAGATTTAAACTTAATTTAGGATTACAAGTGATTATTGGATTAATTCTTGGATTGATCGTTGGTTACTTCAGTAAAGAAGTTGGTTTGAAGTTAGAGATACTGGGAAAAGCTTTTATTCAGCTTATTCAAATGGTGATTGTTCCTCTTGTTTTTCCCTTAATCGTATTAGGGATAACAGGGATGCATGATACAAAAAAGCTGGGACGAGTAGCATTTAAAACCCTTCTCTATTTTGAGATTGTTACTACAGTATTGATTATATTAGGAATACTCATTGCTAAAGTAACAAATGTAGGTGGACATATGCATGTAGGTGCAGTGGATACTTCTTCGTTAGGAAACCTGGCAAAAGGCATCGATTTTGGAGAGTTTTTCTTAAGTATTATTCCAAGTAATATTGTAGAAGCAATGGCGCAAGGAAAGCTGTTGCCGATTATTTTCTTTGGCATTTTTGTAGGGTTAGCTCTTACATCACTTGAGGAGAAAGCCAAACCGGTTATTACATTCTTTGAAGCATGGTTACAAGCGATGTTTAAAGTAGTCGAATACGCGGTATCATTTGCCCCAGTTGGCGTATTTGGATTTATCTCTTTCAGCGTGGCTAAATACGGGATTGGCAGCTTGCTTTCTTTAGGTCAATTTGTAGGTATTACGTATTTATCTTTTGCCATTACGGCATTTGTGGTGTTTCCTATTATCGCACTTATTTTCCGTATCCCTTATAAAGAACTGTTAAAAAGAACGGCAGATTTAATTTTATTAACGTTTACAACGCGCAGCTCAGAAGCTTCTATGCCGCTGCTCATTCATCGATTAGAAAAGTTCGGAGTGTCACGTTCTGTCACTTCTTTTGTATTACCAACCGGCTACTCTTTTAATCTAGATGGAGCTAGCATCTATATCAGTGTTGCTATTATCTTTCTTGCCAATGTATATAACTTACCTCTTAGTCTTGAACAAATTATTGTGATTATTGGTTTATTAATGCTTATGACGAAAGGATTAGCAGGCGTCCCTTCAGCTGTCATCGTTGTACTGTTAGCTGCCGCGAAAGAAATTGGCTTACCTGCAGAAGGAGTCGCTTTATTATTAGCAGTTGATTTCTTTGTAGACATGGGCCGTTCAGCATTAAATGTCGTAGGAAACTCTTTAGCTACTGTTATTATCGCAAAGTCTGAGAAGTCGTTTCATTTTAATGCCGAGGACAAATAACAGTACATTCACCCTCATGATTCAAAAACACGATAGTCAGAAAGAAGTGTTAGTTTGTTTAAACAAAGAAAATCATTTGAAGAGCTGGTAAAAGAAAATAAACAAGCATTATTAAAAGACAAAAAAGCAATGGAGAAAATCGAAAAACGTATTGAAAAACGCCATGAAGTGATAAAGCTAACTTAGTACAGTTAGCTTTATCACTTTATTTTGTAATCATATCTTTTAGCAAACTTACTTAATCAAGTAAGGGATTTCTATAGAATATACAGCTTTTATGCATATGTTTAACTTTGTCAAAGTATCTTTTTTATAAGAAATTGACATTTTAGTAAGGTACCTTTATTATTTGATAAGGTACCTTATTTTTATTTCAAATGAATCCTTCCTATCTTATTAAAAGGATAAAATTTTTTATGTAGATAAGTGCAGCGTTAAATTAGTAAGGAGGCTTTTATCATGAATGAAAGAGATAACGAATATTTACACGAGCAAGATTTGATTGATCAATTTTTCAGGTTCCAGAGACAGCTGGCAAGATACCAGCGACACTACTTTATTAATCGAAGAGATGCTGGAGCACTAGGTGATCAGCACCGGGGGCAAGGACGGATATTAAAATTATTAAAATTGCAGCCTAAAACTACACAAAAAGAGCTGTCGTACTTACTGGATATGAGACCTCAGTCAATAGGTGAATTACTTAGTAAGTTAGAAAGAAAAGGTTACATTGTTCGTACGCCATCTGAGAAAGATCGGCGAGTACTTTCCGTTGAGCTAACAGAAGCTGGACTAGAAGCTATCGAGGCTACGGAGGAACAAAACAATAACTCAGGCATCTTTGATGTTCTTTCAGAAGAAGAGCAGGATACTCTTTCACATTTAATGCAAAAGTTAAATACTTATTTAGATGAAGAAATGTTAAAACAAGGTCATGATGAAAATCAAGAATTTCGACGCCATAATGACCTACGAGGATTTGGACCTCACCACAGATTCTTTGGTGGTGATCCAGAGCATGGGCCAAGAGGTTTTGGGCGCGGACCTTGGGGAGACGGTGCTGAATTTAGAACACCGAGATTTAGAAACCGAAATCCCCGAGAAACTAATAGAGATAATAACGAGAAATGATTCACATGCTGTTTAGTGATCATTTCTAATAATTTCACGAGAGGAAACGCAATATGGAAAACATCTCAAATGTTGGAGAACAAGTTTTAAATAATAAAAACAATAAAATACTAGTAATGACTGGATTAATGATTGGAATTATTTTTTCTGAGCTTGATGAAACGGTTGTAAATACAGCCATGCCGACGATTATACGTGATCTTGGCGGATTATCTATGTATGGCTGGGTTGCAGGCATCTATATGCTAGCGCTATCTGCTTTCATGCCTATACTAGGAAAATTAGCCGATTTATTTAGTCGAAAAAAAGTCTACTTCGCTTCTATGGCTTTCTTTATTGGAGGCTCCATTATATGCGGGCTTTCTCATTCAATGATTATGCTTTTAATTGGAAGAGGAATTCAAGGACTTGGCGCGGGTGGCCTCATGCCATTAGCCATGACGATTTCGAGTGATTTGTTCCCTGTTGAACAACGAGCAAAAGTTCAAGCGTTTATGGGTCCAGTTATGTTTATCCCTATGCTTTTAGGCCCGCTAATGGGAGGCTTTTTTGTAGATCAAGCAAGCTGGCATTGGATTTTCTTCGTGAATATTCCAGTGGGATTAATAGCAGTCATTTTTTTAGCAAGTGGGTTAAAAGAAGTACATGAAAGAAAAAAAGTAACAATTGATTGGGCAGGAGCTATTCTTCTAGTAGCTGCAATCATTTCGTTATTAATTACGCCTGTTTTAGTGGAGAACGAAGGGTATACGTGGAGCTCTCCATTTATCATTTCGCTACTATGTGTAGGCGTGATTTTAATTGGACTGTTTATTTGGGTGGAATCAAAAGTGATTGAACCTATTGTACCGCTGCATCTATTTAGAAATCGTAATATTTTAGTATTATCACTGCTTGTTTTTACTGTAGGCTGTGGATTAATGGGATCATTCTCATCTTTCCCTTACTTTGCACAAAACGTATTAGGCCTTACTCCTACAGAATCTGGGTATTTAACTTTGCCCATGATGGTAGGTGCTGTTGCAACCTCAATCGTTTCTGGGTTTCTATTAACAAAAGTGCGGTATCGCGAATTATTCATGATTTCTTTCATTATGCCTGTTATTGGTTTTTATTTATTCTCCAAATTAAACATTAGCACCACTACCCTACAGGTTATCATTTTCTTTTTCATCACGGGACTTGGCTTAGGGGTCATGTTTGGCGGAGATAATTTAATTGTTCAAGAATCTGTAGAAAAGGAACACAAAGGGATTGCATTAGCAACGGTTCCATTGTTTCAGTCTATCGGCGCAACTGTGGGAGTAAGTATGTTTGGTACGCTATTATCCTCCACACTTACTTCAAAGCTAAGTAGCTTAGGCAATGAATTGCCGAAAAGTATGGCAGATAATATGAATAGCCTAGCAGCAGGAGGAATTCCAAATGGCCTTACTCCAGAATTATTTATGAAAATTAAAATATTATTTATTGAATCATTTCAGCATATCTATACTTACGCATTTGTGCTTACAATCATTGCATTTGTTTTATGCTTCTTTCTAAAAAAAGAAGTGCTATCTTCAAAATCAGAAGAATAATAGATTATTGGCTTAGTTGGTTATAAAGAAAGCCTTTGCTACAATATTTTCTGTGTTAATGCACGTGTAATATACAAGAAGCAGACTGTTTATAGACAGTCTGCTTTTTATTGTCTCTATGAACATAATCACCGGCGAATTTGGTCTGAGAAAAGGTTATTTCTATTAACTATGAGTAAATTCCCTTTAAAATATTTCATACACTATTAATTAGTTACCAGGATGTCATCTATCCAGAGTAAGAAATAGTATCTTTACCCCTCCAACTTATTCAAACCTAAATCCAATTCCACCGTCTACGATAATGTTTTGACCCGTAACAAAAGAAGCATCGTCCGAAAGAAGCCACTTTACTGCTTTTGCCGCTTCAAGAGGATCACCAATCCTGCCCAGCGCGTTTAGCTTTTGATAGGATTCATTAAGCTTTACTTTTTCGTCCTCAGGTAGAGTTAAAAATTTTTCTTCTAACATAGACGTACGAAAGGCACCTGGGCAAAGAGAGTTAATTCTTATATGTTGATGGCCATATTCTTGAGCAACTGATTTCGTTAAAGCGATCACACCGCTTTTTCCAGCCGCATACACGCCTGTCCCTGCCGAACATAAAATAGCATCCATTGACGACGTATTCACAATAACACCGCTGTTTTGTTTGGTCATTACCTGCAGCTGATATTTCATACAAAGCCATACACTTTTTAACGTAACGTTAATTAAATGATCAAAGTCCTCTTCTTTGAATTCATGCGTAGCACTAGAGGAAGCCTCTGTGTTAGCCGGATTGTTAAAGCCCACATCAATTTTCCCAAATGTGGAGTATGTTTGGCTAACAAGGTTTTTGACATCTTGACTATTCGTTACATCGGTTTTGATAAAAATAGATCGAGGAGACCACTTTCTTAATATAGAAAGGGCTTCTTCTCCTTTTCCACTATTTCTAGAAGCGATCACAACGTGCATGCCCTCTTTTGCGAGTAATTCCGCTGTTGCTAAACCAATCCCCGACGTTCCACCCGTAATAATACCTACCTTTTCTTCAAACATATATTTCTCCCCTTTTGCGTTCAATAAGATCCCAAGAAATTAAATTTAGTAACACTAGCCATAGAAGTTATTCAGCTTTGGGTAGATTAATACCTGCTTGGAAACACCAAAAAGAGCACCTAATGAGCATATTAGGTGCTCGTGCATGATAAGTTAGCTACTACCTTGATGAGGAGAAACAGCTAAAGTAGATTTTCACTTCCATAAATAGAATGCATACGCGCTTAAAAATAAAGAAATTCCTCCTCCTTCTTAACTATGATTACACAAGGTACAAAAATGCACAAAATGCTGCCCATACAGTGTAGTCACTAAGATCCATTCTCTTGCCGCCCCTAACAAGGACACTGAGCGCCCAATTCAAAACACTTCCCTCAGACGTTTTGTCTACATACTTTCTGGCTAAAAAGTATGCGCCCACTCGAAATAAGTAATAGCTGGCTAAACATAAAAGAGATAGGATCACAAAATTCAATTTCAGTTCTTTCACCTGGTACACCTCATCATTTTTCTGCTTTTTCATAGAATTGCTTTTATATGTAGCTAGCTTCTTTTATCCTTGTTCATGAAAATCTTTTTTGACGTCTTTTAAAAGTTTTAAGATATCTTTATAAAAACAAGTAATTAACATTCCAGCGATGTTGGTCACCATCATAATCATAAGATTGCCGATAATCAGGCTAAGAAAAGTACCAAGAAATATGATGCCTATTCCAATATAAAAACCTGGGTGAAACAGTTCATCGTCGTCTTCTTTTTCTTCTTCGCTAATGTTTATTTTGTTCTGTAATGCAGCATCATTTTTAATAAATTCATCAATGGTTGTTTGATAGATGTCGCTTAACTTTAAAAGATGCTGAATTTCAGGATAGCTCTTATTATTTCCCCACTTATGTATATGCTGTACAGATACGCTCAGCCGTTGAGCACCCTCCTCTTGAGACATCTTTTGTTCTTCTCTTAACTTCTTCAGCTGATCTCCTAGCCTCAACTCATTCACCTCTATAAACCCGACAATGTGTAAGCTTGCCTTGCGTTTTCTCATTTTCTACAATTATAACATATTATGGTAAAAAAGAAATAAACAGTTAATGAGTCATATACAAAAACCTAAACGATAGTAATAAAAAATAATGAGAATTCTCATGTGTAAAAAATGAAAGAATGCACTTTTATCTCCGTCCTTTTATTGTTTATACTAAATAGTGGATTGTACGAACATAGAAATGAAAAAAGGAGGCAAAATGAATATGGAAATGCTGCTGATTTATATATTTGTTATCGCTCTTATTGGATTCATTATTTGGAGAAAAATGAAAAAGAGAAATAAACCCATTAAAAAGAATGGACTTGGTATATTAGCGCCCATTTTTTTCATATTGATTGCATTTTCACTTAGTCTAAGTCAGCTGATGCACATACCGGGCCAGCCCTTTCACTTACCTCCCTACTGGGAAATGGTGATTGCTGGTGTATTAGGTGTTATATTTGGACTTATTATGCTTAGCCAAACGGACTATGAAGTAAGAGAAGATGGCTTCATTTATTCAAAGCCAAATAAAAATTTTAAATATGTGATTATCGCTATTATCTTCATAAGAATGGCTTTGAGCCAATACTTCAAAGGCTTAGATTCCATAGACTTCGCGGTCTTAACAATGACGCTAGCCTTTATATATGTTGCCATTTGGAGAATTGGAAGCTATTTAAAATTCCGTAAATTAAATGGAGACAGCTACAGCGTAAATGCTGGGTAATGATGAATACTGCTTGCAACTAAAAAATCCTTCTTCCTGCTTGGAAAGAAGGATTTTTTGTCATAGTAAGTAAAAGGCCCTTGTGTTGTGTAAGACCGTATATATGTTGTATAATGCAATATGTATTTTTTATAATAGAAAGTCTATATATAGAAACAAACCAGATGAAATTAAAACTGTACCTAATCACCCCCTTTTTAATTTACAGGTATATCATGAAAGGAATCATACTATGACATTTATCAATTCTGTAACAGGCCCAGTCAAAGCGTCCGAACTAGGGCTAACGTTAATTCATGAACATATGCGCGTTCGTTCTGAATCTGTTTACGCACAGTTTCCTCATTTATATGATGAAGAACAAGAAGTTGCGAAAGCAGTCGAACAAGTAAATCGTGCGAAGGAGCTCGGAGTCAAAACAATCTGTGATCCTACGGTGATGGAACAAGGACGCGATATTCGTTTTATTGAACGAATTGCCCGTGAAACGGATACTCAAATCATTGCAGCTACAGGAATCTATACGTATAACTACATCCCTACCCATTTTCAAACTCGAAGCATTGACTATATGGCAGACCTGTTTGTTCGAGACATTGAAGTCGGCATTCAAAACACGTCGATTAAAGCAGGTTTTCTAAAATGCGCTACGGATGCACCTGGCGTAACGGCTGATGTAGAAAAAGTAATGCGTGCCGTAGCACGAGCTCATAAAAAAACGGGCGTGCCGATTATGACCCATTCACATCCTGCAAGCGGTACAGGCTTAAAGCAGCTTGACATCTTACTGGATGAAGGCGCTAATCCAAATCAAATTCTGATTGGACATACGGGAGATACGGATAATCTCGAGTATATTTCAAACATATTAAATCAAGGCGCTTTTATCGGGATGGACCGCTACGGCCTGACAAGAGAGTGTTCAACTGAAAATAGAAATGAAACAGTTATTGAGTTAGCTAAACAAGGATATTCAAACCGCATGTTTCTATCACAAGACTACTGCTGTACAATGGACTGGTTTCCTGAAGGCGTGATTGAAGAGCGTTTTCCAAAATGGTCGATGAGCTTTGTATTAGAAGAAGTCGTGCCTGAGTTAAAAAGAAAAGGCGTAACGGAACAGCAGATTCAGCACATGCTTTTTGATAACGCTCGCTGCTGGTTTGAAGGAAAGTAATTGGGATATTCTTTTTCTTTACTATAAAAAACCCCCACTGCGCAAGCATACAGTGGGGGTTTTTTCGGGCATTATTGATAAAGCATTTTATACCTGCGTTAACCAGTTTTTCTTAATAATTTTTGCTTTTCTTTGCTCTTTTTTATCATAAAGTTTACACCAGACAGGCATAACCCAACGGCTATTCCTACTGTTAAGTTTGTAAACACCGTTAACAAAAAGGTCGTGAGTAAAATCAGCGAATGAAATGATCTTTCTTTTACCATCTTTAAAAACTGTTCTTTTTTACTTATGTTCCATGCTACGACCATCAAAACTGGCGCGAGACTGGCAAGCGCCACGTATGAAGCGTACGGAGCGAGCACTAGCAGCACAATCAACACAAAGATAGCATGCGTGATTCCTGCAATTGGAGATGAAGCGCCGTTTTTAATATTGGTAACGGTTCTTGCAATCTCTCCTGCCGCGGGAATACCTGAAAACATCGGCGTTACCATGTTTACGATTCCCTGGCCAATCAGTTCTTTTTTGCTGCTGTGCTTTGATTTTGTCATTTCATCTGCAACGCGAGCTGTCAGTAAAGATTGTAACCCTACAAGTATAGCAATCACAAATGCAGAAGGTAAAAGAGTTACCACCCTCTCCACTGTTATATCTGGAAACGCTGGCGCCGGGAAATGACGAGGTATCTCTCCGTAAATGGAACCAATGGTTTCAAACTGATTTGCAAAGAAAAAAGATGCCAAGCCCGTTGATACAATAATTCCAAGTAAATAGGACATTCCCAACGACTTAGGTGAAAAGTAAAGAACAATTAAAATCGTAGCTAAGCACAATCCTGCTGTAGCGATACTATAGATGTTGATGAAGTGTAAATTACCAAAGATCTCTTTTATATTTAAATGAAAATACTGATATTTTTCAATAGCGTGTAATCCAAGGAAGTTTGGAATCTGCCCGCTAAAGATAATCAGCGCAATTCCCGACTGAAATCCTACAATAATAGAGGACGGAAAATACTTGATTAAAGCTCCTACTTTACATAGCGCAAAGATAATGAGGAGAATTCCGGACATAAAGCCGGCAATTAATAAGTTTTCATAGCCATATTGCAACACAATCCCTAATAAAACAGGAACAAACGCACCGGTAGGTCCCGCGATTTGAAACCTACATCCACCTAAAATAGCAATTAACAATCCCGCTACAATCGTTGTATAAAGTCCTGTAACAGGCGATATTCCAGAAGCTATCGCAAACCCTAATCCCAAAGGTATAGCTATAATACCAACAACGATACCCGATAGTATATCTTTCTTCAAATGATGCAAGGAGTAATTTCGAAAAACCTCTAGATTCATAAGTGTACATCAGCCTCCATTTTAAGTAGTGAGGTTACCCATTCGTATTTTCGTCATACAACCTTATTGAGCTTTCTCAAAATAAGGTGGGCTACTCGATTACTTCTATCTTAAAGGAGACAACTTACAAAAAAATAAAGAGGAAATTAGAAGTTTCTTAGCAAGTTATTAAAATTTTCTTAAAAATTCTTGCTATTTATTCTTTTAGTTATTTTTTAGATAGAGCTAGGTAAAACCGGTACGCTTTTATCAATATAAGGCTTTAAGAGCTATAAACTGAGCGAATAATGAAGTCTTTGTTCACGTAGACCCTAGGTAGAGGCTTGAAACAGAGTCTTCTAGGCATGCAATTTTTGATACTTATCGCTTTTAGTAAATAAATCTTTTTTACTCAACTACGCTATAAATGTAGAAATAAAAACAACTAGACCCTATAGTAGCTATAGGGTCAATGATTATATTTATTAACAGCTCAGATTATAACTAAATGTTCCTTTTCCAACATTTTGATCTAATCCATTGATAGTTAGCTTGCGCTGCTCTTTTTCCGGAAGGTAAAACGTAATCTGATTATAAGGTAATTCATAAGAACCTTCCTTGTTAATTTTTATTTGAATCTCATCTTCTGTAGTTTCCATATCAACATTAATGTACGCAAATGTGTGCAAATATTCGTTTGTTAACCCATCATCTTCGTATAAGCTATAAGAAGACTTCCCTTTTCCTCTACAAGGAAATAATAAAAATCCTCTTTCATCCATATTTTTCGTTGAAAAAGTAACTTCTGCTTGATTAATCGGAATGATTGCTCCCGCCTTAGCTAGTAACGGCGTGTAGTGTAAAGGTGCCGGAATTTCAACCTTCTTTCCTCCTTCATACCATGTTCCAATATGAAAATCGTACCACCCGCCAGGATTATTTGGCAAATACACTTCTCTCTCTTTCTTCCCTTTTTCAACAACGGATGCAACCAAAAGAGACTCGCCTAACATAAAATCATCATTTTCCTCAAAGGTAGTTTCATCATGTTCAAAATCATAAAAAGTGGGCCTTATAATAGGATGGTAGCTATTATAGGTCTGATGCAACTCACTATAAAGATATGGAATGATTTTTGTTCTAAATTTAATTAATTCCCTAATTGAGCCTAGAACTTCAGGATACATCCACGGTTCATTAACTGTTTGGTCATCGTTCCAAGAGTGTATAGTGAACCTTGGATGAACAATTCCATTTTGTATCCATCTTACGAATAGTTCAGGTTCAGGAGCAGGACCTGAAAATCCGCCTACATCATGTCCAAAATTATAAATACCCGATAAACTTAGTCCTATCCCCATCTTAATATTGAATTTCAATGTTTTCCAACTGGTGCGATTATCGCCTGTCCAAGTTTGCACATAACGATGCATTCCCACAGAGCCAGATCGTGATATTAAATAAGGACGCAACTGAGGATTATGCTCCAACTGTGCTTCATAGGAAGCCTTCATCATGAGCAGTGGATGAAGTGCACGAATGAGCTCAAACTCTTTTTGGTTTCCAAAACCGTGACAGGTGGCATCCTTACTCCAGATTTCAAACTCATTATTGTCATTCCAAGTGGAATCAATTCCATAATCCAATAGCTTTTCTTTTACTTGGTCTTTCCACCAGTCGTAGGTTTCTTTATTGGTAAAATCTAAATAGGCACCTATTTCATCCCAAAATTGTGCCATTTCAGGTTCTTCGTTATGACCATTTGTTATAAACATCTTTTTTTCTTTTAACTCATTAAATAAGGGATGATCTTTTAATAAACAAGGCTTAATATTTGCACATAAACGTAGACCCTTATCATGAAAGTCGTTTACCATCTTTTTTGGTGAAGGAATTTTTGATTGATTCCAATTAAACACATAACGCTTATCTTCAATTGACGTATAGCCCGACGACAACTGGAATGAATCACATAAGATATCATGTTTTTCACACAGCTTTAAGAATTCGTTCAACTGCATTTGTGCATCTGGAGCATCGGTATAACTCATTGTCGATCCAGAATACCCCAAGCTCCACTTCGGTGGAAAGATTGTTTGTCCAGTTAACCATGAAAATTTCCGAGTAACATCTTTAACTTTCGGTCCTCCAATAATATAATAATCTAAATCACCGTTTTTAGCTTGATAGTATCTGTATAGCTCATGATAGTTATCGAGTTCCGTACCTAGTTCGAAAATTGAACTGGACAAATTATCATAAAAGATCCCAAATGAAAATCCTGTTTTTTTATGCCTTGTGATGTAAAAAGGAATATGTTTATAAAGAGGGTCGCTATATTCTGCATCATACCCCATTGCATCAATTGACTGCATCCGATAACGCTTTCCATGTTTATCAACTGAACCTGTCTTTTCTCCCAATCCAAAATATTGTTCATTTAAATCACGCTTTAAATAATGAACGATCCCCTCACCAAGTGAACCATCAAGATTATACGCCTGAGTTTTTCGGTCATTCGCAAAATTCACCCACCCAGAATCCTCGCGGTAAAACCAGCTAATCTTAAATCCATCTAAATCAACATTAAGCTTTAACGCTGAAGTTTCTACGGTGCATTCACTGTTATTATTACTAAATTCATAGCTTGGTAGTGAAAAACCGCTTGTATCCAAACGTTTGCGCCCCTCCAATGGAACATCTACCTGCCCGGGTGCGACACTCCAAGTTTTATCTAGTTGTAATTCCTCACCGTCTGTAAACAAAATCCTGATAATGTCTGTTTCAAGTATCATAATTTTCGCATATATGTTATTCTCTGCTAGTTCAAATTGAAGAATGTTATCAGTTTCATTTATGAAAGTAAATTGATAATTTCCCTTAATACTCATGTGGTATCTCCTTTACTATGCATGTATTATAAAATAGTATGTCAAACTGCTCTCTAATAAGAGTTTATAAATATTGTCTTTAGTAGCTCCTATTAAAAAATACTTTTTTATCAAATCTTCTTTTTTAGTTAAAGTTGCTTCTCTCTTTCAAATCGGCAACAATTTTACTGTATAAGTTATCTGTAAGGTTATAAAAGAAAAATAAAATGATTAACCCAATAATATTAAGAGACGCCGGAGCAAGAAATAATAACCCTTTAAGACCTAACAATGTATCTGAAGACTGCTGAATATTTGGAACGTACCCAATTAAACTCAGTGCAACTCCTGGAATAAAACCTGCCAGCGCCTGCGCAAGCTTTCGGAAGAAACTGTATGTTGAGTAAACAATGCCTTCTGTACGTTCTCCCGAATTCCACTCATGATAGTCAATGGAATCAGCAATCATTACCCACGGTAGACCAAGCGCAAATGCTAATGCAAAGTTTCCTAATGAAAAAATAGTTAAAAATGTTACTGTACTGGTTGGTAATACAAAATTTAAAACATCACAGGCAACGCAAACTAAAAGCCCAAGCATAAAAGTATTTTTCTTCCCGATTCTTTTTACCATTGCTGGGATAAACATTGAACCAACTACGGCAAGCCCTATACTTAAAAAGGAAAGTATTGACATTAATTCCGGACTTTTTAAATTATACTCCAAATAGTACAACTGAACAGCGTTGCGAATATTTGAAGAAGCAATCATGAATAACGCTGCTAAACACAATACAATAAGAGGACGATTTGAAAACAATGCTTTGAATAGTTTAGATAAAGGCACCTTTTCTTTTCTTGGTGCTCTAATGACATTTTCTTTAGTATTACGATAGCAAATCAAATGAAATAATATTCCGAATATTGACATTACAGATATAGCTACGATGTACCCGACTTCTTTATTAGCAAATTGTAGTACAATAGGAATTACTACTACTCCTGAAATAAGAAGAGCTGTTTGACTACCAATTGCTCTAAATGAACCTAAAGATGCACGGTCAATTGGATCTTGTGTCATCGCTGCAGACAAAGAACCATATGGAATATTAACGAATGAATAGGCTAGCCCGAATCCCATATAGGTAGCGAATGCCCAAATAATCTTTCCTGTGTCTGAAAAGTTTGGAGCCAAAAACGAAATGACTGTCATTAATGCCAGGGGAACTGTGCCCCATAAAATGAATGGTCGGAACTTTCCTCTTTTTGAGATATTTGTTCTTGAATCTACAAATGCACCAACACTTGTATCCGCAAATGCGTCAAATATTTTAGAAATTAAAAATACCAGCCCTCCCCAGTAAGCAGAGATTCCCAAAACATCTGTATAAAATTTTAGAAGGTATAACTGCCCCATATCAAACATAAGTCCGTTACCAATATCACCAAAACCATAAGACATCTTTTCTTTGAAAGTTAGCTTTTTAGAAACAGTAACTACTGGCCTTTTACTTGGAACCACTGGTAATGCCATATAACTATCCCCTCTTTCTCTCATTTACAATCCCCTTTTTGTAAACCCTTTCATTAAGAAGCAGACATAGATGTTTAATACTTAAAATCTACCACACGCCTTTCAGATTTCCATTTTTAAGCTAGTAGCCCACAAGCTTAAAGCATCAATTTTCTCTTTTCTTTAACTCTTTCCATACTTGTTCATATACTTTTTTTAAAGGAACGCTGTAATTTTCAGCAATGGACTTACAGTCTTCAAATTCTGGTGCCCTTTGTACAACTTCACCTTTCATGATTCCGATTTTTACTGTAACAATTCCCCATTCTGTTTCTACTTTATGGAATTCTCGTTCCAGCCGGTGAACCGATAATGGATAATAGCGAATTCCCAATGTTGTTGTTTCCTTAAATAAAATCTCCTTTATCTTATCTACATACGCTTCTGCACAAAGCAGCTGAAGTAAAACACCCGGCCTGTTTTTTTTCATGTAAATAGGCGTGTAAAAGACGTCGTTGGCTCCGGACTCTAAAAGCAAGTCCATAACATACCCCAGCAACTCCCCAGAAATATCGTCGAGGTTCACTTCCATTTTTATCATTTTACGATCAATGTGCTCTGAATTAAGAGGAATGTGTGAAGGCAAAATAGTCTCTCCTTTCTTTTAGTTCTTGTTTAGTTTGAGATACGATACTTCAAATTTTCAATCTTCCTCACCAATAATTACTCGGAGCACATTAGGATGTTTTTCAAAATCTTTTGTTCCTGCTCCATACCCGACTGATTGTACTGTCATAGAAGGAACTGTGCAGAATTCTTCTGAAAGTACTGACACAATAGCTGCACCTGTAGGCGTGGTTAGCTCGCTTTTTATACTGCTTTGCTGAAGAGGAACACCCTTTAATATCTCTAAAGTAGCAGGTGCAGGGATTGGATAAATGCCATGATCAATATGCACTTTGCCAGTACCTACACAAACAGGTGATGATTTTATTTTTTGAATTTCTAATTTATTTATCAAAATAGAAGCTCCTACAATATCTATAATAGAGTCCACCGCCCCGACTTCGTGAAAGTGTACTTTTTCTAAAGAAATACCGTGAATGAGACCTTCCGCTTCTCCAATTTTTCTAAAAATGTTTAATGAAGTCTCTTTCACTTCTTGAGATAACTGACTTCTCTCGATTAGCTTTACAATATCTTGATAGGCACGATGACTATGGTGATGGCTGTGTTCGTGCTGATGGTCGCCATGTTCATGTTGATGATCATGTTCATGTTTGTGCTGATGGTCGCTATGTTCATGTTGATGATCATGTTCATGTTTGTGCTGATGGTCGCTATGTTCATGTTGATGATCATGTTCATGTTCGTGCTGATGGTCGCTATGTTCATGTTGATGATCATGTTCAGCAGCATACTTGTGCTCAACTGTCTCTGTTAACTCTACATCAAACTTCGTACTAGAGATTCCATTTTTCACGACTTTTCTCCAGCTCAATTTATACTCTTCAGAAATATTTAGTTTTTGAAGCTCCTCTTCTAAAAGAATTGAATCTCCTCCAGCATCAATAAGTGCACCAATGAACATGTCACCACTAATACCTGAAAAGCAGTCAAGATAAAGCGTTCTCATTATGTTTAGCTCCTTTTTGAATTAATCGGTGAATCAAAGCAGCGTTGTAAGCAGCGCCGAACCCATTATCAATATTAACTACGCTAATTCCGGAAGAACATGAATTTAGCATAGTTAACAAAGCTGATAATCCGTTAAAATTTGCTCCATAACCAATGCTAGTAGGCACAGCAATGACTGGATGGGAAACCAGTCCACCCACAACGCTTGGAAGAGCTCCTTCCATACCAGCTACGACCACTGTTACAGTAGCATTTTGAATCTCTTCAATATTATTTAAGAGTCGATGAATACCAGCTACTCCTACATCATAAATACGTCGAACTTTACAGCCGAGTATTTCTGCAGTTACTGCAGCTTCTTCTGCTACAGGCAAGTCAGAGGTTCCTGCACAAACAACAGCAATATACCCTTCAAAAGAAGAATCCTGATCTGAGTCCTTCCAAAAAAGGATTTTTGCTACTTCGCTGTATGTAAAACTTGGACATGCATCAAGCACTTGATTTGCTTTTTCTTTTGATATCCGTGTCACAAGTACAGACTTATCTTTCAGTTGTAACGCTTTAATAATAGAAATGATTTGTTCCGCTGTTTTCCCTTCACCAAATACTACTTCTGAAAAACCTTGACGTTTTTTTCGATGATAATCTACCTTAGCAAACCCTAGATCTTCATATGTAGCTAACTCTTTTTCAGCATCTCCCACAGTTAGTTTCCCTTGCTGAACTTGTTTCAAAATTTCTTTTATCATTGTTTGTCACACACCTTAGATTGTTTATTCAGTGAAGTTTAGTGTCACTATTCCACTTTTGACAAAGCTTGATTCATACTACCACTTTGATACCCAGTCAAATCTAATGTAATATATTTATAGCCTAGTCCCTTCAATTGCCTAGTAATGATATTGTTTTTTTCCATAATAAAGTTCATATCCTGAGGTTCCACTTCAATTCTAGCAATCTCTTTATGAGTTCGAACTCTCACTTGACCAACACCCAGCTCTTTTAAATAGGCCTCTGCTTTTTCTACTTTGGTTAATTTTTCTTTCGTAATATACTCCCCGTAAGCAATTCTAGAAGATAAGCAAGCAAACGAAGGCTTATTCCAAGTTGGTAACCCTAATTGCTGAGATAACTCTCTAATTTCTTTTTTAAACAAATTAGCCTCGAGTAAAGGTCCTCGTATTCCCTTTTCCTTTGCTGCTTTCATGCCAGGTCGGTGTTCATTCATATCATCAGCTATAGCCCCATATACAACCGTTTTAAATTGGTATTCTTCAATAATTGGCATCAGATGATCAAATAAGCTACTTTTACAAAAATAACATCTATTTTTGTTGTTTTCCGAATAGCCTGGAATAGCTAATTCCGATGTCGCAATGATCTGATGTCTTACTCCGATTTGCCTTGCTAATACCTTAGCTTCTTCTAGTTCACTTGATGGATAGGTCTCCGAATCTGCAGTTACTGCAATCACATTCTCATTTCCTAATGTTTCAACAGCCACCTTTAATAAAAAAGTACTATCGACTCCTCCTGAGAAAGCTACAACAACTGATTCCATATCCTTAAGAATAGAAGTTAAAGTCTCATATTTTTTGCCTACCATGTTCTTATCCTCCCGTCTTTGACAATCTTCTTGCTTTTAAATTGTCATGCTTCCAAATCCACCATCCACCCGTATTAGCGTTCCTGTTACGAAACTAGAAGCCTTTTCTGAAGAAAGCCAAACCGCTGCCCCTTGCAGTTCTTCTGGCTTACCAAATCGCTTCATAGGTGTATGTCCCATAATGGCTTCTACCCTCTGTGAACTTAGTAATTTTTTATTTTGTTCTGCTGGAAAAAATCCAGGAATAATTGCGTTGACCCGAATACCGGTCGGCGCTAATTCTCTAGCTAAGAATTGCGTTACACTATTAAGACCGGCTTTTGACACAGAATACGTAAATACTTTAGATAACGGAGTAGTCGAAGAAACAGAAGAAATGTTAATAATACTGCCTTTTCTTTTTTGTTCAATCATTTTTTTAGCGAAAATTTGACACGTAAGTACGATTCCTTTTAAATTGACATCCATAATATCATCCCATTCGTCCATATCTAGCTCAAAAAAAGGAGTTCCACTATTTTTACCAGGAGCGTTAAGAAGAATATCCCATCCTCCTGACCATTTTTCGATAGCACTAGCTACTTCAATTAAGGATTCACGAGCACTGACATCAGCTTGAAAAGCTTTTGCTTTTCCTCCGTTACGTTCTATTTCCTTCACTACATCTTCTGCTTTTTCTAGATTACGGCCTACAATAGCAACTGTTGCTCCATGATTAGCTAGTCCTATCGCTATAGATGAACCTAAAACGCTATTCCCACCAATTACGACTGCAGTTTTTTTAGTTAAATCAAATAATTGTTTCATTCCTGTCCTCCGCTCTTAAGAAGTTTCCTTCTTTATTAAATGATATAGAATAAAGCTCTGAACTTTGTTGCATGTGAGGATGAGAATGGATATGATTCAACAATGCCTCAGAAATCTCAATTTCACTTAACTCTAACGTATTTTTAATTCGCACCATCTTTACTTGAGTAAAGTCTAATATATTACTTGTTTTAATAGCTGCCTGAATTGCTTGGCGATCATTGGGTAACGTAGTAGGTATTTTTGTAGGCGCCACAACCGTTGAAGTTAAGCCATTGGCATACATAAATTCTAGGTTTGCCTTATCTACCAATCTTTGAGTTGTAAAGTCTGCAGTTCCCACTCCATTTGCATTTCCTTCTGTTTGAGGAGTCAAGTCCAAAACAACCATCTTATTAACGGCCGGTCCCCCATGAGCATATGGAGTTGGGTAGCGTCCTGTGACATTAGGGTCCATTCCATCCCCACTGATATTTTTGCCAATTTCATCAATAACCAGCACGTCTAGCTCATCAAAGTACAGTTTCGGTAAAAGCTGTTTAGCTATAATTTGTAGATTAGTCTCTTTATCCTCAATTTGTTCAGAAGGCAACACTTCTATTACAGCTACCTTATCAAATGAGTTTTCAATACTAGCAATACCAAATAGAATAGGAAGTTCTTGCATAATAACTTTAGCCATTGCAGGAACGTTTTCAGCCATATATTTAAACCCTAGCTGATGGCAAGCTTCTGCTCCTTTTTGTTTTCCTAAACCGATGCTAATCATTTTCATGAGACCACTTTCCACTGGACCGCGAAAAGCTGTATGTGGTTTTATTCGATTTACAACAATAATTCCATCAGCTTTTGAAGCATGCTTATCTACAAAGACAGGTAATCCATTGGATAATTGTCCAATTTCCACTACCTCCATTGAAGAACGAATCTCACATTGTACACTCTCTTCGGTTATTCCAAGATGGCGTAAAACTTCTTGCTGGCCTTCAGCAGTTGCTCCGCCATGACTACCCATGCTTGGAACAATAAAAGGAATAGCTCCAAGTCCTTTTATGAACTGTACTGTGGTAGCTGTCATTTCTACTATTTGATCAAGCCCTCTACTGCCTACTGCAATGGCAATTTCCATTCCAGGTGTTATTCTTCTTTTTATATTTTCTTGATTTAATTTTTCTGTTAATACATGTTGAACGTCATGGATTTTTTTATCATCAAATGCCACTTGTACCTTGGCCATTTTAGGAATAGGAATATCTTTTAATAAATCTTGCAAAATACCCATCCTTTTCCCGCCCTTCTTTTAATCTTCAACATCAGCATGATCTGTAATAAGAAAAAGAACTTTATTCATATTAACGTTGTAAAAAGTATTTCTCTGCATTGTAATAAGAAATATTTTCAATCAGCGCTTGCAGAATTGTAGAATCATTGGGAACCTTTCCTTGCTCTACCCACTCGCCAATTAGGTTGCATAGTATTCTACGAAAATAATCATGTCTTTCATAGGAGAGAAAGCTGCGAGAGTCTGTCAACATACCGATAAAATGACTGAATAACCCAACGTTAGCAAAATCTTTCATTTGTCGCTCCATTCCATCAATGTGATCGTTAAACCACCAAGCTGTACCAAACTGAATTTTTCCAGTAACGCCATTTTCATAAAAATTCCCCATCATCGAGGCAAGTACAGGATTGTCTTTAGGATTTAAATTAAATAATACGACTCTCGGCAGCGCATCTTCTTGATCAAGCGTATTAAGAAATTCCGATAATCCTCGTGCGATATCTGCTTCTCCAATTGAATCAAACCCTGCATCCGACCCTAAAAGTTTTTTCATTTTTGTGTTGTTGTTTCGCATAGCTCCAATATGTAGTTGCATTACCCATTGTTTGTGAGCGTATATTTTTCCTAGTTCTTTTAAAAGAAACGATCGGTACTTAATTAATTCATCTTGTGAAAGACGTTCGCCATTCATACGTCTTGTAAAAATTGTTTCTGCTTCGGCTAGAGTCACTTCTTGATATTGCATGTAAGGAATATCATGATCCGCTGCTCTTCCCCCATTGTCATGAAAATAATCAACTCGCTGTTTAAGCGCTTTTATTAATTCTGCTAAAGATGTTACTTGTTCCTTAGCTACGTGTTCAAGGTTCTTGATCCACTCCTGGAAAGTTGGACGTTCAATAAACATTGCTCCATCAGGACGAAAGGTTGGAACAACTTTTGTTTCAAACGTAGAATTCTGCTTTAGCAATTGATGATATTTAAGGGTAGAGGTAGGATCATCCGTAGTCCCTATAAATCGTACATTAGATTTCTTAATTAACGATTGAGGTGTAAAATCGGCACTTTGCAGTTTTTGGTTGCATTCGTTCCAAATTTCAAGTGCGGTATCTGGACTAAGTCTTTTATTAATATTAAAAAAATTCTTTAATTCCATGTGAGTCCAGTGATACAGCGGATTTCCAATTAAAGAGGGCACCGTCTCTGCCCAAGCAAAAAATTTTTCCCAGTCACTAGCTTCCCCCGTAATGAAATGCTCAGCTATACCATTCATTCTCATTGTTCGCCACTTGTAATGATCTCCTGCTAACCATAGCTGAGTAAGATTTTTATATTGTTTATTTTCCAAAATTTCTTTTGGATCTAAATGGCAGTGAAAATCAAAAATCGGCATTTCTTTAGCAAAGTATTTATATAACTTAACAGCTGTAGGCGTGTATAGTAAGAAATCGTCTGCTAAAAACTCTTTCATGTTATTTTCCTCCTAAGGAAACAAAATTGACTTTATGGATAAAAGGATATGTAAACACTTTCATTTTCTGTTATAATTAATTTGTTCGTTTACTAAACTAATTAATTATAAAAATAATTTAGCATGTATATAAAATTCAGTCAATTAAATATTTTAAATTTTACAATTATTTTTTTTCATATGAAGATGCTATAATAAAAAAAATGTCAACGAAAATTCGGAGGATATATTTATGCCTAACGGTGATGCAGCTTACATCAAAAAATTAAATCGATCTTTAATTATTAGCAAAATTGTAGAGACAGGAATGATTTCACGAGCTGAATTGTCTAAGGTTACAGCATTAACAAAAGCTACTATCTCAGCACAGGTTGCAAGTTTACTTGAAGAAGATATTATTATTGAGACACAGCAAGACTATTCAAACGTTGGAAGAAAGCCTATAATGCTATCTTTGAATGAAACTGCAGGATACGCACTAGGAATTGATCTAGATTATGGTCAAATCTCATTTACTCTCTCTAACCTTCTTGGTCGTCCAGTTTCTTCAGATACAGTCAAAATACATGATACAAATTACTCGAATATCTTTAATGTATTAGTAAAAAAAATTAACGACTATAAAGATAAATGTCTTATGTCTAGATACGGCCTGATTGGTGTAGCTATTTCCATACATGGTCTCGTTACCACTGATGAAATTATTCATTATATCCCTAGGTTGCAGTGGCATGATATTAGTTTAAAAGAGGACTTAGAAGCAGCGGTAAAAGTGGATGTGTATCTTGAAAATAATGCAAATTTACTAGCTTTTGCTGAGCGATCTTACACACATCATAAATCCGATAACTTAGTATGTATAACGCTTCGTTCAGGTATAGGTCTTGGAATCTTAATAAACAATAAATTATCTAAAGGCCATGATGGCTATGCGGGAGAAATTGGTCACATGATTGTTCAACCAAATGGAGAGCTTTGTGCCTGTGGAAACAAAGGATGTTGGGAGAAATATGCCTCTGAGTCAGTCTTTTTAAAGAACCTTTCCCAAAGGAAACAAGTTCGTAATATGACTTTTAAACATATTGAAGAAGAGCTCGATAGAAAAGATATTGAAACACATCAAGAAATGGAAAATTTTATTTATTATATTTCAATTGGTTTAAATAATATCATCAATATCTATAATCCTGAAATTTTGATTATTGATAGTGAACTACTTTCTCGATACCCAGATTCTATACAAAAAATTAAGAGCAACCTTTCTTCCTCTATAAGTCACTACCGTGAACTATTAATCTCCTCAACCGGAAAAAAGGCATATGAATTGGGTGCATGTGCATTAGTAATTAAGCATTTCCTTGAAATTACAATGCCGAACTTGGTATATTCTGAGTCAACAGAAAACTCTATTTTAAAATAATCGCCATCTACATTTCAGTTTGCATAGTAAGAATGATTAAAAAGGGTAACTATTTTATCTAGAGAGCAAACAAGAATTGACTCCTACTTACTAGGAGTCAATTGTTTTCCTTCTCTATTTTAATCACCATAATAAAACTTCAAAAAGTTCAGGATGGATAACAAGATGATCAAAATAACTAAAACTCCTCTTATTAATATCCTTCTTGCTTCTTTTGGGGATGTTTTTTGTTTTTCATGCGCATAAAAAATCAGTTTTCGAAAGGCAATGTGAAGTAAAATGACGAAGGCAAACATACCAATCTTTGCAAGAATAAACAGATCATCACATCCATTTCAACAAAATAAACAACTAACGGGCATTCGGTACGTAGCTTAGCTATGAAACTTTCTCTTTTCTTTGTTTTTTTGATACTCTATAAAAAAAGAGGCTGGGACTGCACCAATACCTATACCCATTGAAATAAACAGTGCCTGGTTCAGCTGAAGACTCGAGTCTGCCGTCACTTTACTATAAATCATAAAACATACGAAGCTTAAAATGCCTATAGCAAAAGGAATCAGCGCATGCTTATACCATTTCGTCATATTGTCCTCCCCTCTTCACATCTCATCTAGATGGTCTACACAATTTCAAGTGCGTATTTGTAGTGCATATTCTATTCATAAGCATTTTCTAGATTGAGAGATGCGCGCATCAGTATTTAATAAGACTCCTTTTTAGGAAAAAAAGTGATTTCCTGCAATAAAGCTGGCTAAAAGAACAATTACAGCTAGCCCTCTCATTATATAGGTTTGGCTTTCACTTAAAGGTTTCCCCTTGCTTTCGCTTATAGCAGGATAAACATAAAAAAGATAAAAGAAACCCCACACCTGCTGCCAAGGTTATGAATATTTCCAAATTATCACAGCTCCTTTTTCTTCCTTTTCCTTCTTTTTTTCTTGTTAAACAAGTCTCTTTAAGGAAAGCCAAATAGTTAGCAGCGCTTCTCCAGAAAATACGAATCAACTTGAAATCTCACAAAAATAAAAAGGCAGGATTTCTCCTGCCTTTTTGCATATGTAATTCCTCTTCACTATGTCAACTCAGCGCTTTTAGCGAGCATAAAAGCAGAGATACTAAACAAGACAATGAATAGAGAAGCGGCATGTAACAGTAAAAAAAGAAATTTTTGGCCGCCTTTAATAAAGAACGAATAAATCATTCCCAGGATTGTCACTAAGATTAAAAGTGCTGCTGCTATTTTAATTACTATAGCAAAGAAAGCTCCCGCAAATACAATTGACGGAATAAAAGACGCTACAATAATGACATACAAAATCAGCGTAGCAAGAAAAGCGTTTTTTGATACATTTGAAGCCTGTTTCAAGAAATTCCCCATATAATCTCCTCTCTCATTTTAAAACTGCATCTTTTACTATAATACATGTGTATAAAGGAAACAATTAACTTTTGTAAAAGCTCCCATAAATTAAGCTTTATCACCAATGATATCAGCTATATTTTTAAGGTCTTTTTTGCTCAGTTTATAAAATTTTATTGCTGTTTCTTTGTTTGAATTATTTGTTGATAAATAGCCTTGTTTTCCTCTGTCTGTTAAGGTTAAATGCATTTCTTTACGGGAAGAATCTTTGTATTCCACATAAATATCGTACATGGGTCTTAGAATCATCACGTCCTTATTGGTCGGAGCAGCTGATTCAATAGCTCTTTCTATCGTTTCTGTCACCTTTTTATCTCGTGAAGAGTAAAAATAGTCATTATAAAAACCATTGTATCCTTTCGATTGCGAAATAGAGATGATTTTTGGCTCCTTTTTTAGTTTTACGGTCTCATTGTTACTTTGACATGCAGTAAGTCCACATGCAAGAAGCACGCTGCTCAGGCTTAAAGCAAATCGTTTCAAGATCATACGTCCTTCCCTATCCGTGAAAATAAATGACAATACATAACATTTTTACACATTTCACCTAATTATAAAAGGTTTTGTTACCTTTAAGGTTCAACTTCTTTTTTATGATTCAATCGTAGAAAATATATAGCTAGATGAAGGAAAAAGCTGCAGGGCTCTCCTTAAATAGACGGCATAGCAGCTAAAAACAGCTTATGCAGATAGTGGTTACATCATAAAAAAACAGCCTCTATCGGCTGCTTTTTATTGCTTTATTTTATGAAAATGTAGAGATACTTCGCCATTAGTATACTAAAATTGTCTCTTACGATAGATAGACAGCGCAATAAAATAAGAAAGAATATATATCACAATTCCAAACAGTGTATATACGATAGGAATATAAAAAGAAGAAGCGACCGGCAAGCTTGATGCCGATAACATCTCAACTAAGTACCCAACGACTCCCTGTAAAGAAATCGCAACAAAGAGACCCCCCATGCCACCTCCAAGTACAATCCCATCAGATTTCTCTGCTCCGAATACGTAAAGAAGCGGATAAGCAAGTGCACCGGCAAAAAGAACGATAAATGTACCAAACGAAACGAGGTTTACTATATCCTCTACTCCACTCTTGGAAATAAGCGAATACATTGAAAAAACCGCATAGGATAGTATGGTTCCGCTGACGACAATCAAAGAGTAAAAAATATAGTGACTTTGCACCACATTTTTCCGACTAATCGGAAGAGTAAGAACGTATTTGTCATAGCCGGTTTTGCTTTCTAGTTTGATCACTTCAAGCGCCGGCATTGCCATCAATAAAATAATTAACATCGCTATAATACGGTAAAATGAAGGATCCGCAAAATAAAAGATGACCGCAGAAATAACTATGGCGAGGGCTGTGTACGTCAAAAAGCTTCGGTGAATGAGGTAGTAGTTCGTTAACAATAGACCTCTCATTTACGTTTCACTCCTTGTTAAAAGCACGCTTAGTTCTTCCATCGACACCGGTTCAGTTACAGTTCCTTCTGGCAGTTGATGCTTATCTGATACTAGTACACGGACAGACGTATCATACTTTCTTTTTGCCACTACTAAATCTTCAGGAAGTACATTCAGCTGTTCTTCATTCATGACGGCAATTGCATACTTCTGAAAAACCTTCTCTTTTTCTTCATTTAATAAGACCTCACCGCTTTTAATTACAACAAGATGGCTAGCGATTTTTTCGACGTCGCTCATAATGTGAGACGACAGCAGTATTCCGCTGTTGCCATCGCTGACAAATGCTTTTAACTCATCTAGTATTTGCCTCTCTCGACGACGGATCCAGTCCTCCTGTCGCTTCATCTAGCAGCAATAATTTAGCATGGTGAGACAGCGCTACCGCTAGAGATAATTTCATCGACATGCCGCGTGAAAACATATGTATTTTTTTATCTTCTGGCAATGAAAAAGAAGGAATCAGCCGGTAAAAATCAGCTTCTTCCCAAGAATTAAATAGTTTCTTAAAAACGTTGTTTAGCTGTTTTATGGTCAAAGAAACCGGCAGATTAATCGCATCAAACACGACTCCAATGTCTTCTTTAATCGTCGCATCTTTATTTAAATTGTCTTCACCAAATATTTCTACAGTTCCGCTATCTCTCGAAATTAATCCTAATACTGCTTTAAACGTCGTTGATTTCCCCGCTCCGTTATCACCAATAAATCCCACAATCGATCCAGGAGGTACATTAAATGAAACATCTTTTAAAACCTTATTTTGGCCAAACGATTTTTCTACGTTTCTAACTTCCAAAAGATTTGTCATTTGCTCACTTCACTTTCTCTATTAGTAGTTAGGTGTAATCATAGAAATCAAAAAGTTAATCATTTTGATGACATCCAAAATCACCTTTTATTTACAAAAATGAATATTCACTACCAATTATAGCTAGCAAACTATAAAAAGTCGATGACGACATAACCTTTTTTTGCTCCTCCGTTCATTCTTTATGACCGTAATATGTATGACAACATCTGCCTGTACTATTCTTGCCTTACTCATTTAGCGAAATCACAAATAAAAAAAGGATCTGCTATAAAAGATCCTTTTCCTTCACTTGCTGAATCACAGCCGGCAAGCAGGCAAATAGAAACGCCGATAAGCAAAATTATTTTTTTATATTTTAACATCTATATTCCTCCAGTATTTTTTTAGTTAAATGAAAAAAATACTGGTGAATGCGGACCTTCATCGTCTTGTTCACCTATTGCCTCTTGTCTGTGAACGGAATGTATAAATTTGTATTTATAATACACGCAGCAGATGAGGTCCTGAGCACGTAAAAGATTTACGTTTTGTATGAGATACATGTCTTTTTGCTGCAGGCAAACATGTTTATGTATTGTTTGAAATGCAGCTAGTTTAATAGCAGCATGTACAAAAAACGCTGTCATAATCACAAATGATAAATACACTAAAGCATCCGGTATAAACAATTCCATTTATTCACATCCTTGTGGATTATTCTATCATAATTTCCTTAATTTAGGTTAAATGATTTTGTGAGCAGATCTGCTATCTCATTAAATATACTCTACAATCCTGCGTTTCTTTTTGTACATACCTTCATATGTTTGATGAAACAACGCATAGAAAATATACGGAGACACATATAATTCTAAAAATTTCTAATTTTATTAGTAAAAAGGAGATTATTCCTTTTTATGGTATAATCAAAAAATATAATTCATAGGGAGTGAATATGTTGGAAACTAATACAAAACCTCAAATAAACACCAACTCTATTGTTTCTCTAACTCTAGGTGTCCTGTCCATTTTTATTCCAATCATCGGGTTTGTTACAGGTATTATTGGAATTATCCTCTACAAAAAAGCATCAAATCAAATAGCTGCTACCAATCAAGGCGGTAAAGGGCTCGCTATCGCCGGGCTGATTTGCAGTATAGTAGGCGTGATTTCTCAGCTGTTTTTTGTATTGGGGATTATTACGTTTGTGTTTGCGGGGACGACTGTAGACTAAAATGACTTACTTTTTATCACAAATGGCGAAAAGAAACGTACGAAGATAATGATCTTACATAAGGTTATTAGTATTTCTACGTTAGTTGCATACTACTAGCTTTAAAAAGCCTAGAAACATAGTGTTTCTAGGCTTTTTGACTGTTTATCTATATCGTCTAGCAGAAAAGAATTGAACGATTGGAAAGATAACCAATGCCAGACATAAAGCTGCAAATAAAGAGATATTTCCAAAATCATTTTTTCTTACAAAAATAATACGATCTAAAATCCAAAGGAGGAAAAGACCTATAGTTAAGATATGATAGCTTCTTTTAGCACTCAAAGTAGCAATTTTCTTACCCATCTCGTCTTTTTGAATTTCTCGATCAAATCCCCACGTAGCAAGTTGACATAAAGTAGTGATAACCAAGACTATTGCTATAACTCCCGTTACACCTAACCTCACTCCATCTTTAAAATCTGTTATATAAATTGTATACAATGCAAAAGCACAGCTTAGCAAAATAATGGCAGCCCATACATAATTGTTTTTTACATTTTTCATTATGAATTCCCCCTGTTTTTGTATAAAAATAATTCTTCTACACTAACCTCCAAATTATCTGCTAACTGAAATGCTAGCTCTAAGCTTGGATCGTACTTATTATTCTCAATCGCATTAATCGTTTGTCTTGACACATTGCAAGCAATAGCCAGCGCTTCTTGAGACAGCTTTTTAAATTTCCTTAGTTCTTTAATCCGATTATCCATTCATCCCAAACCACCCTTAAACTGTAAAACATGTTTTACATTTATAGTTTATGGTAATATTTTCATTATGTCAAATATATTTTACAAAAACAGTTATTTTTGTGTGCGTGGAGTTCATTTTTAGAGTGCGTAAGATATGTTCTAGAAGTAAAATAAGCGCTGATAAATGAATGCCAGCGCTTGCTTTGCTCGTCCTTATGGATTGAATAATTTATCATTCATTTTCTAACTTTCTTATAAACTTTATATTTTTTATAAAAAGTCAGTTAAAGATATAGATTACATATAAGTTTTATCATTTTTATAATTAATTGGATAATAAGTTATATTGTTACAAATATAAATTATGAATTGAAAGTTAGGATACATATGGGCTTATTAATAATTACTGTTATTATCACGTTATCTGTCATTTTAGATTACTTCATTTTTGACCATGATGATAAGCATTGGGGCTGGCTAAAAAAAGCTTCTAAACCAGTTAGAAGAAGTGTTATTGGCTGTTACTTGCTTATGTCATTTGTTATTTATGTTGGTTTAAGCCTTCCATATATCAAACCTTTTTTATAAATATCAGTCTGGTTAGCCTATAACTCTTATCCAAAAGTTACAGGCTAACCCACTCACTTAACCACCACTACAAATTGTTTATCTTCAAACTTAAACATTTCCCCTAATTCATAGATATACTTCTTTTTGTCCAATTTATAATGTTTTCCAAAATAAAGCGTTTTTAAGTTAATAATCATATTTAAATTGAGATCTTTTTCTTTGGTTTCATCTCCGTCTAAGCAAGAATATAATTCAATGTGACAACCCTCTATCAGCTGTTTTTCAATAAAAGCAAAAAGCTCTCTTATGGATTTAGGGTGCACATCGCAAGATAATTCGTAGATATATGGCAAGGTAAATGCATGCTTAATGTCGCTGTACCCGTCAGTTAAGCGATTGATACTAATACCGTACGCATCTTCTTCTTTCTCGTAGATTGTAATTAGCTTATCTTTCTTTTGATTTTGATCAAACGAAGCAACCTTGGATAAAGGCACCAGCGTTTCTTTTGTGCCAAAACTTCCTGTAGGCAATTCATAAGGAGAACCTATATAGTGATGTATCGTCATATTCGTCACTTCTCTTTCTCTTTGCTTATGTAAAATACTATTATTCTATCGCTCTCACTAAGGTTACATACAAATACAAGGAAAATATGTATAATAAAACCAGGAGGTGACAACATGAAGAAACTACTGCCTATTCTATTTTTAGCCGCTCTTTATTTGTATGACTCTTCATACAATCATACTGCTTTTTTACATAAACCGGTTGTTTCTGTGATTTTATACGTGGCAGCGATTTTAGCCTGTGCGCTATTGCTTATAAATGTAAAAAGAGATAAAGCTGTTTAAACAAGGAGATTACTATGAGCTATAAAATTGTATTCTTTGACGTGGACGGAACCCTTACGCACCACGAAAACGGGACTATTTCCGCTAAAACCCGAGAGATTATAAAATGTTTAAAGCACAAAGGATTAAAAATCGTAGCCGCTACTGGAAGGCCTTTATCTCTATGTGAAGAAGTTAAAGAATTAGGTATAGATACGCTCATTACCGCAAACGGAGCGTTTACTGTACATAATGAAAAAGTCATTCACAAGCTGTCCATGGATAAGCACGTTGCGCGCGAAGTCTTTGAATACGCAGCAACAGAAAATCACGGCCTTTCATTTTATACAAAAGAGCTCAGCATGAACGGGATTAAAGATGATAATATTTTAAAAGCACTGAAAGAAACATTATCGCTCAGTGATTATCCTCAAATTAATGAGCGTATTTATGACGAAGATATTTATTTAATGTGCTTATACGCTGATGACAAAACCGCCGAGCAGTATGCACAGCAATTTCCACATTTAATGTTTAAAAGATGGCATCCTTTTATAGTAAGTGTTCTTCAAAAAGAAATCACAAAGTCGGGAGCCATCCTGAAGGTCTTAAACTATTTTAACATCCATCAATCCGAGGCTATCGCATTCGGAGACGGAGAAAATGACATCGATATGTTAGAGTTAGCCGGCCTTGGAATTGCAATGGGCAACGGATCTGATAAGTTAAAAAGCGCCGCTGATTTTGTCACGAAGAAATCGAGTGAAGACGGGATTGAGTTTGCTCTCAAAAAATTCAGCATTTTATAAGAAAGCCGCACGCTTGGACAACTTATCTAAGCGTGCTTTTTTCTCTCCATAAATGTTTCAGGATGTAGCTCCTCCGATTGAATGACAATGGCAGTCATACCTTCTTCACTTCCCGACGTATGCCACTCTCCTTTTTCCCACAGTGCTGCTTCTCCACGTTTAATCGAAATTCGTTTTTGGTCCTCTCCTGTTACCCATCCTTCACCTTCGACAACGATAAATAGCTGGGGTATAGGAGCTTGATGATGCCCTACCGTTCCTTCTCCGTCTATATACATATAGCCAATGGTAGCTGCTTCATTTGTTTGTGCCATTTTTACGTAAGTGGCTAAATGCGACTGATATTTTTCTACTTTATTGCCATGTTCTTTACTGAATTTATAAATTTTCAATGTGCATGACCTCTTTGTTCGTTAATTTTGAATTCAATCCATCGATTACATACTTTGTTTATTTTTCTCCAAACGCTCTTTGACTATTTTTTTAAACGCATGAGGATCATCTACGCGAATGGCGACCTGCTGGTATTTCTTTTTGATTCCCATAAAAAGTGTTGCTTCAATTGGAGACTTTAATGTTAGTAAAAGATCAGGATAAACTTTTTCAAAATCGCGTGCGATAAATTCAATCGTGGTGTTAGGTATTTTTTGCTGGAGGATGTGAGTGTCTTCTACTATTTCTTCAATATCTTTAAAAGAGATTTCCATACGCTTAGCTAAACCAAACGAAATGTATATGCGATCATCTTCCACTCGTAAAGGGTTAAGCCTTAATGCTTGAATATCTCCTATGAAGAAAACAGTGCTATAAATATTAAGGATCAGTAAAACGATTGAAAGAGTCATAGACGTATTGTGCAGCAGCCAATGAAGCCCTAATGTTTCAATGACAATCGCATGAATAATCATAATTTGAAACGTAATAAAACTTGAGCGTTTATACAGAGTAAAGGTGTTGGCTTCAGCACTCGGCTTCTTCTTCCACGTTCCAAACGCGTAGTAAAACATTAGCATTTCTGAACACAGTATGTGTATAAAAATTTGTTTGGGGAATCTTTCGTTTAGAGCACGCGAAAAAGAAAATAAAAGCGGCAAAGAACTTGATTTGACTCTTTTAAAAATAGGCGGTACGTTTTTAACCAGCATAAACAGCAGTGAAAGTTCGAATAGAATGAGTACCCCTTCTATTCCAACACCTAGCCACATAACCGACTGAAAAGAAGCCAAGTATTCACTCGGAATGATAAAACGCGCAGCAATAAGGCCTGTGGCCATTAATACAATAAAATATTTTACGCTGAACTTACGCTGCCAAGCTAAAAACAACAGCGGAGCCACAAGGCTTAAATCTACAATAGAGCCTACTACTACTCCGTTGAGATCATCTGGCAAAGACTGAAGACCAAAAGAAGAGTGGTACAACACGTAATTTGAACTTATTACTAACAGCAGTAAAAAAAGAGCGACAAGTGACACTGTTTTTTTATGAAGAACCAAACAACCCACCTCACTTTTAGTTGGTGAAACATAATAATTCCTTTTACTTCCATTTTACCAGTGGAGTTGATTTAAGTCACTTTGTAACGCGGCATTGTGTTATAAAATCATTTTATATTAACCATTCTTTTATACAAATAATTTACAATGTAAAAAGAGTTTGACATTTTTGGAACTGATGCTACAACAATAAATGTAAAATACTTTTTACATTTATAATAAGGAGGAGTAAAATGGATTGGGTTAAAATTGTGTATTCATTCATCCTGTTAGTTTGCGGAATTTTGATTTTTGTTTCATCATCTTCTCGAAAGGGGGATGAAAGAAGGAAATTTATCAGCACGAAGGCTCAATCATATGCATTTGTGGTAGTTATAGGTATGCTAATTTTAGAAGTTGTAGAGTCAATTTATCGGACTTTTCAAGGGAAAAGTTCTTATGGTGGCAATGGTATTTCACCGCTAATATTTCTGACGATGATTTCAGTTGTATATTTGGTAACGTTTCTCACGTACAGAAAAAAATACGGTGATTAAATGAAAAATCCTAGTATGAAATTACGAAGTTTAGCTAATTTTTCCCGATGAAACGATAAATATAGCCTCCCTTTATAATTACAACCTTTGAATGACATACGACAGTAAATGAGCTTGTTATAAGGGCTTTTATTAAAAAGGAATAACTAGACCTCCTACTGAGGTTTTTTTTATGCACTCCTAAACATTTGTTTTAATATTAAACTTAAAATAAAACATCTCCCGTAACTAGAGTCAGGAGATGATATTATAAACGTTGAGTCCATTAGCGTTTTCTTACTTTCTATTCTGTTTCTCAAGTAATTCAATGAATCTATCATTTTGTTTGACAATCGTTCTTAGCTTTGCTTCTAACGAACACAAAGGGATAAAAACGGCTATAAATCCTATAACGCCATAAAACATAACGGCTTCTCCCCTTTTTTAAAGCAATCAACCATATACGCCTTACATCTCAAAAAAGCTATGTCTCTCCACTTTACAAACCCGAAGCGAAAACTTTTGATACCATTCTGTTTTCCCTTTGTGCTGTGCTGCGCGATGGGCTGAGTTTTCTTTCCATATTTTGATTGATTCTAAGGAATCCCAGTATGAAACGGTAATGCCTAAGTCTTGATCTCTGGCACTTTCTATTCCTAAAAAGCCTTTTTGTTTAGATGCAAGCTCTACCATTTTGTCTGCCATTATTCCATAACCCTTCTCACCTTCCGTTCTTTCAGAAGCAAAAATAACGGCATAATAAGGCGGTTCGGGGGTTTTAGCGATTCCAGCCATATTGATTTCCTCCTTTAGAAGTCAAATTAATAGTAAAAAAGTATAAGTGCATGGTTATTTGTTTGTTTTTTCTTTTAACACTATTTTTATAAATTCCATTATAATACTTTTTTTAGTTTATCTACACGAAATGTAACATTTAATAGTATATAAAGATAAATATTCCATTTATGTGATATAGTCTTTTATATGCAAGTAATAAACAAATAGAAATGAAGTTTCAACATGAGGAACATAAGCAAGGTAACAACAGGGACCATTATGATAGCTTTGGCGCTTGGATTAATGGGGTGCAGTCCCACGCGTTCAAGCAATGAAAGCATAGATGGAAGTGAGGCAAAAAAAGAGCTAGCCATAGAGCTGAAATTCCTGCAAAACGAGTCCGAACGCTTAATCAACAAAGACGGAAAGATAGAAGATAAAACGTTTCAAAGCTATAAAAATGATTTTAACTTGCTGTCTGCGTCTATTAATAGTACGTCAAAAGTAAAAACACAAAGTGATAGCGAGCTAAAAGAAAGCATAGCGCACTTAGCAAAAGACGTAGATACTTTAACAGAAAAAGAGTATGTAAAATCCTATAAAAAATTTAATTCAAGTAAGACTATCTATGAAGTTACGCTCATGAACAATATGCATGATATTATAGATGCAACAAAAGATTGGGATGAAGACCATAACGAGTTGGCCTTATTTGATAATAAACATATGCGTTCTTCTAAAGCACAAATAAAAAAAGATATGGGACCTGCGATTGATCATATTAACACCCTATCTAAATATAAAATAGAGCTTATGCAAGATGAAATCCAAAAACATCGTGACAGTTATACAAAACTGCAGCTCGAACAATTAAAAAAAGCCACTCATAATTTTGATTTGTCTTTAGACAACCAAATTAAATCTATTCAAGCTTATGAACCTATAGGTGAAGATTATAGTGTAAGTAGAGACTTTAGCTATAAAGCATCTGAAAAGTATACCAATGCCTGTGTGTACATTACCGACTTTGAATCTAATTTAGGAATTGCAAAAGCCGGTGATTTTTAAAAAAGCTCTCTAAAAGTACTTTTAGAGAGCTTTTTTGCTGTATTCATTACAAACGCGAGTTCTTTATTTCTAACGTTCTATAAATATTTGCTTCTCATGAGCCAGATAAACGTCGCGTATACCTTAGGAATATCGGGGTTATATTTCATAAATAATAACCAAAATAAGGGTTTTAAAAGAGCTTTATAGCTCATTTATCGCGTAAAGAAACCTTATTATTTGATACATCAACTAATAAAGAGTAAAGTTTTTCTATAATAAAGATTAAAAGCGAAAGGATGAGTAAGATGTTTAAAGACGGTTATGTGAAAGTGAATGATGTAAACCTTCATTACGTAACAAAAGGTGAAGGCGAGCTTATGCTATTTTTACACGGATTCCCTTACTTTTGGTATACGTGGCACCATCAGTTAGAAGAGTTTTCTAAAGATTATCGCGTGGTAGCTGTAGATATGCGAGGCTATAACTTATCAGATAAGCCAGAAGAAATTTCTTCTTACAGCATGCCCCTTCTAATGGAAGATGTAAAACAGTTAATTGAAGCATTTGGTGAAAAAGAGTGTGTGTTAGTGGCACATGATTGGGGCGGTGCTGTTGCATGGGCATTTGCTTATACATATCCCCAGTATGTCAAAAAATTAGTGATGTTTGATGCACCGCATCCTTACACATTTATAAGAGAGCTTGCTGAAAATCCTGCTCAACGAGAAGCAAGCAGCTATATGAGCTTTTTCCAACAGCCAAATTCTCAAGATGAGTTACTAGCGAATAATAGTGAAAAACTAAGAAAAATGCTGACGGAGCCCGGCATTAAAAAAGGCTATTTAACAAAAGAAGAAGAAGCTAAATATGTAGAGGCGTGGAACCAGCCTAATGCGATGAAATCCATGCTTAACTACTACCGTGCGTCTTCTCTTTATCCATTTGAAGAGCGCGTTCATAAACCTGTGGTACTGCCGCATAAAGTGTTCCAATCTCCAACTTTAATTGTGTGGGGAAATGCGGATGAAGCTTTTGAAAACAGTAATTTAGACGGCATTGAAGAGTACGTTCCAAACGTAACGATTCATCGCTTAGACGGTGTAGGACATGCTCCTCAACATGAGCAGCCAGAAAAAGTGAACGGATTTATGAGAGAGTTTTTAAGCAAATAAACTAGAGAAAGACTGCAGAATACGGTATACAGCCGCTTTGCAGTCTTTTTTATGAATGGTAAAAGCTAATCCAATCTTTTTTTACATTATTGGTTTATTTTTCAATGTTTTAACAGGTGTACACCGGGTATAAATTTCACTGTACAGATGCAGTCCCCCCAAAGGAACATGTACATTTCTTTCTTACTTACCCTTTTTGGAGCTCTCTTTTTGGAGGGTTCTTTTTTACGGTTTTATTCTTTCCCTATCGGAAGAACAATCTTAAACAGTGCTCCTCCCGTCTCCTTATTATCGGCTGTGATGCTTCCTCCATGGTTTTTCACAATGGAATGAGCAATATAAAGACCTAGCCCTAAGTTTCCGTGGCCGCTTGTTCTCGACGCATCTTCTCTGTAAAACTTTTTAAACAGCTGCTCTTTGTTCGATAACGTAAATCCAGGACCCGTATCATGTATTTCAAAGATTACTTCATTATGATAAATCATGGTATTCCAAGCTATCTCCCCTCGTTCAGGCGTGTACCGAATACAGTTTGTAATGATATTATCTAATACTTGAGAAATGCGCTGAGGATCTCCGTAAAATTGGGTTGACGCTTCTGTTTCACTAATTGAAGATACAAATGCAATTTCTTTTTTTTGACATAAAAGCTGAAATTCGTTTGCTTTTTCATGAACAAATGTGTTGATATCAATGGGCTCACTCTTTACGGTAAAGCCCGGATTTTCTATAACAGATACTTCTTGCAGCTGATTTAATAGTTGAATAGAACGCTGTGTATTTATGTAGATGGTATGTAAATATCTATCGAGCCTCTCTGGATCCTTTTTGCTTCCTTCTACTAAAATCTCCGTATGACCATGGATAATCGTAAGAGGCGTTCTTAAATCATGCGCAATCGCAGCGGTCATATCTTTGCGGTCTTCTTCTAGCTGCCACTGTTTAGATAGCGATTGCTTTAATTCTTTTCTCATTTCTTCAAAGGCATGCAGCAGCTGACTTAATTCTTTGGCGTCTTGAGTTACAGACAGCGAAAAATCCAAATTATTATGCTGAATGTTTTTTGCAGCGGTCATCAGCTCATTAAAAGGTCGTTCAATTTTTTTACTAAATCTTCTTCCAAATAAATAAGCAAACAAGTAAAAGTAAAGAAACGGACTGGCTAACGATAAAAACGTTACAAGCACAACCATCCATTTAATATTTGGGTTAGTAGAAGCCATATTTAATTGATATCTTAATGCAATGGCTCCATTTACTTCGTCTTTTGAATTAAAAAGCGGATAGACTTTTATAATATATTTACCTGCATGGATATTCGTATTGACCTGAGAATAAAAATCACGTTTGCTCTTAATATATGAAGTGGACATGGAGCCATACACGATTTGTCCTTCTTTATTTATAATTTGATAATCCATTCCTTCTAGCGGAACAACAGATTCTACTTGGCTTTTGGCACTTTTAGAAAGAAGCGCATCTTCCTTTTCGTTCACAAACTGGATAATTTCCGGAATTTTCTTTTCGTAATAATTGGCGGGATTCAGTGCTCCGGGCATAAAAAACCAGTTCACTGTGATGACAATTCCCCACGTTAAAAGCGTAGCGAGCAAGCTATATAGCAAAATCAAATGAAAAGATAAAACAAACTGAGCCTTTAACGTTGCTCGGTGCATCCATTTTTTTATTTTACCCATTTGTAGCCAATGCCCCAAACGGTCGAGATATAAGGTGTTTCGTCATATTTTAATAGTTTTGCTCTAATTTTTTTCACGTGTTCTGTAATAGTAGACGAATCTCCTTCCGCGTCGTAGCCCCAAACTTTTTCATACAGCTGCTCACGTGTAAAAACCTGTCCTGGATGAAGAGCTAAAAAATGAAGAATCTCAAATTCTCTCGAAGTAAACGGAATCACTTCATTGTTATGTAAAATTTGATAGCCATTTAAATCAATGGTTAACTCTCCAAAATGAAGCCTGTTATAGGAGTTACTGCTAATTCTCTGTTCTCGGCGCAGATGGGCATAAATCCGGGCTTTTAGTTCCTTCATGCTAAAAGGTTTAACTAAATAATCATCTCCACCCACTAATAGTCCTTTTACCCGGTCCTGCTCCGTTTGTTTGGCGCTTAAAAAGATAATGGGGCATGATATGCTTTTTCGGATCAGTTCACAAAGAGCAAAGCCGTCCATGCCTGGCATCATTACGTCCAGCACAATTAAGTCTGGATTTATTTTTAACTTTTTTAGCGCTTCCTGCCCTTCGTAAGCGAACAGCACCTCATATCCTTCATCCTGCAGCGCATCTTTCATAAATGAAATAATGTCTTTTTCGTCGTCTACTAGTAAAATTGTTTGCTTCATCTCCAGCTCACCCTACCCATTCTTTCTTTTTCCATACGAATAGGTTTATTATAAGGCTAATGAGTAAAATTGGAAATAATAGGTTTACTAAAAATTCAGAGTTTGAACTGCTCAATTCATGAAAAACAGAATCAGTTACGGAGAAAAAGAAGCTTAGTTTATCCGAAACATAAACACTTCCAATTAAAGCACCAATGGTTGCCACGTAAGATAAAATAGAGTTAGGCATTAGAATACTCATGATGCTGGCGATACTAATTACCGCTATAAAGATACAAAAACAAATGCCGTAAAATTTTAGCGAATATAGTAACGCCCCTAAAGTCCCTAGCGTATGTCCGCCTAAAAACGTTGTTTCATTCACGTGAGGCATAGCTACTTTTCCAAGGCACGTCCCCACTACCCAAGTAATACAAAGAATAAAAAAAACTAGCAAACATTGAACGGTCCATTTCACAAAAAACAGCTTCAAACGATGATGCGGTCGAATTAATACCATGCGCAAAGCTCCCGACGTGTACTCGCCGTTAAAACTATCTGCAACAAACATAGGAATGACAATAAACGTAATAACAAACGACAGCTCTCGAAGAAATAAAGGTGCGGAATTTAAAGAATCAATTTTTACGTCATGGTCTGCATCAAAAAAAGAAATACCTCCCATTTGAAATAAAAAGAGCCAAATAACAGCAAGTAACCCTGCGTACACGGCTAATACAGCCGCTGTCTTTTTTCGTTTAAACGTTCGCTCTAATTCACTGATAAAAAGTCCTGTCATAATTTCTTCTCTCCTTTTATAGAAATGATTCTTTTTTTCGAATAGCTAAATACGTTAAACCGCTAAAGAATAGAACATAAAACCCTAAAACGCCGAAATTCCAGCCTACAAACTGCGGTTTTTCTGCCATCATGACTGTGATCCCCTGCCATTGAATCATCGGTACGGAAGTAAAAAACAGCTGTCCAAAGAGCTCTTCACTCATCCACTGCTTAAACCCTGTTAATAAAGTCGGATACGAAAGCGAGATTAGTATAAAAGCAACACCAATTCCAACAGCCGTAGTAGCCGTTTTGCTGATGACAGAGATAAAAAACAGCACACAGCATATCGCAACAGTCGTTAAATAGGCATATCCATAGAATGAAAGATTATATAGCAGCGCTTCTTTTATGTTGAAAGCATGACTGTGATAAAACACAAAGTAGGTTTGCGGATGTTCAAACATCAGAAAGCCTATCGCATAGCTCATGCAGAAATACGTAATAAAAAACAGTAAATTAAACAGCAGAATCACTGCGGCTTTCGCTATGATGATTTCTTTAAACGAATACGATCGTATCATAACCATTCGCAGCTGTCCCGATCTGTACTCTCCGGTAACAACGAGCGTAATAAAAACTAAGAACATCGCATTAAAAACGGTAAATAACATTTCGGCTAAGCTTAGTACAGGAAAGTTTCCCGCAAACGTATACTGTGGTAAATCGACTGTAACTGTTCCATTTTGTTTTTGGAGATAAGAAGAAGCAACTAACAGCACCACCGGCACTAATAGAAAGGTCAGCCACGCCACTTTTCTTTTCCAGAGTCTTTCCCACTCCGCTACTAACAGCTCCTTCATTGTGACACCAGCTCTACAAACGCATCTTCAAGATTTTTACCGGATGCTAACTGATCCAAAGCCCCGTCCCACATTAACTCTCCTTCTCTCATCACGACAATTTGATCACATACTCGCTGTAATTCATCCAGCAAATGACTAGAAATCAGAATCGTTTTGTTATAGTCGCGTTTTAAGGTAAAAAGCAGCTCGCGGAGTTCACGTACGCCCATTGGATCTAAGCCGTTGGCCGGCTCATCTAGTATCAACAAGTCCGGGTTACCTAAGAGCGCTTGGGCAATTCCAAGTCTTTGCTTCATCCCAAGAGAATACGTTCGAACTTTATCGTTTTCTCTGCCCGTTAACCCCACGATATCAAGCACTTCTTTTACTCTTTGTTGCCTTTCTTGTTTTGTGTGAAATGAATGCAGGCGAGCTAAATTCGTTAGATTTTCTTTTCCCGTCATATAAGGAAAAAAGATGGGCGACTCTACAATTGCGCCAACGCTTTGCATCGCTTCTTTTCTTTGTGAAAGAATATGTTTATTATTAATAAAAACTTCTCCCGAGGTTGGTTTAATCAACCCCGTCAGCAAACGAATCAAAGTCGTTTTACCAGCTCCGTTTGGTCCTAACAGTCCGCATATTTCCCCTTCGTTAATTTGAAACGATACTTCTTTCACTAAGTGACGACGTCTTACTTTTTTTGAAACGCTTCTTACATCTAAAATGATATTTTTCATATTAAATCCCCCCTACACGTAGTATAGGAGGGATTTATAAAGAATTTATAAAGTTTATAAAAATTATCGTACAGGCTTTTTAGCTACGATATAGGATACCACTGCAAATAAAAGCAAAAATACAGATAAAAACAAATAGCCAGCACCTTCAAAGCCTCTTACCTCTACATAACCAATGTAAAAAAGAACAGCGGCAGCAATAACGGTTAGCATTGAAGGAATCATTCTAATGACCTTGTTCCATTTCATCTCTCTGAACAGCCAAGTTACAAGAAGTACAAGTACACCAGGCAGCAGTGCAATCAATAAAGGGGCGCCTATCATCATAATCTATCAACCTTTCAAGATATCTGTTATTGATTAACATATACAGAAAAATATTTAAGTGCTGTGTTTAATTTAGTTTTTTCTTCCCTTTTCCGTAAATCACAACTTTGTAAGGATCATCTTTCACTTTATTTTTCATTTCTTTTGTTTTAAGAAATTCATCGATAATTCCTTTAAGTTCATCAGCAAATTTCTTATTATCTTCCGAAATGCTTAATGAAGTGTAAATAAATACTTGTGGTTCGGGATGAACAGAATAGCCTACCATCTTTACATGATACTTCTCTTTCCCTAATAAATCTTCTCCCACATCTGTAACAATATTTCCCCATCGATTGTCTTGATCACGTTTCTTAAGGTTTATTTTCTTTATTTTTATTGAAGTATTCTCTGTCTTATTTTCAGCCAGGACAGCATGAATAACGGCTTTTATTTCTTTCACTCTCGTTTCTGTATTAGGAATTTCCAGCTCTACCCTTAGCAGAGAATGAAAACTAACGTTAGCTACTAAAAAGTCATAATGATGCTTCTCTAACTCTGTAGAAATATCAGTTTGAATCTTTTCAATTCTTTTCTCTTGCTCACTCGGTTCTGTATAGACATACGGCTCCATTCTTTCAATCTTGAAAGTGTAGGCATCATATTGCCTTTTGGACAAAATGTTGGTTGCAATATCAGTTATGTCTCCTCGTACCTTATTAAAATACTTCTCCGACCCTTCTACCGATACAACTAATTCTTTTTTTCCTCCATAATAGGTCTGCCCCACACTAGCCGTTTTATATCCCTTTTTCTCAAGTTCTTGATACAATACATCGGCTACAGGCTTTTGCTTAAAAAGCTGTCCTAAATACGGGATTTTAGCAGCCATTTGTGCCATTGCTGGAGAAACAAAAGCTGAACTAATGAATGCACCGCTCAAAAGAAAAAGGGCAATACCACAATATACAACATTTTTTAAAAGAAGATTTTGTTTTATAGAAAATAGATTTTTTTTAGACCTTACAGGTTGTGAAGATTCTAATTGATCAATTGTTTCTAAAAGTCTTTGTTTATGCTCTTGCTTCCTTTTTGGTTCCCAAATCAAATCCTCATTCAATTTTTCTAGTGAATTGTCATCTATATAAGAATTAAACGGTTTCTTCATATACATACCCATCCTTTACTAACTGCTTTCTTAAAGCAGGAATTGCCCTGAACTGCGCTGATTTCACTTTACTTTCCGACCATCCTAAAATCGCAGCTGTATCTTTCACGGAAAAACCTTGAACTTTACGCAGTAAAATAACTTTACGATGTGAATCTTTGAGCTTTCCTAATGCTTGATACAGTTCTAGAGAAGTTTCTTTAAGCTCAATCATTTCTTGAGGTAAACGAGCATGATCCTTTTTCGAAAGAAGAAAGTCTTTTAAAAGACTAGTAGGCTTTTGTTTTCTAAAATAATCAATCGTTACATTATGAGCAATACGAAATAACCAAGTCTTTTCACTAGCGTTTTGCTGAAATAAATCATAGGAAAGATAGGCTTTTACGAATGTTTCATGGGTCAAATCTTCAGCTTGCTGATAATCTTTTACGAGCATCAAAATAAATTTTAATAAGGCGTCACTATGTTCGTCATACCAACGCTCAATCTCTTCTTTTTTCGTATTTTCCAATGTCCTGACCATCCTTTTAACTAATATTCGTTACTTAGACGTAATCTAGAAAAAAAAGTTGTGGTTTTTATTTACAAAAATAAAAAAGCTCTCCTAATTAAGAAAGCTTTTACTATTGCAATCTATGAAATTTTTAGTTAATCAAAGGCTTACGGCTCAGAAATCCCATTCGCAATCGCTAATAAAAACATCAAGCCAGAAAGCAAAACAAAAAAGATACTGTTTGCTATAATGCTAAACCACACAACGCTCGGTTTTTTGGTTTGGACTCCTAAAACTAATGCCACAATAAAGCCAACGTCTATCGCGAAAAACAGCCCCAGCGGAATAGTTAAGTCACCGGTTTCACTTGGGAAAATTGAATTTTGAGGAAACAGCCAATTTGCAAAAAATACAACAAACGCAGCCGCCATCAAAATAACTGTCAGTAAAAATGGCTTATTTTCCTTTGGAATACTCATTTCAAATACCTCCTAACCAAAGAAAATAATACCATATATTATTAAATAGAAATATACAAATTCCATAGTCTCAACATCAAAAAGAAAAAAGGACATAGATTTTTATTAAAGGGTTCTTTTCTGAGGTGCAAAATTTAATTTCATAATGCATTTTTAGCGTGAATTCACACATGAATTCACGTTTTTTATTTGCTTGGTATTACTTCTATATTTGCTATTTCCCCTTAAATTCAAGCAGGAATTCGCATAAAAATTCTCGAATATGGAAATAATCATTTGAATTTAACCGTGAATTATTTAGTGAATTTTGGAGGATAAACGGATATGGAGTTTATTACCCCTAAGAAAACTCAAGGATGAAAAGTTAACTGGATAGTCTCTGAACACACTAGAGCAATCGTTGAATACTATACTCAATACACTGAATATAGCGAAGATGAAGTTGTGGATACATTCTTAAATAATCTGCTCAAAGACGAAGATTTTATGGAATGGATTCAAAAGAAGCGTTTTAACAAGCGAATTACAGACCAACTCTTAATCAATGCTGAGGAGGAAGAAGAACAGCTTGTCTAAAGTGAAAAGACTTGCTATCAAGGAAGATAATGTACTCAATAAGCTTTAACTATCCTTCGTATTTTCTACAACTATTGTTGGTCGTAAAATTCATGGGATAAAGTGAAGGCTACACCAACTCAAAGATTTGGGATTGCCAATAAACAATTTACGATGAAGGATATTATTTATTTTAAGTAGGTTCTGATATCTTTCGTTGTTGATTTACTTTATTAAACTGTTTGGAAGTTTTGTTGAACAAGTTGTAAATTTAACATTTTAAAGTAAGGGCATTTCTTTGTAATGAGAAATGTTTTTTATTTTGTTTAAAATTAAAAGGATATTTCAATAACAACAATAATATAATAAAAAACGATAACATTTTATTGTAAAACGATAAATTATATGTTAAATTCTTATTATTATTAAATAAGTGAGGTGTTTTTTATGAATGTTAAACCAGGTTCTACCACTTTCTTAAAGATAATAATTTTTCTGATTGGAATTGCAGTGCTTGCCGCATGTATATTTTTGTTGCCTGAAGCAGCCAGAAGAGATGCTATAGAGCGTCCTGGTGATTATTCGTTATATCCACTTTTGGTATGTATATATGGAATATGTATTACGTTTTCTTTGGCGTGGTATCAAATTTTTAAACTTTTAACCTATATCGAAAAGAATAATGCTTTCTCTGAGTTATCTCTTCAATCTTTGAAGGTAATAAAAAAATGCACTTTTACTGTCATTTTCTTTATTTTGTTAGCAATAGTTTATTTAAGAGTCCATGCTCAATTCACAGGTGATGATGCAGCAGGTCCAATATCTCTAGGTCTAATGGGCATCTTGGCAACAAGTATCATCGCAGCCATTGTGGACGTGTTTCAAAAACCTATAAAGAATGTCATGGATTCACAGCCAAAAAACAATTAACATTTCGAAATATAGGAGAGGTGTTTTTTATGAAGATAGCAACCACATTATTTTTGAAGATAGCAGTTATTCTCATTGGAATTCTGGTTCTCACTTTGTGCATATTTCTAGTTCCTGAACTGGCAGATGCGGTAGCGGATTTCTTAGGTATTCATTCCATAAAATATATCATTTTCATCCTTTTATATGGAGGAACATTACCTTTTTACTTCGCCCTTTATCAAGCTGTTAAACTGTTGAGTTATATTGACAAGAACATTGCTTTCTCTGAATTATCTGTTCGAATTTTAATGGGAATCAAATACTGCGCCATTTGTATCTGTAGTTTGCATGTCTTAGGTTTGCCCGTCTATTATCTCGTGGCAGATAAAGACGATGCCCCAGGTCTCATATTTGTTGGAATGGTCATTCCTTTTGCTTCGTTGGTTATCGCAGTTTTTGCTGCTGTTCTCCAAAGGCTTTTGCAAGAAGCGATTAACATAAAATCAGAAAATGATTTGACGGTCTGAGGTGGAGGATATGGCAATTATTATTAATATTGATGTGATGTTAGCAAAACGAAAAATGAGCGTAACGGAGCTTTCAGAGAGGGTTGGAATTACTATGGCGAATCTTTCCATCCTGAAAAATGGGAAAGCAAAAGCGGTTCGTTTTTCAACATTAGAAGCGATATGTAAGACTTTGGATTGTCAGCCAGGTGATATTTTGGAGTACAAAAGCGACGACGACAATCAATAATAAAAGACAACAAATTTCTTCAACCATGAGGATTAGGTAGTGAAATTAAAATGAAGGGGCAGCTTAATTGCTGTCCCTTCTCAGCTTTTATTGATTTATTTAAATAGAGAATTCCATTGAGAATTATATTAATATTGGTGACAAAAAGTGTGAGGTGATTTGCAATGTTTGCACCTCAAAAGGGAACACGTTAGATTTTTCTACGTCCTCTTTATTATTCATTTGGTACATACTCTAAAATGTCCCTTGGTTTACAATCTAACACATAACTTATTCTAAATATTCTTCCTCTAAAGCAGGTTTTAAATAACGAGCCATGCCGGTTTTCATTTTCCGAAATCCTGCTTTTCTATAAAACTCTTCATTACCCGCTGTGGAAACAAGATGAACGCATGAAATATCATTAAGCTGAGCAAGCAGGTTTTCTATAATTTGCTGTCCAATTCCTTGATTCTGAAAATGCTTGTCAACCACAACATCATAGATAGCAGCATTAAACACACCGTCTGAAAGAGCTCTGCCGAACCCTACTATTTTATTTTCATCATAAGCAACCGCTACTACATTGCTTGATTGAAATATTTTTTTGATTTTGTTTTTATCATGGTTCTTCCACCCTACAGATCGGTAAATTTCTTTCATTCTCGACCACTCAACATTTTCTATAGAATTTGAAAAGGAAACCTTCATAGAATCTACTCCTTTTGTTTTTATATAAACTATTTCGGCCTCCAAGATACAAGTCCCTGGCATATCATCCATTTATCTTTCAAATCATGACGAGTATTCTGCTATAAAAAACATATATTCAATATATCAAAGTAGATTTTAAAAGGAGTAACATTTAATCACAATGTAGACAAAAATAAAAGTTCAAATCATATAGATTTGAACTTAAGATAAAAACTTGATTTATAGACTCTCTAAAAAATGAATAAACTTTTTAAGACTTTGAGAGCGCTGCTTCCCTTTCTTTACTACAAAATCAATATGAACGTCTTCTGAAAGCTCTTGATATTGAATGCTCTTCATGTCACCACGAGATTTTACTACACTAGTGGGGACTACACTCATTCCAAGTCCATCACGGACGCCTTGTAAAATAGCTTCTAATGAATCAAATTCCATGATGTTGGCTTTATGTAGATGATGTTCTTTTGAAAACTCTAATAGTCTGTTTCTATAGATGCAGTTTACATCACTATTGATGAGTAGCGTTGGTTGGTCTTTTTCTTCTGGAGCTTCATATAGAGGTGAGATAAGCACCATTTTTTCTGCATAGTGATACACCGTTTCAAACTGAGCCTCGTTATAGGTACCGCTAAGAAAAAGTCCATCAATTTCTCCGTACGAAAGCATTTCTCGCAAGACTTGTTTTCTATCTGTTTTTATTTTAACTTCAATATTTCGATGTTCTTTCAGAAAAGATGAAAATAAAGAAGGAATTTTAATAGCTGAGACGGTCTGCGAGGCACCAATGATCAAGAATCTTTTAAACTTATTCGGATTAACTTCTGCTTTAGCTTCCTCCATTAAACGTAAAATACGCTGGGTGTAGCTAAACAAAGCTTCCCCTTCATTTGTTAACGTGACTCCTCGATTCGTACGTATCAATAATTTGGTGCCTAATTCTTCCTCTAGATTTTTAATCCGCTGGCTGATATGCGGTTGAACATATCCTAATACCTCCGCAGCTTTTGATAGTGATTTTGTTTCTGCCACACATTTGAAAATTCGTAAGTCTTGGCTTTCCAATTTCAATTCCCCCGTTGATATCATTTTAAATGATACCTCTCTTAGTATTACCTATTATATCCTTTTTCTGATCGAAGATATAATAAAAGATGTTAAGAGAAAGGAAGGTTTATAGAAGTGAACAATTTTAAAAATAAAGTATTTATTATTACGGGCGGCGGCACTGGTATAGGCAAAGCAACGGCTTTAAAGTTAGCAGATAGAGAGGCAAAACTTGTGATAAACTACAGTTCCTCAGAAACAGAAGCGAAAAAAGTTGTGGAGGAGATTGCTGAAAAAGGAGGCATTGCGTTTGCTTTTAAAGCGAACGTAGCCAGTGAGCACGAAGTTAATAATATGATTGATCAAACCATTGCACAATTCGGACGGTTAGATGGATTAGTGAATAACGCTAGTATTACAGCTCAAATCCCCATGAATGACTTAGAGTCTGCAACTGATGACGTATGGGACTCTTTATATGATGTAAACGTAAAAGGCATGTTTCACTGTGTAAAAGCAGCCGTTCCACATATAAAAAAGCAAAAGTCAGGGGCGATTGTTAATGTAGGAAGCGTTGCGGGTACAACTGGAATCGGCTCGTCTATTCCCTATGCAGCAACAAAAGCAGCAATTCATACGATGACGAAATCGTTAGCGATCGCACTGGCACCCCATATTCGAGTAAACTGCATTTCTCCCGGTGCAGTCGACACAGGATGGTGGTCTGGCAACGAAGATAAAATGTATCAGCTTGCAGGAAATCTACCTCTTCAGCGCATTTCTTCCCCCGAAGATATCGCAGATGCTATTCTGTTTCAGTTAAAGCAAGAGTCCGTGACGGGCCAAGTGTTTACGATTGATAACGGACAAACTCTTTAAGCATATATGAATATTCCTAAAAAACAAACCCCGCTACTAGCAAGAAATAGTAGTGGGGTTATAACAAGCTCTATGCTACTGATTTTATCATTCTTTCCCCAAGGAAAACCCTTCAAACAGCCGGCCTCCATGTGGTGCTAACACTTTATCGACTAGTTGAATCACTTTATCTTTACTCCCTGTTTTATAAAAGGTATCGAATGCCTCCACAAACTCTTTACTAAAGTTTTTATTATAGTCATTCAAAGATCGTACAATCCATTTAGAATCCCCGATCCAATGACCGTTTGTTCTTAAAACAAATTCGTGCGTTATGTAAGCGAGCGTGTTAGCAATAAAAAGCGCTTCACTTTCATTTGACGAACCAATTAAATCATCTAAGGCATCGCTTATAAAATACCTTTTTAATCTAATCGTCTCTTCCGGCCATTTTTCCGGACCTTTTTCAAGTAAGTGTTTTGCTTCTTTTTTTATAGACTGAACAATCCCATTATCCACTAAAATAATTCCCTCGGAAATCATTCTCGGTAGTGACGGTCTAGCCCTCTTACAGTCGCTTTTAAAAAAGGCTTGGTATGAAGTCAGATTATGAGCAAAAACTTCAATTGCCCATCCAAATTCAATGAGTGACTCCCTAAAAGAAGAGGTGAAATTCTCATCAAAAATAACAAGATCAAGGTCGGACGTGCGCGTAGCTTCTCCTCTCACCACGCTTCCAGCGAGTAATGCACCTTGACAGTTAGGGTAATGTTTAAAAATGAATTGTGTAGCTGCTTGCAGCGGTTCTAACCTTTTTAGCTCTTTCATCGTATTCCTCCAGAAAATGATATATATTCCTTTTCTGGTTAGAACGCGGAAATTCCTTTAAAAAATAGATTTGAATAAATATGTGATTTATAAGAAATTTCAGAATTCAATTCACATTAAAATGTACACATGGTTTATGATAATGAACAGCAGTTTTATGGCTGACAACTTAACTAGTTATCGGAGAAGGTTTTATTTCTTTAATTGTTTTGACGATAAACACAGGGACAGGCAGAAGGCTGAGTTTTCCTAATGAAGTAATGATGCGAATGTACTTCATTTCACCTTCCACATCAATTTCATCTCCAATATTCCAGCATTCCATTGATTTTTGACTAAGAACAGGAATGATTTTCAGCACATCGCCATCAAACTGGATGTTATCTTTCACCTCTAAAAAAGAAAGGTGATCCATCCTTTTATAGTGATGCTTTGGATATGTTCTTTTTTTGAATACCGTTCCCGTAATCCTCACTAAAGTCACCTTCTATTTTTTATCAAATTATCAATTCCGCTTTGCTGTAAACAAGAGAAGACAAAGATGATAGTCTCTCTTGTTTACTTCTCAGCAAAAAACATCATAGCATAGCATTTAAACAGCACTAGTTAATTTTCTTAGCTGAGCCTTCAAGCTGGATAAAATTTTTCACTGTAGATTTACTTCCGCAAGACTCGCGTACGATTAGTTCATCTTTTAATACAAACTTTTTTTGTTCTAACGCTTTTCCGCTCATTAACCCAAGCAATAATTCCATCGCTTTTTTTCCAATTTCATATTTAGGCTGTTCAATCGTTGTAATATGAGGTTCAATGATATCCGACATTTTTGAGTTATCAAACCCTACTACAGCTATATCTTCAGGCACTTTTAAACCGCTGTCTTTTGCCGCTTTTATCGCTCCTATCGCCATTTCATCGTTAAAAACAAATACAGAAGTTGGTCGTTGCTCTAACGATAATAGCCTGATCATTTGATGATAACCGGACTCTAAGCTAAAATCTCCTTCTTGAATAAAAGCGGAATCCACGGGTAAATCGTGACTAATCATCGCCTGGCGGTACCCTTTTAACCGGTCACGGCTTAAGATAACATTCATAGGGCCCGTGATGTGCGCGATTTTCGTATGCCCAAGGCTTATTAAATGCTCCGTTATTTTTCGCGCGCCGCTAATATTATCAATAGATACGGTAGAGATATCTAAGCCATCTATATACTCGCACGCAAGAACCGTAGGGAACTGTCTGGAGACTTGTTCAATTCTGTCTTTATCCATGCGGGCTGTTAGAAGGATCATGCCGTCCGCTTGCTTTTGGAATAATAAATCAACAAACTCTCCTTCTCGCTCAATGTCATTTTCTGTATCTCCTAAAATCACTCGGTAGCCGCTTTTAATGGCCGTATGCTGAATTCCTTTAAGAACTTCAGAAAAAAACGGGTGGGTAATATCAGGAACAACTACTAAAATGGTTTTTGTTTCTTTTTTTCTGAACTGTCTTGCGATGATATGGGGCTGATAATTTAATTCTTCAATGGCTTTTAAAACTTTTTCCTGCGTTTCTTTGCTTACTAGGTGGGGCTGACTAAGAACTCGCGAGACAGTAGCTGGAGCTACATTAGCTAGTTTGGCCACATCACTCATTTTAACTGACATACGTTCACTCACCTTTATCTGTAGTAATTAACATTTTATAATAAAAAGTTCTATCCGCTTTGCATCTATCTTTATTATACATTACTAGCATAATAAAGCCTCTCTTTATCATCATGATGGAGGCCGAATAGAACAATTAAGACTATTTTAAACTAGCTATGCCCACAAGTTCTGATCTTCTTTCAAGCATAAACCATGAAAAGTGATGCAAAACATATCTTTTTATGCTTCGCATCACTTCAGTCAATCACATTAAATGTTTAGGCCTTCTTTAATATTTAATCCTTCTCTAATTGACTTTAACGTTACTTCGTTTGACCATTCTGGTCGATCAGGGTAGGCAAATACAGAGTTTGTTACGATGCCGTCAAATTTAATTTCTCTTAATTTGCGATACAGTGCGTCAAAATCAATTTCTCCTTCACCAGGATTTAAATGCTGGTGAATCGTTACCTTCGCATCAGGCGGATTTACAATATAGCGCAGTCCAAACGCTGCTTTATGGTTCAGCGTATCAGCTATCAGAACGTGTGCAAGCAAATCACCTGCTTCATCGATATGCTTTGCTACATCACCAATGCCATCGTCATAAAAGAAAGCATGAGGGACAGAATAAACTAATTTAATCCAGTCTTTATCCAGCGCACGAATCATTGCAATAGCTTCTGTATTTAACTCAATAAAATCATTTGGATGCGATTGGAGGTTAAGCTTAATTCCTTCTTTTTCAAAAATCGGCATCAGCTCTTCCATCGATTTAACAAAAGCTGCTTCGCTTTCAACAGGCCGGCTCTTGTCGCCGCTGAATTCACTGTTCATTAAATCTACTTCCAGCTCAGAAGTAATTTCAATTGTACGCTTCCAGTTCCTTACTGCCGCTTCGCGTTCCTGCTCATTTGGTGAAGACCACTGCTGCACCGGAAGCACAGAAGAAATTTTTACCCCAGCATCGGCACAGTATCTTTTTAAGTCTTTTATACGCTGTTTATCAACTTTTGGGTATTCATAAAACCAAATAAAATCTTTGCGCGGAGATAACTCTACGTATTCATAACCTAATCTTGCAACTGTATCAATCGTATCTTTTAAACTTGTATTGTCACGGTAATGTGACGGATCATATGCTAAACGCAATGTAAAACTCCCCTTTCTTTTATGCACACTAGACGTGTCCATCCCCTAAGTTTTAATTAAGCTGTTTCGTAAGCAAAACGTTTTTACGCTTACAGTTTGCCGGCTGCGGTTAACGTTTTATAATAAAAATCCGGACGTTCGCCTAACGAAATAGGAACAATGTTTCCTGATTTTTTCGCTTCTAAGCAAGCATCTGAAGTAACGGCCGCAACGTAACCATCCCATGCTGTTGGTCCATTCACTTCGCCTTTAAGCGTTGAATTAATCCAGTCTTGCAGCTCTGTATCATAAGAGTCGATGAATCGATCTTTCCAATCTACTAAAATTTCAGTAGATTTTTTTGCTTCGCTGCGTAACACGACGCTTGAAGGTTCAGGTAAGTTGGCAATTCCTGTTTCTCCTACTACTTGACATTGAATATCATAGCCGTACTGGCAGTTTACAAAAACCTCAGCATCAATTCGGACGCCTTGCTTTGTTTCAAGCAGCACCATGATTGGATCTTGCAGATGTTCAAGTGCCTTGCTCGTTTTTCGCGGTGCCACGATTTGAACAGATACATAATCGTCATTTAATAACCAGCGCAACACGTCAATTTCGTGGATGAATGTATCAACAATTGACATATCGCCCGTGTATGTATCAGGTACCGTAGGATTTCTGTGTGCGCAGTGAACCATTAATGCTTCACCAATTTGCCCGCTTTCAATCACTTTCTTTAAAGCGCGATACCCTGTATCATAGCGGCGCATATAGCCGACTTGCACCAATGGCTTGCCGTGTGTAATTTCAGCGTCAACGATTCTTTTGCAGCCCTCTGCTGTTGTAGCAAGCGGCTTTTCGCAAAATACAGATTTTCCAGCTTGAATCGCTGCCAGCACAAACTCCTCGTGTGTCGGTCCCCAAGACGTAACAACAACTGCATCTACATCTTTTGACTTAATCAGCTCATGTCCGTCATCATAAATAACGGCATCCAAGTTTTGATTTTTTACAACAGCTTTTGCTTGTTCTTGATTTACATCCGTAACCGCAACAATTTTGCCGCCTGATAATGTATTGGTAATTCTTCTAATATGATCTTGTCCAATTGCTCCTGTTCCAATAACGCCAATTTTTAATACCATAATCAATGGCCTCCTTTAATATGTGAACTTAAATAATAGTGCTTAAAAATAGAAATAGATGCTTGCTGCCATACTTTTTATTTTGCTTTAAAAACTTTATATGACGCTTCTTTCTTATCCCATGCCGCTGCAAAAACAGTAGCAGTTAACCCTAAGGCTGCTGCAAAAAAGAAGCCTGCTTTAAGTCCCATCCAAGAATTTAATATTCCTGCAGCAAAAGGACCTCCGAATATTCCTAACGCATACAGCGCTTGGTAGCCTCCCATCGCCGTAGCTCTTTTTTCTACAGCTATTCTTTCAATAGACATTCCTAACATAAGAGGAAACACTAATCCTAATGAAAAACCGTTCACACTTTGAATGATACAAAGCAAAAGTTTATTTTCCGTCATAGGAATCATACAGGTAAAGAATGCGGCCAGAAAAAATGCGGCCTTCAAGATGCTCCATTTTCCAAAGCGCCAAACAAATAGCTTTTCCATAATAAGAGGAGCAGCTGCATGAGGGATCATAAAGGAAAAGACAATCAAACTCAGCTCGCTCTCTCTAAATCCTGCGCTTAATGCGTACGCAGGAGTAAAACCAAACATAGTCGTGAAAATAATGCTGTGTGCTAAAATAGACAGCAGCGAAATTTTTAATAGCGAAGGCTCTTTTATTACGCCGATTAATTCCTTAAGCTTTATAGGCGATCTCTTTATGTTCTGTTTAGGCTCGTGAATGAAAAGAGAAAGAACGGCGCCTATTACACTCAAGATCGTCCCTATCCAAAACGGAGCGTGCCATCCCCACTTACTCACGATGTAACCGCTTAAACTCATGCCCAAAAGCTGAGCCAAAACCACTATAAATGAGATGATATTCATAGCACGAGTAGTTTTTTCACGTTCAAAGTAGCTTGAATATAAAATCGTAAAGGCAACCCACGTTGCCGCTGCCAATCCAGCTAAACAGCGTGATATAAACACGCCTATTAAGCTATCGGTCAACGAAAATAGCAGGCAGCTCGACATGCTGGCTATCATGCCGAAGATAACAAACGGTTTTCTCATTTTCACAAAGTCTGAAAAGATCCCGAGCGGAAGGCGACATAACAGCTGCATGAGTCCATAGCTGCTTAACACTAAACCAATAAAGGCATACTTGCCTCCTAGCCCTTCCATATAAGGAGACAAAATAGGTACGTAAATAAACTGCGAGAACCAAAAGATAAACGAAACAGCTGCAAAAAGATATTTATCTTTGACGGTACTTATAGCACTCAACTAATCACTTCCATTTTGTTACTACGAAAAAACCGACTTTTATTTTTTTTATTAGATTGTACTACAGGGTACTAGCAAATGTCGCTAGTATCCCATAGTACAATAAGTGAATTCTTAGTAGCGGGCCGTAACCATTTTCTTTCTTGTATAGAACTCTACGCCGTCCGTACCGTTGGCATGAAGATCGCCGTAGAAAGAGTCTTTCCAGCCTGAGAATGGGAAAAACGCCATAGGTGCTGGCACCCCTACATTCACTCCTAGCATGCCTGACTCAATATTTTCACGGAACTCCCGTACGCTTGCGCCGCTGTCTGTATAGATACAAGCTCCGTTTGCGAATCGGGAGTTATTGGCAACGTCAATTGCTTCTTCTAACGTTTTTACACGTACGATAGAAAGCACCGGTGCAAAGATTTCATCTTGCCAGATTTTCATTTCTTGTGTAACGTTATCAAAAATAGTTGGTCCAACAAAATAGCCGTTCTCTTTTACTGCATGATCTTCACGGCCGTCACGAACTAAGCGAGCTCCTTCTTCTACGCCAGATTCAATATAGCTAAGCGTACGTTCTTTATGGTTTTCACGAATAACCGGTCCTAAGAAAACATCTTTTTCTAATCCGTTTCCAATGACGATGTTGTTTGACTCTTGAACAAGTCGTGAAATTAATTCATCTGCCACGTCTTCTTGCACCGTTACGACAGATGCTGCCATGCAGCGTTCACCTGCTGATCCGAAAGCAGCTCCGATAATTTGTTTTGTTGCTACGTTTAAGTCAGCATCGTTTAATACGATTGAGTGGTTTTTAGCACCCGCTAATGCTTGAACACGCTTTAAGTTTTCTGTACCTTTTTTATACACATATTCAGCTACTGGCTGCGAACCTACAAACGAAATAGCTTTCACTAATTTATGTTCAAGAAGGCCATTTACCACATCATGCGCGCCGTTTACAATGTTTAATACGCCTTTTGGCAATCCAGCTTCTTCAAATAATTCTACTAATCTTGCTGCTAAAAGCGGCGTGCGCTCAGACGGCTTTAATACAAATGTATTACCGCAAGCAATTGCAAGAGGGAACATCCAGCAAGGAACCATCATTGGGAAGTTGAACGGCGTGATCCCGCCAATAACGCCGATTGGATAACGATACATGCCAGACTCAATGCCAGTTGCAATGTCAGGAAGCTGTTTTCCCATCATTAACGTAGGAGCACCTGCTGCAAATTCTACGCATTCAATTCCGCGCTGTACTTCTCCGCGCGCTTCATTAAAGCTTTTTCCGTTTTCGAGCGTCACAAGTTTTGCTAACTCGTCCCAGTTATCTACTAATAGCTGCTGATATTTAAATAAGATACGCGCACGTTTTGGCACCGCAGTTTTTGACCATCCTTTGAATGCTTCATTCGCAGCTTGCACCGCTTGATCTACATCTGCTTTTGTTGAAAGAGGCACCTCTGCAATGACTTCACCCGTTGCAGGGTTATAAACTGGTTCTGTAAGACTTGTAGATGAATCCACCCATTCGCCGCCAATATAGTTTTTTACTGTTTTTACTGTTGTTTGTGTCATGTTCATTCTCCTCTCAATTTTTGATTACGCTTGTTGCAGTACTTCTTCAGCTGTTTCCATAAACTGCTTAATTTCTTCTACAGTTGGCATTGCATCGGAAGAGCTGTGTTTTGAAATAACGATGGAAGCAGAAGCACCGCCAAATCTCATAGCTTCAGGAATTGTAAACCCTTGCATTAATCCGTAAATAAAGGCAGATGCGTAGGAGTCGCCAGCTCCAAATGTTTTGAGCACTTTTGTTTTAAAGATGCCGCCTCGATGAGACTGGCCGTCTTTTGTATAAGCAATCGACCCTTCTCCTCCGTGCTTGATGACAACAATCTTAGCATGATGAGAAAACCATCGTTCAGCTGTAACTTGATCATTTGATTCTTCATAATTTAAAAGCTTTTCCATCATATCGAATTCTTCTCGCGTACCGATAATCACGTCTGATTTTTCTGCTGCTAAATTATAGTAGACGGCCGTTTCAGCTTCTGACTCCCACGTATACGGGCGGTAGTCAACATCAAAGAATACAACCACGCTATGTTTTCTCGCATATTCAAGAGCAAGAAACACAGCTTCTCTTGAAGGATTTTTAGCAAGAGCAGTTCCAGAGATGAGCAGCGCTTTTGATTGCTTGATGTACTCTTCAGAAACTTCCGTTGGATCAAGCTTTAAATCTGCCACGTTATCACGGTACATAAGGATGCTGCATTCTTCAGGACTTTTTATTTCAGTAAAGGCCAGTCCGGTTACGGCTCCTGTTTGATCAACTACAATGCCTTCTGTGTTGATGTTATGTTGATTTAAATATCTGGTGCTGAAGCGGCCCATTTGGTCATTTGACACTTTTCCAATAAAGCCTGTCTTCATTCCAAGTCTAGAAAGACCAATAGCAATGTTAGCAGGAGATCCTCCTACGTATTTTGTAAACGTCATCGTGTCTTCCATCGGGCGATTAAATTCATTTGCATTTAAGTCGATGCAAAGCCTTCCTACTGCAAGAAGGTCAAATCGCTTTTGCGAATCGAATGTTAAATAACTCATAGTCACGTCGTCTCCTTACTTTAATGCTAATTTTTCTTCCATAATCCATTCATGATCTTTGCTATTATTAAATTTCCATGTTCGAACAGGACCAGCCATGACGTTTAAATAATAAACTTCATAACCCGGAGGAGCAGATACCGGGTGATAGCCTTTAGGAACCAAGACTGCATCTCCATCTTTAATGACCATTGTTTCATCTAGAGATTGATCGTCCGTATATACCCGTTGAATCGCAAATCCATGTCCTGGGTTAACTTTATGATAGTACGTCTCCTCTAAATACGATTCATGCGGCAAGTTATCTTGATCGTGCTTATGAGGAGGATAGCTTGACCAGTTTCCTTCCGGCGTAAACACTTCGACTACTAGCAGACTATCAGCCGGCTTTTGTTCTGGAAGAATGTTATGGACTTGTCTCGCGATATTTCCTGCTCCGCGATGCTCTACGCCCACATCCTGCGGCGTAATTAAACGAGCAGGGTATGTACCTTTTCCAGGTGCTGCGCACACCGCAATTTCCAAGTCGGTTACAGCTTCTACTTCATAGTGATCATCATTCGATACATATACGGAGTACGGAGGGATTTTTTCAAAGATATCCATTCGCTGTCCGATGTTTTCCCATTTCTCTTCTTTTGTAGAAACGTTGGACTTACCGGTTAAAATCACAATACAAATCTCTTGATTTTCCGTGTTCTTTTTAAGCTTTTGACCTTTTTTTAATGAGTAAACGTCAAAGCCAATGTGCTCCCATCCTGCAGATTGTGGGGTGATGCTTAGTACGTTTCCATCACTGTCAGCTGTTTTTGTTGGTACGATTAAATCAGCCATTACTTTCCACACCTTTCTATTTCTTATTTTTTAACGTGTTTATGCTAGGGACACTCTTTAACCGAGTAAGCTAAAGCTTCTAGTTTTTTAAGAGCTTAATATTTTCTTGCTTTTTGCAACTGGCTTTCTTTGCCTTCAAACGCCGTTTGAACGTCTGAGCTTTCAGATACGGCTGCTACTCCTACATGCCACCAAGAATCGTAGCCGTCCGTCATTGTTTTTGGAAGAACTTTAATGTCAATCAGTGTACTAACACTTTGCTTTTTTGAATCTTCAATGGCACATTCAAGCTCTTCCATCGTATACACTTCATATGTTTTTGCTCCGTACGCAGCTCCAGATTGAGCAAAGTTGATGCGCATAATATCTCCATCAAGCTGCCCCGTTCGTGGATTACGAACGCGGAATTCTGTGCCGAAGCTTTCAATTCCATTATCCATTTGCAAGTTGTTGATGCAGCCAAAGCCGGAATTATCAAAAAGAACAATATTTATTTTAATTCCTTCTTGAATGCTCGTTACCAGCTCACTATGAAGCATTAAGTAGCTTCCGTCTCCTACCATCGCATACACTTCTTTATCCGGCTCAGCCATCTTAGCGCCCAAGGCAGAAGCAATTTCATAGCCCATGCATGAATATCCGTATTCAAGGTGATACGTATTACGTTCATTTGAGATCCACATGCGCTGAAGGTCACCCGGGAGGCTTCCCGCTGCACATGTAATAATAGAATCAGGTGCAATTAGTTCGTTTACTTTACCTAGCACAGTCGTTTGGACAAGTTCGGTGCTCAGGCTATCTTTATACTCCGACAGGCTTTGATCAAAATGCCCTTTAATTTCCGGAATAAATTCTTCGCCTGTGTATGCAATATTTTTTAGACGAGTCAGCTCTTGATTCCACTCTGATTTGGCTTCTTCAATTTCAGTTTCATAGCCTGATTTATAGCCTTCTAATGCAGACGAAAGAACTTCAAGACCCACTTTGGCATCCGCGACAATTTTAGTAGCCTCCAATTTTGATGCGTGAAATTCAGAAATGTTAATGGTTAATACATCCGTCTCAGCGTAAAACAGCTTTGAAGAAGTCGTAAAATCTGTAAAACGTGTACCCACACCAATAATTAAATCCGCTGATTGCGCTATTTTATTAGCAGCGCTGTTACCCGTTACGCCAACTCCTCCTAGATTTAAAGGGTGATTGCTTTCAAGACCGCTTTTTCCAGCTTGCGTTTCGCTAAACGGAATATGAAACTTTTCAGCAAATGCAGCAAATGTATCCGCAGCCTCTGAATAACGAACGCCGCCTCCTAAAATAAGAAGAGGCTTTTTCTTTGATTTAATCAGCTCCACCGCATTTCTAATACTTTCTTGCGAAGGCTCGCGGCGTTCAATCAGGTGGGTACGCTCACGGAAGAAACTTTCTGGAAAATCCCACGCTTCCCCTTGTACATCCTGCGGCAGCGCGATTGTAACGGCTCCTGTATCTGCCGGATCTGTTAATACACGCATCGCATTGATCATAGCCGACATCAGCTGTTCTGGACGGCTGACTCGATCCCAGTACTTGCTGACGGACCGGAAGGCATCATTTGTAGAAAGAGATAAATCATGCGTTTGTTCAATTTGTTGAAGAACCGGATCCGGCTGGCGAGTTGCAAACACATCGCTTGGCAAAAGCAGCACCGGAATATTGTTTGCAGTAGCCGTCGCAGCCGATGTAACCATATTCGCTGAGCCTGGACCAACGGAAGAAGAGCAGGCCATGATTTGCTTTCGATGTTTTTGTTTTGCAAAAGCTACTGCAGCATGAGCCATTCCCTGCTCGTTTCTGCCTTGATACACTTCAAGCTCCCCTGGGTTTTCCTGCAGCGCTTGCCCGATCCCCACCACATTTCCATGTCCAAAAATGGTGAATACTCCTTTGATGAAACGCTCTTTTTTTCCATCAAACTCTACATATTGCTGATTTAGAAATTTTACTAAAGCTTGACTAGTTGTTAACCTTATCGTTTTCATATACCTTCCTACCTTATCTTCTGAAATTAATCACCATCAGATTGATTTTTCTACCCTTTTTTCTCTTTTTTAAATGAAATCGATTTCATTCCATGTGATAAATGAGGTTCTATCCTCTTACTTCCTAGCTCTTTCCTTTGTTTCAGCTACTATTTAGCGATGAGACAAATACTTTCAATCCCTGTACTTTTTAATACTTGAAGATGGAGAAAAGCTCGAAAATTCATCATAAATTCCACTTTCTAATGAAATCGATTTCATTTGGTGTTAAAAAAATATTTTTCAAACTCCATCCTTAACTTCCCCATCAATTTTTCATGTTCTGTCTTACCTGTAAAACCAATCTTATTATACATTTAGCTTCGTTCGATGAAATCGATTTCATCTAGTTTTAAAAGCGCTTTCTTATCTATGAACCTAGTTTATAATATTCAGTTTACTTTGTAAACACTTTTTTAAAAATTTTGTTAGTTTATCTTTTTATTCACTGTAACCGCTTTATAGAGGAGCACGATGTGAAGAAAAAAGAAAAGGCATACTTCTATGTATGCCTACTGGCTCTAGATCTAAGCATATGTATAATACCTCAAAAACACTTATTCTTCCGCAAGGATAAGTGTAATCTCATTTTCTTTTGCATAGTGCTGATAGCTGACGTCCACTTTATCTGTAATTAAATAATCCACTTCATGCAGCTGACAATACGTAATCATTGCATACTTATCAAATTTCGTATGATCTGCTAATAAAAACACTTTTGTACTTCTTTTTATGACCGTTTCTTTGATTTCACTTTCAACGGGCGATGAATTGGTAACCCCATTTGATATGGAAATACCCGTAGAAGCCATAAATACTTTATCAAAGTTGTAGTTCTTTACAGGATTGGCATGGTTAAAGCTTGAAAATGATTGAGTTTCACGCTCAAGATAGCCGCCCGTAGAAATTACTTTTAACGCATCAAAAGGCAAGGCTTTTACTATAACATCTAAACTATTTGTAACAATCGTTATCGATTTGTCTTTTAGAAATTCAATCATTTCTAACGTGGTGGTTCCTGAATCAATAAAGATGACGTCTCCGTCTTCTACGTACTGAGCTGCCGTTTTGGCAATTAAACGCTTTTGAAACTGGTTTCTTGTTTGTCTTTCATTAAATGATTCCAGCTTCACATGATTAACGGCTACTCCGCCATATACTTTTTTAATATGCCCTTCATCCACTAACTTTTGAACGTCGCGTCGAATCGTGTTTTTGGAGACTTCAAACACCGAAACCAAATCATCTAATGAGACAGATTCATGTTCAAAAACATACTCTTGAATTTGTTGAATTCGCTTCGTTTTTAACATTTCTACCTCCCCCGCTTATCTTTCTTTTCGCTTTTTTGTTATTTACTATTATAACCTTTACAAAAGGCATTTTCTAGAAGAGTAACTGCTAAAACAAAGAGAGTTTGAGACATAACTACATCAATTTCAGCTAAAGACAAACAAGTTAGATACATAAGCTAGTATAAATCGTTTGTTGCACCGCTGGTGATTTTCGTGCAAGGCTTCGCTTCCTGCGGGGTCTCACCTCTTCCGCTTTTCCGGCAGGAGTCTTCGCCTTCCCCTCCAATCAACAGCTAGAAGTAACTACATACCTGAAACCTACGCTCATCATCACCATGAAAAAATCCGAACGAGTTTGATTCTCCATCAAGAATCTCCATTCATCGTTCGGATCTTGCTTCAACTATAATGCTTTTGTCCCAGCCTCTTTTTTATTAAGCCTTATGACTTGTATGAAACTCTCTCATTTTCTCTTTTACAGTCGCCATAACCGCTTCTTTTCCCGGTGTAAGAATGGTTCGCGGATCATACACTGCACTGTCGCTTTCCAATGTTTGACGGACAGCGCGCGTCCAGGCCTGAAGGCACTCTGTGTTCACATTGATTTTCGCATGTCCAAGAGCTATTGCTTTTTGAATTTGATAGTTTGGTATACCGGAACCGCCGTGTAAAACCAGCGGTACATCTGTTAAGTCAGCTATTTCTTTCATTTCATCAAAGCCTAGCTGCGGTTCGCCTTGGTACTGTCCGTGAACTGAACCTAAAGCAGCCGCTAACGCATCGACTCCCGTTTCTTTTACAAGACGCAGACATTCGGCAGGGGCAGCGTACACGATGTTGCCAACAAGCCCGTCTTCCATGCCTCCGACTGTTCCAACTTCGGCTTCAACGGAGACATACTGAGCAGCAGCATAGTCTACTACTTGCTTAGTCATGGCAATATTTTCATCAATTGGATAATGAGAACCGTCAAACATGACCGAGCTAAACCCAGCGTCGATAGCTTTTTTACACCTTTCTACACTCATACCGTGATCTAAGTGAAGCGCGACAGGAACAGTAATATTCATTTCCTCTAACAAACCTTCGATCATGCCTACAATCGTTTTAAATCCGCCTAAATAGTCCACAAGCCTGTCTGAAACGGCTGCAATGACAGGCGCTTTTTCCTCTTCGGCAGCTTGTAAAATGGCTTGTGCCCACTGCAGGCTGTTAATATTATACTGACCAACCGCATAGTTTCCTTTTTTAGCGGCATGAAGCATATCTTTCATTGATACTAGTTTTGAAGATACTAACGTCACCGACTGACACTCCTTATCATGAATATGATTTTGTTGTTTGAAAGCTGTAGTATTCCGAGATAGCCTTAATGGTTGTCTCTTTAGCTGTCTTAATTGCTTCTTCTGCGCTTAATTGATAATATTCAGGTCGAAATAGCTCTACAGATACCGCATCATTATAGCCTTTTTCTTTTAATGTTGAGAAAATAGCATCTAAATCAATCGCTCCTAGACCTGGCCATACTCGGTCTTCATCTGTTAAGAAGCCAATAGGAAAATCTTCCGTGTCATCAATATGAACGATAAATATTTTAGAAATATCCGCTTGTTTTAAGTCTTCTAGTTTTGATCCCATTGCATGGAAGTGGAAGCAGTCAAGTACTAAGCCTACGTTATCGTGGTTTACAGCTTGAACAATATCATAAGCTTGATCAAACGTATTAACCGTGCACTGAGGGTGTCCTACAAACTCAACGGCGATTTTAACTCCGTAAGGTTCAGCCAATTCCGATAATTCATTCAGCACTTGTACGCAGCTATTCTTAATCTCTGCTTTTACTATTTTTTGTTCCGTTACTAAAGGAACGGCTACAATATACTGAGCACCTATCTTTTGAGCGGTTTCTAGCATACTCTTAAACTCTTCTATCACTGCCTGGTACTCTTTTTCACTGCGGTTATTAAAGAAGACTAAAGCGTTCAACGCTAGCGGTTTAATATGATTTGTATTAAAAAACTGCGCTAAATCATCCATTGAGTGACTTTCTAAATACTCAGGCAGCTTATCCATTGTACGAATTTCGATATAATCATATCCGTGCTTGTTGCAATACTCAAGGTCCTTTACAAGATTTGAATTTTCTAATGTTGTTGCTTCGTTAAAACATAGTTTCATAATCATTCTCTCCATTCTTTGTTTAAATAATTTTATTGTCATTCATGACGTCAGCGTCTTCATTATCGTAGCTGCGGAACCTTTGCTCCAGTTCTTCAAGTGTAAGCCCTTTCGTTTCCGGTAAAAACTTTTTAACAAATAAAATCGCTCCGATTCCGAGTACAACAAAAACAAAAAACGTAGTGGATAAGCCAATGCTGGCCAGTAAAACCGGAAACGTTAATCCTACAAGGAAGTTAATTCCCCACAGACAAAATACGGTAACACCCATTCCTAAGCCTCTTAATCGTAAAGGGAAAATTTCTGAAAGCATTAGCCAGGTTACCGGAGATATAGCTCCTTGCTGAAACGCGAGGAACGTAATCGTTAGTGCTAATACGATATATGGAAGTGCCGCAGATCCTTCAAATACAAGAGAAAATATGCCAATCAGCAGCAGGGCAGTAGTGGTTCCCACTAACCCAGTTATAAGCATTGGTCTGCGCCCTACTTTACCTAACAGCCAAATCCCTACAAAAGTGGCTAAAACGGAGATGACTCCATTTCCGATATTTCCAATAAGAGCAGCTTCTGTTTGAAAACCTGCGTCTTTTAAAATTTCAGTGCCGTAATACATGATGGAGTTTACGCCGGTAATTTGCTGTACGACAGCAATTCCAATACCAAGGAAAACGACTCTTCGAACCCACGGAGTTGTTAAATCTTTAAACGTTGCTTTTTCCATTTTTGCTTCTTGCTCGTAAGCGCTCTCAATCTCCTGCAGCTCTGATTTGGCTCTTTTACTTTCTCGTATCTTTTGAAGAACCGTTAGCGCTTCGTTATTTTTCCCTTTTGACACAAGCCAGCGCGGACTTTCTGGTACTCTAAGCATGCCAAAGAATAAAAAGACAGCTGGAATGGCAGCGATTGGCAGCATATATCGCCAAACGTGAGGGTTTTCTCCTAGCATATTTCCGATAATCGCGTTAAACGTAAAGGCAAGAAGTTGACCAGTAACGATCATAAGTTCATTTTGAGTTACCATTTTTCCTCGACTTTCAGCTGGTGACATTTCAGCTAAATATGTCGGTACGGTAACAGATGCGCCCCCTACAGCAAGTCCTAATAGGAAACGGCAAAGAATCATAATGGCTGCGTTTGGCGAAATTGTACATCCAATTGTGGAAACAAAAAATAGAATGGCGAGATACAGAATCGTTTTACGCCGCCCGTTATAATCTGCTAGCCTGCCGCCTACTACCGCACCAAATGCAGCACCAAATAACAGAGCGCTCGTTACAAGACCTTGAGTAAAAGAGTTGAGATTCAATTGATCAGATTCAGACATATAAGGCAGTGCCCCATTAATAACTCCCGTGTCATATCCAAAAAGCAGTCCACCAAACGTAGAAACTAAAATGATCGTACGTAAAAATGAATGTTGATTTCCCTGTTTACCCATGCTAATTCCCCCGTCTTATTTTAAGAATGAATAACTAACTTTTCGTTAATGTACTTTCGGGCCATTAAAGCATATTCCAATGGATGCGCAATGGAAGGGTCCTGTTCCGCCTCAACCACAATCCATCCTTTGTAATTATAGTCAACTAACGCTTTATACACGTTTGTAAAATCTACACATCCATCACCCGGCACGGTAAACATACCCGCTAGAAACGACTGCAAAAATGACTTTCCTTCTCGCTTGCACTGCTCTAGTACGTTTCTTCTTGCATCCTTAAAATGAACGTGTTTAATACGATCTATATGTTTATGTAATAGCTCCATATAGTCTCCGTCAGAAACATAAATATGTCCCGTATCATATAGGAGATGAACATGATTTGCGTCCGTTCCTTCCATTAACCGATCAATTTCAGCTAATGTTTGTACACCTGTTCCCATATGGTGATGATAGACAAGGTGTAAACCGTATTCTGCTGCGATTTTTCCCAGCTCATTTAATCCTGCACATAAAGCTTCCCATTCTTGATCACTGAAATAAGGTTTTTCAGCAAAAACATTTCTTTCAATCCCTTGAACACTGTAAGTTTGCTCAGATACGACCGCCACGTCAGCATCCACTTCCTGTAGATACTGACAATGTTTGTGAAATAAACTTAACGTTTCCTCTATGCCATCACGAATGATAAAACTGCTAAACCATTGACCCGCAATTCTTAAATTTCGAAGCTCAAGCTCTTTGTTTAATATGCTTGGTTCAGGAAAAAAACCTCCCACTTCTGTTCCTTGAAAGCCCGCTACGACGATATCGCTTAACAGATGCTGCAATGTGTTTTCTGCACCAATTTCAGGAATATCATCATTTCTCCAGCCGATTGGAGCAATTCCCCACAAAATATTTTCGTTTCCCATTTTGATTCCTCTTTTCCCCTTATTGTGTAATGCTGCCTCACTAGCAATAGATAGTGATAAAACTTACCAATCTTATAACTCTACAAATGAAATCGATTTCATTTGTAGATAAAAAAACTCTTTTGTTATGTGTTGGTTAAATATTGGTTAAGTTTGAATTAATATTAATATTAAAAACGCTTTCAGTCAATAATAAAATTTCAGAATTTTTTATACACTGCATCTGCCTAAAGGCTTATTCCTTCTAAAAATGCTGGTTATAAAAGATATCACATCCACTTATATAACCACACAAAAAAGCTTTGTCTACTGTTATTTCAACAATAGACAAAGCTTTTATCAGCGAAGTTATATTTCTTATTTTAATAGCATTATTATTTAGTATGAATTTATGGAATGGATTTATAAAAAAATGACCTGCATCTTTTTATAATCAGTTTCCTTTTACTTTTATAATAGCTTCTCCGTAGCTTGTCATTGACGTTTTAAATTCAGTTATGAACTTCTCTACTTTTAAAATAGATTTTTTCATTTCATCGTCCCCTTTGCCTCTTATATAGCTCTATTATCAACAATTGTCTGCTGTTTGACAAAGTCAGTGGAAACGGAAACATTCCGCATGAAAACGTACACATACCTGTTAAAAGAGGCAAATCTTCTCATTTGCTTAGTATTTCATCATTTTTCTTTCTTTTTTGGGGTCTCTTCTTACGTGTTTTGCTCATCCAACAAAAGGATTTATGAGAACTTTCCTTTAAAAGCGGCATTACGCTTCGCTCGCATTCCCTCATACTAACAGCAGGATCACTATGTGCATTAACATTAGGCTTAGCTTTTATTCCCTTTCCTCTTTTTATCCAAATTACCTCTTGCATTAAAGTAGGCTTTAACGTTTAAGCTAGTTTTATAGCTTTAAAAAACAAAAAAGGAGAAATACTATGGTGATTAAAAGGATTACGGTGCAACTCCCCGGCGGACTTCAGGCTAGACATACAGCTTTATTTGTACATAGAGCTTTCTCTTTTAAAAGTGACATTCTTCTTGCGAAAGACGGAAAATCTGCGAATGCCAAAAGCATAATGAAGGTTATGGAGCTAGCTGTTAACGAAGGAGATGAAATTACCTTAATGACAGGTGGAATCGATGAACACGCCGCCGCTCGCACTCTTGAAGAATTTCTTTTAACTAAAACATAGATAAAAAGCTGCTACACTATTCCTTACTCTCCTTTTTTCATAAAATCATAGAAAGCAAGAGTTTTTTTAAAAAAACTCTTGCTTTAAAGTCGACTTTAACGTTTAAGCTAGTGTTGTAGCTTTTAAATACATCAAATTACGAAAGGATTGTGTTTTTACTTATGTGTAATAATCATCAACATACAACAACATCACGTGTTTTAAGTGCGCCGCATGCAAAGGCAAAATTTGAGAATACGACGATTGAACGCAGAGAACTGCGAGCAGATGACGTTTTAATTGATATTAAGTTTAGCGGCATCTGTCACTCTGATATTCATAGTGCATTTGATGAGTGGGGCGGCGGAATGTTCCCGATGGTTCCTGGTCACGAAATCGCCGGAGTAGTTGAAGCTGTTGGAGAAAACGTAACAAAATACAAGGTTGGCGATCGCGTGGGCGTTGGATGTTTCGTTGACTCTTGCGGAGAGTGCGAGTACTGTGTGAACGGTGACGAGCAATACTGTACAAAAGGCGTTGTTCAAACGTATAATTCGTTGGATTACGACGGAAATCCTACATACGGCGGCTACAGCCAAAAAATCGTCGTAAAAGAAGGATTCGTTGTTCGTATTCCTGATAATTTAAGTATGGATGCAGCAAGTCCTCTTCTATGTGCAGGGATTACAACATTTTCTCCGTTAAAGCACTGGAATGCTGGTCCTGGCAAAAAAGTTGCGATTGTAGGAATGGGCGGTCTTGGACATGTTGCGATTCAATTTGCACATGCAATGGGTGCTGAAGTTACGGTATTGAGCCGTTCTAACAATAAAAAAGAAGAAGCTCTAAGCTTTGGTGCAGATCATTATTTTGCAACAAGTGATGAGACGACATTTACTGAATTAGCGGGTCGCTTTGACCTTATCTTAAACACGGTATCGGCTAACCTGAACGTGGATCAATACTTATCATTACTTCGCGTAGATGGAACGCTTGTTAACGTTGGCGCACCTGCTAACCCAGATCAATACAGCGTATTCTCACTTATCATGGGACGTCGCAGCATTGCTGGTTCACTTGTAGGCGGCATTCGTGAAACACAAGAAATGCTTGATTTTGCGGCTGAACACGGCGTTGCTCCTATGATTGAAGTTATCGATGCTAATCAAGTAGACGAAGCGTACGAGCGCGTTCTTAGCAGCGATGTTCGCTATCGATTTGTTATTGACATTTCTACACTGTAAATTTAGAGAAAAGCGGGCAGCTAATTGGATTAGCTGCCCGCTTTTTATTTCTTTATAAAATAAGAAAAACAAACGGTAAATTAGGCTTTAGATGAAAGCTCTTCCTGATACTTTTGTTCTAATTTATCATAGTAGTCAATTTTCGTTTCAACTTTTCTAAAAGCTGCGTCCAGCTCTCTTTGTTTTTCCATCATTTTCTCTCTATGCTTTTTAAATATCTGCTTGCGCAAACCGATTGTATCATCGCCTTCTTGTGTTAATTCAACAATTTTACGTAATTCTAAAAGAGCGATATCCGTTTTTCGTAAGCAAATAATAAATTCTAGCCACTCGATATCGGACTCGCTAAAAATACGATTTCCGTTCTCGTCTCTTTTTATAAAAGGTAAAAGCCCTTGCTGTTCGTAGTATCGAAGCGTATGCGTAGGCAGCCCTACCTTTGCAGCGGCCTCTTTAATATGATATTCCATTCCACTATACCTCCATCGCCATTCTTAGTACGGCGTTTGCTTTATGTATCTAAGCTTCCCTTTTCACGGGCGCTTTCAACTCATTTTCTAGGTTTCAACTTTATATTTAGCTTCAATAGTATTATAAACATTAAAGTAAACAGTAAGGCAACTTATAAAGAGCTGCTTTGAAGTCAGCAGCTCTTTTCATTTTTATATAAAAAATACGATTAATCTGCGGCCATCACTTTACTTAGTTCATTTAATAAATAATCAAGGGTTTGACTGATTCGAACTGTATTACGACTTGTAAGACCTTCTGTAAGTCCTAACATAACCATATGCTCTCTTGCTGTTTCGATTTCTGTCATTAAGACTTGCATGACAACTCCTTTATACCACTTCACAGCTCATCACCCCTTTTTACTATACATATATCTCATATGCGGTAATCTTAAACCTATCATACAGGTTTTTGGGGGTGAATAGCGAGTTTTAGAGCTTCAACAGTTTTATTTTTTATAAAGTAAATATACTAATATACTTATTGAAATAGAAAGTATCACTCCACTTTCTACTAGAAGTTAAGAAAAGGCCTCCTAAATGGAGGCCTTTTCTTATTTCTCATAAAGCAGTCTAATACAAAGCCTTAGCCTCTAAAATATTCTCTATAATACGAACCTTTCTCACACTCTATCTCATAGCGCAGCCTAGTTTGCTTTCTGTAAAGCTCTTCGGACAGCTCATTAAATTCACCTTCTGTGATAGATCCATGAATTAAATTGTTGAATAAATTATTAAGATGTTCAGTTAATTCTTGAAGTTTTTTTTCTTTCAATGAACGTCACCCTTTAAAATAATTTTCATCTCCTAAAATTATATCAAATAAAACGTTTTCATACGATATATTTTTTAATGAATTATCGTATTAAAGTGATGAAAGTATTTTTTAACCACCGCAAAACAATCAAAGAGCTCAGATAAATTATTAATCACATGATTTCAGCAAAAAATAAGTGGATAAAGACCGCAGACAAAAAGGCAAATGGTATCAACCGTTTTGACAAAAGCATAGGATGAAAAGAAAAATTAAACGAGAAAAGGAGAATGAGTATGCACTATACACCTTATTATCATCAGTGGCAGACCCCAGTGTACTATAGCTGGCAGCCATATAGTTATTATGTGCCGAATCACTATCACACCAACGAACAGTTTCAGCAAAGAAACGGTAAATTAAAGGACTATGGACCAAGGCCATTTGTTATTAACATTAATGAAGCGTCAAAGCAAAACAATACGTACCGCACTGCTTTATGGACGGGAACACATTTACAAGTGACGTTAATGAGTCTCAAGCCCGGTGAAGATATCGGCTTAGAAATCCACCCTAACGTTGATCAATTCCTGCGCATTGAACAAGGGCAAGGCGTTGTTCAAATGGGCAAAAGTAAAAACAACCTAACCTTTAAACGAAAAGTCTACGATGATGATGCGATATTTATCCCTGCCGGAACGTGGCATGATGTAACCAATACCGGTACCACCCCGCTAAAACTTTACTCTATCTATGCTCCTCCAAACCATCCATTTGGAACGGTTCATGTGACAAAAGCAAACGCCCTGGCTGAAGAACATTAAAGATGAGCAGGGAGTTATGCAGGATTGGAACGCTTTTTCAGGATCATTACTAAGTAAATAGATGGATTTTCACTAAAAGAGCTGACTAGAAAATGAGTGCACCACGTTTTCGAGTCAGTCTTTTTTTATGTAGCTTATATATAAACGATGACTTCTCCCTACGTTATTATCAAAAATGCAGCATAAAAAGCTTTATCTATATCACTAAACAATAGGCCTCCACTCGATACATATAAAACTTGCTATACATAAAAGAGACGTAAAGGATTTTGTAGCCAAGGAAAGAATTATAGAATAAAATAATCTTTTTAAACAGCTTAAAATAACTGAAAGGCAAACAGGCGATGAAATTATTTTATAAAATTCCCAAATCAAACGTAAATCCTTCTCTTAAACTAGCAAGAAAAATTCTATATATATCTGTAGAAGCAGTCATTATGACCATGCTTGTGATTAAATCTTTTACTGTGGCCTATGAAAATGACATAAATTTAATTCTCAGGCAGCTAAATGAACTAAAAGCTTCGATTGGCGGATTTGGCATAAACGAATCGTTATTTTGGTTTATGATAGAATGCAGTATCTTCACCATCGTTACATTTGATCTTTGCTTATACTTCCGAAAGAAGCTAAAAAGAAACAAAAGAGCTTTATGATTTATACGCTAAAGCTTTTACATTGGTCCGCTGTTGATTTCAGTGCCAGACTTCGCTTTCCGCGGGCGGTGAGCTTCCTCGTCGCTTACGCTTCTGCGGGGTTTTACCTATTCCGCTTTTCCCTCAGGAGTCTTCGTCTTGCGCTCCAATCAACAGGTAGAAGCAACGACATATATGAAATCTACGTTCAACCTACCACTGAAAAATTGCAAACGAGTTGGATTTTCCATCAAGAATCTAGACTCATCATTCGGATCTTCCTTTAGCTAAAACACTTTTGCCCCAGCCCCATTTTAAATAGAAAAATAATAAAAGTAGAGGCATATCATGCCTCTACTTTCTGTTTAGAAATCTACATCGATATCTTCTTGAATGGTTCCGGTCACTTTTTCACTTTTAATTAATTGACCTTCTTTAAATGTTTCTTCTTCCTCATTTTTAACGGGTTTCAGCTGCTTATAGGAAGGAGCTGACGCAGAGCCAAGCTCTTTTTTAAGCAAATGAATTTCGCCTAACAGCTCGGTTCTTAAAGAATGAACTAACGTTCGAAACTCTTCTTCCTGGGTATTTGTTTCCCCGTTTTGTTTAACAAGCTTGGCTACATAATCCTGAAGTTCCTTTGCCTGCGAGGCCTCATACTCATCGCGATTTGCAGCAAGACGTGAATTCATTTCTTTTTTTAGTAAGTCAATTTCTCCCAACAGCTCTTTTCGAAGTGAATGAACTAACGTCTCCACTTCATTTTCTTTACTCATTTTTTGCAAGTCTTGCTGTATTAGTCTTACTATATAGCCCTGCAGCTCGTTTTCCTGCTGTTTTTCTTTCAGAAATGAAGACACTTCTGACGGAATGTCAGCAGTTTCGATTGTAAAATTTGCACGTTCATCTCTATTACTTACGGTCTTTTCCCTTGCTCCCATCATATCTGCTGATAGATTACCAGCTGTCAGAAACGCATTTGATAGTAAGTAAAATGGTGCAGCCATTTGGGAGCTTAGTTGACCGTACCAATCGTCTAATGCTTCCTTAAGGCGAGTGTTTTGATGACTCATGTATGCTCCCCCTTTTTAAACGTGAACTGCGTTTGTTTCATGTCTACTTAAAATTTCAAGACCGTATAAATTTAATTTGCGTGTCTCTGGCAAGAAAAGATGATTTTCTTCTCTGATTTCTTCCCCGTACATGTTATCAATCTGCTCTCCAATAAACTGTTGAAGGATAGGAGCCAGTCCTCCAATATAAATATATTTATAGACTTTATCTTTTGGCGACGGAAATAGATTTTCAACTTTCGTTAATAAAATTTGCGTGTATTCTCTAAGCGAAGCGTGAATAGGCTCCGTGAGATCTACTTTTTTCCCGCTATTGCCGTCTCTTTGCTCCATTTTTGCTTTATGGATATTGGCAATAATAAATTCTTCTAATGAACGAACATCGTCAAAATACTCAAGCAGTTTTTCATTTCTTAGCTTTTCAATATGCTTCAAATATGAAATATCCGTAAGACACTTCAACGAATTTCTGCTTTTAGGAGCTTGAAGCCCTGCAGGAAGCAACGCAAGGTCAACCGTGCCTCCGCCCAAATCTACAATTAGTGTTTCAAAATGTTTGAATGCATTTGCTTCTTCTCTATCTTGTAATTCAAAATCTTTTTTAATCGCCCAGCGAGCGACTTCGCTTTCAATACGGCATTTGCTCGTTTCAATGTTCACAGTGACCGTTTTTTCTAACCCAGGAGTCAATACCGTAACCGTATGCTCTCCTTGAAAACGTTCGGCCATCTTCTGCTGCATTTCACTGAATTTATTTGTTTTCTTAAGCAGCCAAATCGGAAGCATAGTCGAGAAATAATTAATCGTCACACTATTATCCTCTTTGTCTTTTCCTTTAAGTATGTTGTAATAAGCAACTGAAGCTAAAAACATCACATAAGGAATATCAGATTCAGTTTTATTATGTAACTTATTAATATGGATATTGCCTAGCACATGTTTCTCTGCTGCGTCTCCTACTAAATAATACTTTTCTACTCCTTCGATTGTTGTAGAAATCAGTAAATTTTGAAGAAGTAATTCCGGTTCATTTACACTTGAAGGAAAATGACCCTCTGCCTGATCTTTTGTGATTTCTACTACGTTTGTAGGAATTTCATAGTAATAACCATCCACTAGCGTTTGAAAAATTGAGTTACCAAAATCAACGTTTTGACGTTTGATATCCATCCTTGTTTCTCCCCTTTATCTTTTCGTGACAACACTAATAAGTATATATTTTCCTCATTTGTTTGTCTAAGTATTTAAATAATTTATGTTATTCGAAATTGACAATTAATTAATTTTAGACGACTAATGTGATTGAAAAGCGCTTGAAATGCTTCTTTTTACCAATACCCATTTTTACAAGGAATGTAACATGTGACGCTGTGAGTTATGCCTGGATTTTTCACAATAGAAGCCTTCTTTTCACCTTGTAGAGACACAAAAAAACAAGAAATTGAGACATAACTACATCCATCCCGATCAAATTGGATGAATGAACTGGTATGGATCACTAGCCTCCTCGTCGCTTACGCTCCTGCGGGGTCTCATCCCTTCCGCTTTTCCCGGAGGAGTCTTCACCTTGCTCTCCAAACAACCCATAGAAGCACGGAAACATCTGAAACATACGTTCACTATAACAACAAAAAATCCGAACCATCAATCAGATTAATAGTTCGGATTTAACTTCAACTAAAATATTTTTGTCCCAGCCTCTTGGTTTTTTTATTTATTAATAACGCCATTTGGCTCTTTTTCTTTGTGGATTTTCTGGCAGTTTACTAAAGCCTATTTCTTCAAGACCTTTTTCTAACGTCGCTCTTGTTTTGATTGTTCCAAAATCGACGCCTAAATCCACAACGGTTTGCGCGATTTCCGGACGTATTCCGGTAATCATCGTTTTAGTGCCGATAAGCTGTAAGGCTTTTACAATTTGAAAAATATTGTCTGCTACCATCGTATCGACGATAAGAACACCTGAAATATCAAATATTAAATAACTCAACTGCAGCTGAGCGCTTTTTTCTAAAGCCGTTTCCATAATAAGCTGCGAACGATGCGTATCAATTTGTCCAACGATTGGCATCACAGCGATTCCTTCAGAAAGAGGAACGATGGGAACTGATAATTCTTCTAGCGCTGCATAAGCGCGTTTTATGGTTTCCGTATTATGTTCTTCATAGATTTCGACAAATATATGATTAAGCTGATCAAGCATCGGATCAATTTTTTTACTTACATCAAGCATCGTAATAGGAGCAAACTGCTTCTGCTGCAGCTCTTCTGTAAAAACACCCCATATCACTGTTCGAAACAGCGCGAGTGATTTTAACGTTTGACTCAAAGAAAGTCCGTTTTCCACAGCCACTTTTCCTATATCTGTACCCCACTGAATGATTTTCTTTAAAACGACCGAGTGCTCTTCGAATAACGACTCGCCTAAATACTCAATGAGTTCTGCTCTCCATTTTAAAACTTCGCTGTCTTCGTGGTAAACAAGCTTCCGCTTATATTCAGAGTCCATCAGATCAGAAAATTGTATCGCTAATTCCTGTTTATTATCGATAATTTTCTTCCCTATATATAACAACTCATCCCTCATTTTTTTCTTTATCTCCTTTAGTTAGCAGAATTAACGATTACATTTTATAACAATAGTTATATCACATACAATATAAAAATATAACCGAAATGAAAAAATTGTTAAGCCATCACTATTTACTGTTATAAGTACTCTTCTAATCGGTATAAGTAACATAGAAATGATTGAAATTTCAGCGTTTGGGTAAAAAACTACTATGAATTTATTTCTATACTTATGAGGGGGATTTTTAAATGAGTAAACATAAAGGAACCGTTACATCGTTCAACGAATCAAAGAGATCTGGATTTATCACACCCGAGGACGGATCAAAAGAAGTGTTCGTTCACTCCAATGCGATCGACTGTGAGGAATATAAAAACCTGTCAGAAGGACAAAAAGTAGAGTTTGAAATCCAAGAAGGTGCTAAAGGACCGAGCGCTATAAAAGTATACCTTGTAAATTGATAGAATGGTTATTTACATATAATTACTCCGCATACACAAAATTACATGTTGATTTTCCTATCGATCTCTTTGAACACAAAAACACCTCTTAGATTTTTATTCCTAAGAGGCGTTCATTTATATTATTTCTATTAATGCCTGCCGGTCTGCGCTTGGGCAATAACCTTTCCATCTGAACTATAAACAAATACAACGGCTAAGGAATTGTACGGGTCTTTATCCCATAATTGACTTGTATAACATGACGTCTCTCCTTTGTTTACCATGCCGTTTCCACCGGAACTGCTACAGAATGTTCTAGCATTAGAAGAACTCGAAGACCCTTCATATCTGTACGTTCCGACGTTTGCATACCCGTTGTAAGGGGAGTTATTATAAAATTTTACATATCCCCATGCTGTATGGCAATAAGCGCTTCCTTTTAACTGAACATAACCAATTTTTACCCCGCTTTTATAAATATACTTCGTTTCATAAGTGATGGGGCTCTTGCTTGCACACCCTGTTGTGTAAGGATTTGAACCATCATACGATAATGCAGATGCCTTACCCGTAGGTCCAACGCCAAGAAATAAACCAAAAACCAGGAAAAAGAGAACTCCGATATTGAATACTTTCTTCATCAAAAACCATCCTCCTTTATTTCATTGACAAACACAACTATTATTTTATTTAAAATTTCTGAATTTTACATCGAACTATACTACTGTTACATCATAATAAATAGCCGTGTTTTTTTGGAGGAATATGGTTTGAGCTAGTTATTTTTGCTGATAAGGCCTGCCATGCTGATGAGCTGCGTATTAATGATACAAAAAATATATCAAATTATTTTTTCATTTGAGGCTACAGCTAAATGTATATGTAGGTAAATCATAAGAATATAAAACAGCTTAACAAATAAAAAAAGCGCGTTTTGAAAAAGATAATTCAAAATACGCTTTTACTATTTTATATGGATAATCTTTTCGTAAATGATGTTCTTTATTAATTTATGACTTTTCGTTCTAAGAAATCAGGCAACATATTTACTACTAATCTTCTTCTAAAGTTCTCTTGAGTCAGAAGAACGCTTGCTATCAGCTATCACTATCCGCTTGCGTTGAAACTTGCCAGGTTACTCCGAATTTGTCTGTTACTTGTCCATATAACGGACTCCAAAAAGTTTTTTGAAGCGGCATCATTACTTCGCCACCTTCTTGAAGCTTTGCGAATATTTCTTTCGATTTTTCCACATGACTTACCGTGATGGCTAAAGTGACTTGTGATCCAATCTGATAAGGCTGACCTGGAAACGTATCAGAAAACATCAGGTCAGTATTGCCCACTTTTAAATGTGCATTTAATATGCGGTCTTTGGCTTCAGCTGGAATGGAGGACTCTGAGTTTTTGGGCATTTCCCCGAAAGTTTGAACACTAATCACTTGTGCATCTAATGCATTCTCATAAAATTCAACTGCTTCTTGACCATTCCCATTCAAAACTAAATAAGGGTGGATTCCTAAAATCATACTGAGCACCTCTTTTTACATTTTAGTTAGCTGTTTAAAACTAACACAATACAGAACGTTTGTTCTACACTATGTTACCATTTCCTTTCTATTTATACAACAACTTTATTTCTGTATCCTGCTCTATCCGACAAGACAATTTCTAAAATGATGTGCTTTATTTTTGCTTAACATTCCATAAAGTTTGTGATATAATTCACAATTGTAGATATCCATAACAAACTAACTCTTGAGTACTTTCTCAAACAAGAAGCTACCTCGCTCCAATGCCAATGAAACGAGGTAGCTTCTTTCATACATAATTGATTTTAGTTCTACACTTTACGATCGCTTCTTCTCAGATTAAAGTCATTTCGTGCAGACTTATCCCTTTTCCATTACTTGATGCCGTAATATTCTTCAAGCGTAATACCTTTACTCTTAATCGCCTGCGCCACTGGTTTGCCTACATATCGCAAGTGCCATGGCTCATATTTATAGCCGGTTACCGCTTCTTTTCCTTTTGGATAACGAATAATAAATCCATATTCTGCTGCGTGAGCATCGAGCCAAGTTGCTTCTTTTGTTCCGCCAAAGCAGTCTTGAGCGGCACATGTACCGTCTCCTTTTGTTACGTCAATTCCAAGACCCGTTTCATGTTCACTCGTGCCTGGCAACGCGCTGTAAGTGGCCGCTTTGTCATAACCGTCTCTTTGGACATACGAACTAAAAAGCGCGCTTTGCGTTGCGTGTGAACGGTAAGCCGATACCCCAAGAAGCGTAACCCCTTGTTTTTTAGCACCTGCAAATAACTGTGCAATAGCTGCTGCTGCTTCACTGCGCATTTTTTTCTTCTCCGTTTGTTCTTTGAATGTAAACGGAATTGTTGTATATACTAAATCTTTCGGAACGTAGTTTTCCGGAAGCTTATTTTGTTTATTTACGACAACTTGTATGCTTTCAGGGTTCGAAACCACTTTCATGCCAGCTAATGCTCGTACGTATTGACCGCTTACATAGCCAACCTTACCTTGATAAGTAATTTTCAGCCAGCCGTTTGCTGCTTTAGCCGTTACGTCTAACTGTGTACCGGCTTTAATTGTTGCCATGACGGCACCAGCAGTTGAAGGAGTTGTTCGAACATTTACATTCGATGTCGCCACATAAACAGAAGACGCCGGAGCCGTTTCAGAAGAACCCGTTGATTCTTTTAGGTACTGTGTGCTTACATAGCCCGTTTTCCCTTGATAGCTCACTTTTAGCCAGCCGTTTGATGGTTGTTCCGTTGCCGTGAGCTGCGTGCCTTGTTTGACCGTTACAACAATCGAGCTTGACGTCGATGGACCGCTTCGGATATTTAAATTTGCCGTTGTTACATACGTTTTTGTCGTTGAAGTCACTGACTTTTTAACATAATCACTGCTTACGTAGCCCGTTTTCCCTTGGTAGCTTACTTTTAGCCAGCCGTTTGCTGCTTGTCCAACTACCGTTAGCTGCGTGCCTTGTTTGACTGTCGCAATAATTGCGTTAGACGTCGATGGACCGCTTCGAATATTTAAATTCGCCGTTGTTGTATACGTTTCCGCCGCTGCGCTTGCTACAGTTGGCTCACCCATTAATTTCGAAGAATGAAGACCTAGAGTTCCTCCCCCTACAAGTGTAAAAGCAAGGCCTGTTACCACTAACTTTTTGTAAAATGTTTGTCTGTTCACTTCTGTCATTTTTTATACCTCATTTGCAAAATATAATAGAAATACATGTTGCTAGTTTAATAGGTTAAGTGAAAACAGGATCCGATGTTTAAGCTAAACCTTAAACCAACAACATTAAATAAAATCATTCGACGTCTAGAGGCTTTGTACCATTACTTTGCTCCAGCTAGCACGTATCTTTAGAATACCGGATAATCGTGTCAAAAGTATATCAAAATATTTCAAACTTGTTTCCAAACTGATACATTTTCAACAAAAATAGAATAATAGAGCAAAAACAGCAAAAAAACCCTTACGTTTACTCTCAATTGCTTAGGGTAAAAAACAACTAAAAACAAAGATTGAGATGGTGATAAAATGGACACAGCAACGGATTTTTCCTCAACTACGTTTCGAGAACCTCACACATTAAAACAGCATATTTTTGATACTCTTCATTTTTACTACCCCGCTTGTATCGACCAAAAAAACGGCGGGTATATCCATGAATACTACGACGACGGCACCGTTAACAACACGCATTCAAAGCACTTGGTAAGTACGGCGCGCTTTATTTATATCTTTAGCGTAGGCGCTCTTTTAGACGGTCCGGATTGGTGCAAAGAAGCGGCTCAGCACGGCATTCGTTTTTTACAAAACAACCATTATGATAGAGATCACGGCGGGTATTTTTTTGAAGTAACCGATGACGGAGAAGTAAAAGACGATTCCAAACAAGCATACGGCCACGCTTTTGCCCTTTTAGCTTATTCCATCGCGTATCAAGCCGGCATTCAAGAAGCAAAAGAAACCATTGAACAGATATATGACGTGATGGAAAAGCACTTTTGGGAAGATGCGCACGGCTTTTACCGAGACGAATGGGACGCATCGTGGTCAGCTTCTTCTTTATATCGCGGACAGAATGCAAATATGCATATGTGTGAAGCGATGCTTTCTGCGTTTGACGCAACAAGAGATAAAAAATACTTAGAACGAGCGTACACGCTTGCAAAAGGCGTTACTCAGCAGCTTGCTGAACGATCTGGCGGCATGATTTGGGAGCATTATGGTACAGACTGGCAGCCAGATTGGGACTACAATAAAAACAATACAAAAGATGAATTTCGCCCGTACGGCTTTATACCAGGACATCAGTTTGAATGGAGCAAGCTGCTTTTATGGCTTGATCGGCACCGTTCGGAAAACTGGATGACAGAACGTGCAAAAGATTTGTTTGATAAGGGCTGGAACCGAGGCTGGGATGCTAAGTACGGAGGTCTTTACTTTGCGCTGCCTCCCCAAGAAGAGGTCATTGATCGGGATAAAAACTACTGGGTGATGGCCGAAGCCATTTCTGCGGCTTCACTGCTCGGGGTAAAAACCGGAGACAGCGGATATTGTAAAGCATACGACGCCCTGTTCTCCTACTGTCAGAAACACTTTATCGATCACACATATGGAGGGTGGTATCAGCTGTTAAATCAGCAAAACGAACGCTACAGCTCGAAAAAAAGCCCGGCTCCTAAAGCCGATTATCACCCTGTGGCAGCTTGCTATCAAACGCTGATAGCACTGAATTCTCGTTGAAATAATAATCATAAAGAAACCGTTTTTTCCAGATGCGTTTATTTCTTTTATTTAAGGGAATTTACTTACTAACAATCATTGTTTACACATTTTAGAAAAAGCTCGACTATATATATGCAAGGAGTGATGACGATGTATTTTTATGCGTTAGCACAAGGAACAGATTCTGGAGACCCAGTAACACTGCACCATGAGAAGAAATTTTCGAAAAAAGAATTTTTAGAGATGTTTAATGAAGCATTAGATGAGTTGGATACGCATCCAGCTCCAAGCGATGTCGGTGAATACCTTTGCCGTGCGTACGGATTTCAAGAAATTGAAATCGAGACGGGTGTTGTATGCTACTGCGCTCCTTTTAGAAAGCTAGACGACTCGGATATTATAGAAGACCGTACGTACATGGATGCCACGACCGGAACACTAAAATACAACTAATCAAAAAGAAAGGTTGGATGCGTGTGAAGACCGTACAGAACATTTATCGAACGAGTGAAGCTGTACCAAAATCGGGCGCTTACGTTTGTGCGGAAGGTGAAATTAAACTCTTTCAAAAAGATGACCTTTTTACACCTTGCCCCCACACACGTGAATCAACGACGTGGAAGCCTGTAGATGACGCCTTTTCAACCGGAGAATTGGTTCCGCAAACCGGTCGCTATACCGACGAAAACGGCAATCAAGTAAAGCTAAAAGAAAATGATTTATTTCCAAGATGCCTTCGTTCAGGTGAGCCTACGACGTGGAGACGAGGATAACAGACAACAAAGCAGCCGCTTATTAAGCGGCTGCTTTTATTAAAGCTTATTTAAAAAATGAATTCTTTTTTCTTCCTTTTAACAGATCGCCCGTCCACCCTTTCATTCGTAAATAGAGATAAATGGCAACGGTTGAAAGAACAATTAAAATGAGTGCATAGATATAGCCAAACTTCAAATCAAGCTCAGGCATCCCTTTAAAGTTCATTCCCCAAAGAGCTCCAAAAGCCGTTAAAGGCGTACTGATTGCTGTCAGCAGCGTTAAAGCTTTCATAATCTCATTTCCTCGATGAGTAGACACGACTTCTTCTAATTTAATTAACGCGTCAAATTCTTTTTGATATTGTTCAATTAGCGTTAAGCCGATTTCGATTTTTTTACACATCCGCTGATATTCGACCGTTTGGTTAATTTTTTTATGAAATGCTTCTTCTATTCCCATTGTGACTTCTCGAACAGAACTGATTAAATTTGTCCATATAAGCAGGTCATACCTCGCTTTATGAATATCATCTAATACGTCGGTGTTGTTATTATGGCGCACTTCCCACAGAAGCTCTCTGAAATGACTTTCAAACTGATCGAATCCATTTAAGTGCTTTTTCATAATTTCGCCTAAAAGAATAAAAAAGCTTTCTGCCGTGTTAGCAGACTGCTTCATGCGTTCAATCATTCGTTCATGATGGGTGTCTTGTAGGATTTCCAAATCAATTCCTGCCGTTATAATAAACTCCTCGGTGATATAAAAATGAAACGAATCGTAATTTTTTTGATCAAAAGACTCTTTATGATAAATCAATGAACCATAAATGAGCTCACTTTCTCCTACTACATCTACTTGAATATGATTAGAATTTTTCTTTTGCAGCTGCTGGCAAAACCATTCATTTCTTGGATACTGATAGTCTTTGATCACACCAGCTATTCCATCTGCTTCTTCTAAATCAAACTGATACCATTTCCACTGATCGTTCGTCACGGTATTCATACTTTCCCTCTTTCCCCTTTTATTAGGATTTTTCCCTATATACAATCACTTAAAACCTAACACGCAAAATAAACATACATTTCATATCCATCTTTATAAAAAAGGTGCTATAATAAATACGTTGCGCACATGCGCAATGCTTTATCAGTTTGAGAGGAGAATAACAGTGAAGAAAGATATCGCTTTACGTTCTTATCTGCTAGAAAATGCACCAAATATGACGGAAGAATGGTATGAATCTTTGGACAAAAAGTCTTCTGAAGGCGTATATACCTCTAGTGACCCCGATGTCATTCAACGCTTAAAAGCGCAAAACTATGAATTTCATTTATATATCAGCAACGTCTTTATAGAAGATGAAAAAAGCTTTTTTGAATCTTTTAACACGTGGCTGAATAAAGTTGCCAAAGACCAAGAACATATCAGAACACCCATTCAAAGTATTATTAAAGAATTTATGAACGTCCGCAAACAATACTGTGATTATATTCGACGGTTTGTAGAACTTCATGATGACGTTGCTCAGCAGCATCTCGATGTGTGGAATGAAAAAGTAGTAAGGGTATTTGATATTATTATTTTGAAATTCATCACAGAAGCGCAAGAATATGCATCAAATCGACTACGCTCTCAGCAGGAAATGATTCATGAATTAAGTTCACCTGTTATTGTGATTAAAAAAGACGTTGCTCTTTTACCGTTAGTCGGCGATATTGATACGGCAAGAGCCAAAATGATCCTAGAAAGCACGTTAAAACAGTGTGCAGAGAAGCAAATCTCTCATTTGTATATTGATTTGTCAGGAGTCGTGATGATCGATACAATGGTCGCGCACGAGCTGTTTCAGCTGATAAATGCGCTTGATTTAATCGGCGTTAAATCGATTTTATCGGGCATTCGTCCTGAATTAGCCACTACTGCGATGCAGCTAGGGCTGAAATTTGACCATATACGAATTAAATCAAATCTTGCTCAAGCATTAGAAGATGATTCAAAAATTGTAATTGCTTCTAGCACTCATTAATATAGGGATACAGACAAAAAAAACAGCCCGAGAAGGCTGTTTTTTATTTTCTATGATGAATGTTTTCAGAACCCGATTCATCTTTCGTTTTCGTTTTCTTTTTCTCTTCTTTTTGTTCAAGTCTTATGTCTTCCATTGGCATAGGATCCACCGTTTCTTCTTCTTTGAAACGTTCAAATAACGTTTCGTCTTGATCTGTTACACGCTGTTCCGTTTCATCTCTTTTTTTAGGTGTATTTGAAATAGATCTTTTCTGGCGTTCTCCCATCTTTTCTCCTCCTTTATTATAGGTGAAGCAATTATGTGTTCATGAAATTATTATAGGTGAAGCAATTATGTGTTCATGAAATCTCCGCCGTTAACATGAAGCGTTTGACCCGTCATATAAGATGAATCATTTGAAGCTAGCAGCACATAGCAGCCTACGTGCTCCACAGGATGCCCAGGTCTGCCCATCGGTGTATCTGTACCGAATTCTCCTACTTTATCACTTGAGAAAGTAGACGGGATAAGCGGTGTCCAGATTGGTCCCGGCGCTACAGCATTCACGCGAATGCCATCTTTGACAAGCGCTTGCGCCATACTGCGCGTAAAGCCGTTGATTGCACCTTTTGTCGCCGTATAATCGATCAGCTGAGGATTTCCACGGTAAGGATTAATTGACGTTGTATTAATGATCGCACTGCCTTTTCCTAAATAATCAAGCGCTTTTTTCGTAAAATAAAAGTAGGAATAAAAGTTCGTTTTAAACGTTCGTTCAAGCTGTTCACTCGTAATTTCTTTAATGCTTTCTTTTGGATGCTGCTCTCCTGCATTGTTCACAAGGATATCAAGCTTTCCAAGCTCACTCACCGTTTTTTCTACCGCTTCGTTACAGAACGATTCGTCTCCTACGTCTCCTGCAATCAGCAAGCATCTTACACCTTCTTCTTCAATGCGGGCTTTTGTTTCCTCGGCGTCGCTATGTTCGTTTAAGTAAACGATGGCTACGTCCGCTCCTTCTTTCGCATAAGCAATGGATACAGCTCGTCCAATTCCGCTGTCTCCCCCGGTAACTAGCGCTACTTTTCCTTTTAATTTTCCTGTACCAATGTAATTGTCATCCTCATAAATAGGGAGAGGATTCATCTCGCTTTCGATACCCGGCTGGCGGTCTTGCGTTTGTTGGGGCTGACCTTGTGTTTGTTGATCTTGTAAATTCATTTTAATCTCCTCCTATTTTTGATGGAACTTTTTAGTATAGTCTAGGTTTAGCCTTCTGTTTTGAAGTTCAAACATCTTTTTTTAAAAATTTATGATGTTTCTATTCTCTTTTACTATCTTAGAAAATTCATAGAAAACAAGTTTAAAGTTGGAAACAAAGGCTACATGATGAGTAGAAGATGTATTTCAGAAATATCTTTTATCAGGAGGTTTGGTTCGTGTATGAAACACATTCAAGTAGCAGAAAACCAAAAGGAGGCAGCCTGCGTCATCCGTTCTTTTTTAAAGAAAGGATTTACAAGCAAAGATATTTATCTGCTGGCCTACGATAAAGAATGGGCTCAGAATTTAACGGAGGCAACACATACAAAAAAGTACAGAATGGCAGAGCAAGGTATTTTTGAAACGGCGGTAAATATGCTTCTTTCAAGAGAAGATGAGCTTCTTTCAAAGATGGCTTCGCTCGGCTTATCCAATCAAGAAGCAAACCGGTATAAAGAAGAAATGAAACAAGGACATATCGTGGTTATTGGCGCACAGAGTCAATCAATTCCCTACTAAAACAGCGGAAACGTTTTTTATTAGCTTATAAGGGTATTTAGTAAAATAAGCCATTGTCTATCAAGAAAGGAAGTTATAACAATGTTAAATTATTTGGGAATTCAGATAGGCTCTCTTTACTTTCCTACTAGTATTTTGCTTATCACGTTTCTTGTATTAATCGGCTTTTTCATTTATTTCCTCTCTAGAAGAAGAAAAAACCGCCAGGAATCACGTGAGCAATCACGAGGAAAATAAAAGAGAATGTCAATTTAAAGAGGCTGGGACAAAAGTATGTTAGCCAACGTGAATGGCGAACTATTGATCAAAATGTTTGATTGGTGGTTCGTTTTTTGTTGGGATGGTGAACGTAGGTTTCATCTGTTTAGTTCCTTCTAGCAGTTGATTGGAGGGCAAGGCGAAGACTCCTGCGGGAAAAGCGGACTAGATGAGACCCCGCAGGAGCCTAGCGACGAGGAGGCTCATCGGCCGCCCGCGGAAAGCGAAGCCTTGCACGGAAATCAACAGCGGTGTAACAAGCTATTCATACTAGAGCGGTTATCTAATTTGCTCGTCTTTAAATGGAAGTGATTTAGTTATGTCTCAACCTCCTTTGTACTATAAAACAGGCAGATACTTCTCATAGCGAGGGTTTACATAAAAAGGCGGACGAGGTCCTAAAAGCGGCAGCAGAAAAGGCTGAGAGTCAGAGTTATAGGTTACTTCCACCGTCTGATTTGATCCGTCCATTAGCAATAGCTTCACTTCTTCACTGTAGTAATATCGCATGAACCCACCTTCTTTCTCGCATTCTACACTCTTTATACGTATGCATGAGAGATAGATCTATGTCATAGAGTGAAAGAGTGATGCTTTTTGAGGAGGTTGTTTTATGTGTCCAAACAATGAATTTTATCAGGACAAGCAAGGGTATCCGATGCAGCCGAATTACGGAAAAATTACGCGCTATGAAGACGTTCCGATTACGGTTCCTGAACAGCGGCAGCTTCGCCAGCCCGGGTTAGAAAGTTTGATGGTTCCGCGTCCTATTATCGAAAATCCGCATTACAAAGGAAGCGGCAAATTAAAAGGAAAGGTTGCTCTCATTACAGGCGGTGACAGCGGAATTGGAGCAGCCGCTGCCATTGCCTTCGCTAAAGAAGGAGCAAACGTCGCCATTGCTTATTTAGATGAACATGAAGACGCGAACCGAACGAAAGCACGCATTGAAGAACTGGGTCAAAAATGTGTGCTGCTTCCAGGCGACGTGCGGGAAAAACAGCACTGTAAAGACATCGTCGAAAAAACGGTAGAAACGTTCGGCCAGCTTGATATTTTGTGCAATAACGTAGGCGTTCAGTTTCAGCAGATGAGTCTTTTAGACATCACCGATGAGCAGTTTGATCATACGTTCAAAGTGAATATTTACTCGCACTTTTACACGACGCGTGCCGCTCTGCCGCATTTAAAAGCCGGCAGCTCGATTATCAATACTGCTTCAATTGTGACATATAAAGGCTATGAGCAGTTAATTGACTATACGGCAACCAAAGGAGCCATTGTCGGTTTCACTCGTGCGCTTTCCAATAGTGTGATTAAAGACGGCATTCGCGTAAACGCAGTAGCGCCGGGCCGCATCTGGACGCCGCTCATTCCATCAAGCTTTTCAGCTGATCAAGTAACGCAAGTGGACAATCCGATGGAGCGCCAAGGACAGCCGTTTGAACTTGCTCCGACCTACGTGTATCTCGCAAGCGACGACTCACGGTTTGTCACAGGGCAAACGCTTCATGTAAACGGCGGAGAGTGGGTTTCTTCTTAAGCATCTCAATAAAAAAAGCGTGAAGCCAAGCTCCACGCTTTTTTTTATTTACGGGATTCTTTTTGCAAAGGTGATTTTTCAATTGAACGCGTAAACCGGTAAACATCAAGTTCTTGTCCTACCTCTGAAGGCAAATACCCAAACGTTGTGAAGCTGTCCACAGATTCCGGCTCAAGTGATAGAGACAATAAATTGTTTTGAGGCTGAGACGTTAAAAAGACGTAGCTTCCTTTTGGGAACGTCACCGTTTTTGGCTTGACGATTGTTTGTACGTCTACATTTGGTTTGTTTTCGTAGGCTTCATTTTCAATGCGGCTGCTGACGTTATACGCTTCTACTGAAAGAGCCGTTTCTTTCGTTAACTTGAAGCCTTTTACTCCTTGTCCCTGCAGTTTTGCTGCTAACTCTTCATGTCCTGGTTTTAAAATATAAGCAGTCGGACGTTCGCGGACAAGCGTCGGCGTTGCTTTCTTTGCACTGTAGTATGTCACAGGAATTTCTTTAACAGACGCGCTTTCCACATCAACCATTTCTAACGTGGAATTTGGTATTTTTTTATTTTCACTGTTCACAACAATTGGATCATGATCATTTGCATTTTTTCCTTTTTTGACAAACGCTGCTTTTTCTTTTGCAATCAGCGCTTTAATTTGTTTGGCATGATCGGCTGTTTGCGTAATCAGCTTTTCTTGCGTAGCAATTTGCGCACTCACTCGCCGCGGAAAATCTTCTCGTCCAATGCCGATTCCCCTGCTTTCGACTAAAAACGAAAACGATGGATACAAGCCTAGTGAGTTTCGGCCGATCCGCGGTTCAACTGAGCCTTCTTCCACTTCAAGCTGCCCTTGTTTATTCACTTGAGACGTATAGTATACCTCTCCTGAATATCCTTGCTTTTCAATTGCTGTAAGCGTGCTGTTCACAAACAGCTCATCAGACATGTCTCGAATGCGCTGCGGAATATTTAAGTTTCGACCGGACTGCAGTAAAATATCGTGATACTTCCACACGCCTTCTTTACCGATATTTTTAAATCCGCTGCTGTAAGGCGTATATTCATGAGCGTCAATAACAACTTCTGGTGAAAAACGGTTAAATTCAGCTCGCACGCTCTGCACTTCCGGGCTTTCAAGCTTTATGTAGTCGCGGTTTCCGTCTAAATTATTCGCTAGCTGACGTTTAAATGCATAAGACCCGTCTGGATTAATGCGCGGCACAATGACAATGTTCACTTTATTTAGCACATCTTTCCCAAAGTCTTCTGTTAAACGCGTTGCAACGGCGAGTACGGATTCACCGCTTGCAGGTTCATTTCCGTGAATTTGACTTTGAAGCCAAATCGTTGGCTTTTTGGATGTCTTTCCATCTGCAAATTTCTTTTCCTTCGAAAAGTACAGAGCCGGAATGTCTCGCCCTTGCTGTGATTTACCGATAATCTTCAGCTTTACGTACGGACTTTTATGAGCAAGCTTTTGAACATAACCCATCATTTCTTCTTGAGTCGTAAACGCGTCTTGTCCTTTTGTAAATGCCGGCGTTGCTTCATTCACCTTTATTTCTGGATAAAGCGCTTTAATTTTTTCCGGCTGACTATAGTCTTTTCCGTAATAAGGCATCTCAGCTTGTACCGCAAGCGGCGACAGCAATAATCCAATCGACAAAATCGCCGGCGCCGCTGTTCGTTTTACAGTTTTTTTCATTCATTGACTCCTCCCCATCCCCTTGGTTAGACATTTTAAATTTTTAAAATATTTAAAATGTTACATAAATAATTATACCGTTTAAGGAAATAACTTCAAGATAAGGGAGCTGAACCTTTTTGACTATTTTAGTGTATTGTACGCTTTTTATAGATATAAGCAAAGATTGATTATACCTTATACTTTTATACGTACCTATTACATACAGAAAAACGAAATTTCCACCTCTACCTTATAGATAAAAGAGGTTGAGACATAACTGAATGAATTCAATCTAAAGACAAACAAATGGGATACATGACCTCGTATGGAGTGCTTGTGACACCGCAGTTGATTTCCGTGCAAGACTTCGCTTTCCGCGGGCGGCCGGTGAGCCTCCTCGTCGCTTGCGCTCCTGCGGGGTCTCACCTGTTCCGCTTTTCCCGCAGGAGTCTTCGCCTTGCCCTCCAATCAACTGCTAGAAGGAACTAAACAGATGAAACCTACGTTCGCCATAACAAAAAAATGAACCACTAATCGAACATGTTGATCAAAAGAGGCAGCAACCTATTGAATTAAGTTTCCTCATCAGCTCTATAGAAACATAAAAAGCTCTCTCCATGAGGAAAGAGCTACTCTATCACAAAGTCCGCTTCTGCTTTTACCACTCCGTTTACAATAACAGAAAGCGTATGCGTACCACTGTAATGTTTTCTTGTACTTAAATCTTTAAACGCATGCTTTTTTGTGACTGTCAGCGTTTGGGCTGCTTTTGCTTGAACATTTTTTAGCATAAACACTTTTTGAGTGCGGTTTCCTTTTGCTTTTACGTAATGAATTCCGTACTCTATGCGAAGCGGCATGTTTTTTTCTACCGATAGCTCAAAGGAAAAGTCAATGCTATCACCAATCGTAATGGCATGCGGCTGTAAGCTAAGCCCTGTGACATTCACTCCGGGGTCATCTCCATAGCCAAAAAGAGCAAGTGCTTCAGGATCTCCTTTTTTCAGCAGTGAACGGCACGCATGTTTAACGATCCAGTCGGTTTTAGAGTCTTTTCCGTACCAGCTTTTCACCACATCAAGCATCCAATCTTTTTCGATGTAAGAAATATCATTTAAATGATTGGCTACGCTTTTGCGGACATATAGCGATTCATCGCATTTTAACTGCTCTAAAATCGGCAGCGTTTGTTTTGGATCTTGCTTTAACGCAGGTACTGACTGTCCCCATGGAAGTCTAGGCCGGCTCCCTTCGCTTGCTAATCTGCGAATATGATAGTTTTGATCCCCCGCCCACTCAATCATTTGCTCAAGCATTCGTTTTGGATCTTGAATTAAAAATGGACGCACCGCAAATTCTGACGTAGAAAACGGCGTAAAAAAAGCGAGTGCTTTTATTGAAGCTTCCCAAGCGTTCAACCCGTAAAGCTCAACATAATCTGGAAAAATCGTACCTTGAAGTCCTCCTACCGTTGGAGCCACTTTATATAGGATATGAAGTGCTTCTTCATAATCCGCCGGCAGCACTTCATGCATGGAAAGGGTAATCCTTCTCATTCGCTCTTTCAGCGCCAACTCTTCCCAATCTTGTTGAAAAACCAGCTTATGAAATACTTCTTTATCAAAGGAACTCATTTCACGTGAAAAAGCGTCGCTTAAGTGCGTAATCAATTCTTCATTAAACACGCTTTTACGTAATTCTTCAGCCATACCTATCCCTCTTTTCCCGGTACCATGTTATTTTCTTCCGAATAAAGCGCTCGTTCGTACATGCCTTTTTTAAAAATTTGCATAAACAGCTGCTTATTTTTGACTTCTTTAAATCCATACTGACTATACAAACCGTGAGCATCTTTTGTCGCCAATAAAATTTTCCGTACGTTTTGAATCGGCTGATAGCGAATCATTTCTTGTACCAGCGCTTTTCCAAGCCCGTTGCCTCGTGCGTGCGGAAGAATAAACACATCCGCCAAATAAGCAAACGTCGCAAAATCTGAAATAATCCGTCCAAACCCTACTTGTTTATCGCACTCATCATACACGCCAAAACAAGCGGAATGTTCAATAGACGTTTGAACAAGGTGAAGCGGAATTCCTTTTGCCCAGTATGATTCATGATGAAGGTAAGAGTAGATGACATCTATATCAAGCTTTTCTTTATCCGTATGTATGGTAAACTGATGATTTTCTTTCATGCTGCATCCTCCTTGCTTCTCTATCATAGCACAAATGTTCGTAACAGAAAAAAGCCTTTTGCGGTAAAAGGCTTTTTTGGTTAGTATGATATTTTTTTAGAAACGGAAGGAGTTTTTCTATAGCGTCTTCCCACTATGTAAATAAGCGGACTGCCAATAATCGTCGGCAAAAACCAATATGAAAGATCGGGAAGCTTGTTTAACAGCGGAATACTGTCTCCAATATTCACAAGCAGCGCGGTAACGGCTCCGATATAAGACCCCAGCATACCGCGAATATGGTGTTGAAGCCAGCTCTTCCATTTTTGCTTACGGGCTGCATATCCATAAATCGCTAATCCGTATGAAAACACCGCAATATAAAATAAATAAGCAATTTCATTCCATTTCCAAATCGATAACATGATAGCCGTAGCTGCTAGTGCTGCATAAGCACCGTGATACACTTCTCCCCATTTTGTATGCCGTCCTTTTTTCTTAGCCGCTAGCATGGACACCGCTCCTGCAAGCAAACAAATCATGCCGAGTCCAATATGTATACTTAATATAACTTTAAATAAATCCAACGCGCTCTCTCCTTATACGTCCTTCTCTTTTATATCTTCGGCTAACACATCTATTTTTTAACAAAATATCCCTATTTATTTTCCAACTCTTTACTTACATGATGCATATGCTCCATATTAAGAAGCGCATACTAGCTGTAGAAAAGGAGGCGGATAGATAGTGGAAAATGCTCGAATTAGCGGATGGCAGCTGTTTGTGTTAATTACGCTCTTTGAGATTGGCAGCGCCTTTTTAGTCGGCTTAGCAATGGATGCTAAGCAAGATGCTTGGATTGCCAAGGAATTGAAGTAATGGCACGTTCGGCAGAACTGCTGTTTTTCTTCATTTATGTACTCTCGCCGTCGCTGGCTTTATTCTTATCTTCGTTTCTGGCCTCCTTGATTTTTCAAGCCTAAAGCCAATGCTTGAAAATGGTATTTCTTTAGTGCTGAGGGTTGCCTACAGCCAGACGCTGTATTTTCCTTTTGGCGAAGTCATTGTATTTGCCATGATTTTTCCTCATACAAAAAATGTAAAAAAAGACCGCATTCATTGTATTCAGCGCAATTACGTTAAACGGCATTAACCTTATGATTACTATGATTGTGAATATAAGTGTGCTAGGAGTTGCCCTAACGTCCAGATCTGCTTTTCCGCTTTTAAGCACTGTTTAAAGCATTCAATTCGCAGGTTTTTTAGAACGGCTTGATGTATTTTTTATGCTGGCTTTAATCACTGGCGGCTTCTTTAAAATCGGTCTGTTTTTCTACGCCACTGTGCTGGGCCTTTCTCACATGTTTAAAATTAAAAACCCGTCACCGCTTGTATTTCCAATTGGCTTAGTCGTTTTGTTTTATTCATTGTCTCTTGCTCAAAACTATTTCGAACACGTATATGAAGGATTAAAAATCATTCCGTTCACTTTACATCTTCCGTTTCAAATTGTCATTCCTGCTCTTTTACTCGTGATCGCATTTTTAAGAAATCGAAAAAAAGTACAGTCCGTCACTGTGAAAAATACCGCAGAAAATTCGTAGTATGTCCATTTCTCTATTGGATTTAATCTCCTAAAATTATACAATATAATCAAGAAGCCAAAAGGAGAACCAATATGATTGGATTAATTCTTTCTATTTTAGTATTCAACATTCTTGCTTTTAAAACAAACAAGCGCTTCACAGCAAATCAAATTGTACACATTTGGATGTTCACCATTGCTGCTCAGCATATCTTTGACGTCTTCATTAATTTCAAATTTCACGGCTACTGGTATTTTGCACAAGAGACAGACTGGCAAGGTATTTTTGCCTATACTGTTCTCATTCCGCCTGTAAACATGCTTTTTCTTACTTACTATCCTTTTGCTGGGAAACTCACAAAAAAAGCCGCCTATATTTTACTTTGGTCGGTTGCTGTTTTATTTTACGAAATGGTTGCTCTTCTCCCTGCTCCTTGGGGGTATTTTCACTATGGATGGTGGACGTGGTGGTATTCGCTTTTCTTAAACCCGCTGTTGTTTTGGATGGTGGTGCAGTATTACCGGTGGGTGTGTAAAATTGAAAAAAGAGCGATAACTTAAAAATAGAATAGCCTTTGGACCAGCACATCATCATTTTCAGCACGTGCAATAAAACGAATGTCTGCTTCTCCGCTGGCTATTCTTTTTTTATTTAAAAACGTCTTTGGACAAGGAAACTTGCTTTTCTTTTTCTTTTCCAACTAACGACACAAGGAATCCTGCTATTCCAGCTATACATAGAACCACCAATAGACCAGTAGTACCTACTAACAAGCTCACCGCAGCTGAAGCTAACATTCCTCCAACATAACGAAAAGTGGAATAAATGCCCGATGCAGTGCCTGATTGCTCTTTTTTGACAGATTGAATATTCATAGCCTGCATAGATGAAACACCGATCCCTGCTCCCACTCCTCCTACTAATAAAGATACAATTGTATAAGAAATGGAGGCATTCGCTAAGTGAAAATAAAGCATCGCCGCAAGCAGTGAAATAAGAAACGATAATCGTATCGGATGTTCTTTCCCTACCTTTTCTGCTAACAATCCTCCTAGCCAAGAAGAAATAGACATGGCTAATGAAAAAAAGAAAAGAAGCAAACCAATTAAACGAATATCATACTGCTTCTCTAGCAAAAGCGGAACAAACAAAATGGTACTATACATCATAAAATTACTGCATAAAATAGAAAGGTTTGAAGAAAAAAAAGGCCGAACCTTAAAAAGTTTAAAATCAATCAGCGGCTCTTGAACCTTGCGTTCTTGCACAATGAAAAGAACGATAGATGCTATGCATATGAAAATAGTCCAAGCATTAAACAAATCACGGTGCGTCAGCATTAGCGTAAAGCTCGTCATGCTTACTCCAAGTAAAAAAGCGCCCCCTATATCCAGCGTTTTTGCTTTTTGTTTTACGGTAGACGGCACATAGATAAATGAACAAATCAACGACAGAACAGCAAAAGGAACGTTAAACCAAAAAATCGACGTCCACCCAAGATACTTAATTAAAAAAGCTCCTAACACAGGTCCTACAGCTGCTCCTAGCCCCATTGATAATCCAAATAACCCAAGCGTCCTTCCAAGCTTTTCTTTTGGTAAACTGTGCCTCATAATCGCTGTTGCATTAGGCGTAGCTAGTGCGCCTCCTAATGCTTGCAGCGTTCGAAAGACCGTGAGCGAAAGTAAGTTATATGAAAACACACAGGCCGCTGATCCCACTAAAAAAATAATCATTCCAGCTACAAACATGGTCTTATTTCCATATAAATCACCCAGTTTCCCCGCGATGGGCTGAGCAACTGCCATCACAATTAAATAGATCGTTACCACTACTGATACATGTACGATGGAAAGATCAAGCGCTTGAGCAATAGACGGTAAGCCTACTGCAATCATAGTGGAATTAACGGGAATTAAAAAAGTTCCCGTTAAAATAGAAAAGATAATCAAAGACGGCTTACTGCTGTTCAATCGTCACCACTCCGTTGGTTCCGTCTACGGTAATAACATCTCCGTCTTTTAGTAGATCCACGGCTACTTTTGTGCCAAGAACCGCTGGAAGTTTATATTCACGAGCCACTGTTCCTGCATGAGATAAAATTCCTCCTGCATTGGTTACAATTGCGCCAGCAAGCGAAAATAACGTGGTCCAAGCGGGTGCTGTTGTTTCACACACAAGAATATCTCCTTGTTCAAGTTTAGAAAATTGACTTGGATCTGAAATGATTTTTACCACTCCCGTATAAACACCTCTTGAAGCGGCACTTCCTTTAAAGATTTTTTGAGTTTCATCTACTTCTGGAGGCCCCATTTTTCCGAATACCCGCTCCAATAAAGGATCTTCTCCTGTTTGAGGAGGCGTTCCATAAGCAGGCGGCGTCTTTTTATGACGATTTTCTTCAAACTCCTGCTTTCTATTGACGATAAGTTCATGAGATGCCACGGGTTTTTTTAATACTTCCAGCAATTCATCATAATAAAAATGAAAAATATCTTGAGGCTGATGAATCACTTGGTGATCAGCTAAAAGAGTTCCTACATTAAGCAAAAACAGTCTTGCTGTAGCAGGCAGCATCGCATCGATATAAAAATGATGATCTTCATCCAACCCCCATGCGTCCAAAGCCCATCCATAAAACAGCTTAAACTGCTCTTTTTCTTTGCACTCCGGCATTTTTGCGAGTACATCACGATAGCTTTCTTCTCTCTTTTTTACGACGTCTTCATAATTTTTCTTGAAGTCGTAATCTTTACGCACATAGCCAGCAATAATCGATAGCGCATGTAAAGGATTCTCTACCCACGTCTCATCAATAAACTCGTGCGAATTTGCAGAACGATAGCCATACTCATTCAAAAAGCTTTGCAGATTCTTTAAAAATTCTCTGCCTTCAGCTGTGCCTAATAGATTTGCTTCTATTTCTTCTGACTTCTGTTCCGTAAAAGCTTGTTTTAATGGGTCAGAACGCTTTACCGTGTCAGTTAGTTCCCACAGTGCTTGATCCGTTTCAAGTGACTTGTTCATTACGCCTTCCAGCAGATCATATACGTAAGCGGTATTCGCGTCTCCGGTCAAGGTTCCATATAGCTCTTCTAAAATCATTCCTAAATCATTTCTCGGCATGACAATTTCAAAGTGAAGCTGCCAAGCTTTTTTATAAAAATCATGCAGTTCTTTTACTTTTTCTTCTGCTTCTTTTAAAGATAAAGGACGTTCTGCATTTCTTTTGACTTCCGTATAAAAAGGTAAAAACACCTCATCAACGTACTCGTATAATCTAGGTTTAAGTCGAGGTAACAGCGGCTTAACTGCTTCTTGGTGCTCCTTTAAGCGATCATTTACGTCACCGGGAAACGGGATATTTTGCTGATACATTTTTCCATCAGCTAATTTCACTACAAATTGATAGATAGGCAGTTTTAACGTTTCAAAACCTTGCTTTGTCCCGTAAGTCATTGCCGGAAGCTGAAAGGAAGCGTATAAAGGGCTTAGCGCATGTGCGATATGTAGGTTGTCTTGTACCCAAAATCCCGTTTGTTTTTCTTCCTCACTTAAAAATAGGTCGTTTTGAAATGCAGATAATACGTTCATTTCATTTCCCCTTTCCTTTTCATTATGTAGTAACAGGTCTCACTTGAAGCAAATAAATATGTTCATTTTTTATGGCAAATTCAATGTCTACAGCGTACTGACAATACTGCTCTACTTGATTCGTTAAACGAAGCAGCTGTAATGCTGTTTCATCTGATATAGAAAATTCATTTTTTTCTTTATCCGTTGTCACAGCTTTTGTTATTCCTGTAAAACCTGACACTAGCTTATACTCTTTTAATCCTAGTTCTTTCATTATATTTTTTGTCTGTTTATGAATAATAAATAAATCCGGCGTAATAGCACCTGATACCATTCCCTCTCCTAAGCCGTACGCCACGTTAATGACTACTTCATCTTCACTTTCTGTAATAGGATTTACGCTAAAAATCACACCGGATACATCGGCTTCAACCATTCCTTGTACAAGGACACCCATCTGGGGATTAGAAAGCGAAATTTCTTTATCTTCGGCATACGCTTGAACCACGGATGAAAAATAAGAAGCCCAGCATTTTTTTATACTTGTCAAAAGTTCTTCTCTGTTTCTTACGTTTAATATCGTTTCATACTGTCCGGCAAAAGACGCATTCTCCAAATCTTCAAGTGCGGAAGAAGATCTTACGGCTACGGCTTTTACACCAGCACCTTGAATATTGGCATACGAAAAGACAATTTCTTTTTGCAGAGCTAAAGGAAACGTGCCGCTTTGAATCTTCTTTTCTATGACCCTGCTATCTTCTGCTTTTATTTCTATTTGGTTAAACGTTAAAAAGGAAAGTAATGCGTGAGATGTTAAAACAAATCCTTTAGGGATATGAGAAACGTGCTGAATCATTTTTGAGAGATTGTAAGCTTTTGAACCTACTGCTTGAAGTTCTGCATAACATGCTTTTTCTAAAGAGACGATGTGCAATCACTTCACCTCCTTTCATTTATGTCAAAGACAATCAAATTAAATAGAAAAACACCATTTAAAACCATAATATAATTTTATAGAACTACGTCTATTTTACTAAAAATTAACATAATTTTAAATATCTTTACAAAAAAATCACAAACCATATTCAATAGAATATGATTTGTGATTTTTTTTATAACTAACACATTTGAAATTCATATTGTTTTGACAAATTAAACTGTATCTCTCTCCTTCTTCTCCCTCACAAACTCCACCACAGGCCCCACAATAATACAAATCCCTGCGATAATCAGCCATCCAAACGCAAGATACGTCCAGCCTTTAAAAAATGAGAGCGTGTATTGATAGCCCGTTAAAAACATGACGCCTGGAAATAAGAGGACAAATAAGAATGTAAGTCCCAGCGCCCAGCGCGTACATAGCTTTGCGTCTTTATTTAACTGTTGTTGTGGATCCATAAGCCACTTCCTCTCTTAATGGTTCATCTCCATGTTCATCAAAGCTTTTGAATTTGTCTTTTAGTTCATCAAAGTCAAATTCTTTTTTAGCAAGTAAGCCGTGTCCGATTGATATGATTCCGCTGATGATAAAGACGGTAGAATTTCCAATAAGCATTGGATACAGTCCGCCAAGGGTTTCTACATTAATGTGACCGTTAATCAAGTAAGCAGATGCATTCCATGCGACAACGCCGCCAATCATCCCTAATAAAGCGCCGTAAAATGCACCTGTATTCGTCGCTTTTTTCCACATCAGTCCAAGCGTAACGGGAATAACGGCTCCGCTGACGAAAATGCCCATGGCCATATACACAAACCCGAGACTAATTCCTAAGTAAAACAGCAAAATGGAAAACACGCCCATCGCCAGCCCGAATCCAAGCGTCACTTTTCGAGACGTACTTAAGATTTTTTTGCTGCTTGCTTTTGGGTTGATGGAACGCAGGTAAATGTCCGTTACGATAATATTCGTGATCGCCGTTAATTCAGCCGCTCCTGTCGACATTACCGCCATAAACAGCATCGTTAAAAACAAAATAGAACCTAGATTTCCAAGCACATGTGACGCCATAACGGGCGCGATAGAATCCGGTGAATCTACAGCAATTCCAAGCCCAGCCGCACTTACACCTAGGAAAGTGGCAACGGCAAAGGGAATCGAAAACCAGGCAATTCCGCCGTAAATATACGCTTTTGAAGCAGCGCTGTTTTTACTTGCGATGGCACGCTGCCAGTAAGCTTGATCCACAAAGACCGTACCAAAGTTCCCGATAATATTGATCATCCCAAACAAAAGGCCCGGCACCGATGCCATTGTGAGCATATGCTGTGACGAAGGAAGGTTTTTCAGCCCTTCGTATACACTTGTCACGCCGAATTTATAATAGACGGCAGCAGCAAAAATAAATAAAATAATGAAAATAAAAACGGTGTTAAAATAATCAGCCACAAATGAAGCCTTTAACCCCCCAATCATGGTGTAGATGGTAAACGTAAGAGGAATTAAAAAAGCGGCAACAAAAATATTCATTCCGGTGAGAGAGTTTAAAGCAATTGCTCCTCCTAAAATAACCATGGCGGTGACAATAATATTCGTCATAAGAGCAAATCCAAGCATTAAACGATGATTTTTCACGTCGAAGCGCTGTGCAATAAATTCTAAAAATGTATGAGCGTTCGGTGCTTTTTTCTTCAGGTTAATCGCTACAATTGCAAACAGCAAAATTTGAATGCTTGCTCCCGCTGCGTACCAATACGGTCCACTAATGCCGTACTGATAGCCTGTGGAAGAAGACATCATTAACGTAGCGGCCCATGTCCATGCGGCAATAATGGACGCACTCGCTAGCCCAACGCCTACATTTCTTCCGGCTGTACTAAACTGCTCAGCCGTCATTTCCTTTCCTTGACGACGCTGCATAATGATTGTAACGGCCGTAAATCCTCCTCCAAAAATCAGTAAAATCAAATACCCTACGCTTGATGAAAGCATCTGATCCCTCCCCTTCTTCTTTATGTTACTCTTTATAACATAACATGTAAATAAAAGTAACATTTGTTAATAAAATACCATGCTGTAAAATTATTAACAATACTGTATTTTCTGATTATTTAAGAGTATAATTAGATATTTTCTCCTTTTACACACAAAAAAAGCGGCACATTCGCACCGGCTTGCGCGTAAATTTTCGTTTTCAACGTGTTGTATTTCCTCACATGAACGAACCACCTCAATAAAAAAACGATAACCACAAGGGCTATCGTTTTTTTTTATTATTGAGACACCATTACTTTTTGGCGAACGTGCTCTAAGTGATCACGAACCGCTTCAGCTGCTTCTTCTGGCTCTCCATTTTTAATCGCTTCAAAAATGCGTTCATGGTCAGCATCCGTTTGCTTGCGATTTTCTTTTTGACTTTTATTTAACGAATAAGCAAGCGCTTTTCGATATAAATGACCTAAATCTTCTACAGCATGAAGAAGGAATGAATTATGAGCAGCTTTTACAATATCATGATGGAAACGATAGTCCGCTTCATGTCCAATTTCTTCACTGTTGTGAACCGTCTTTTTAAACGCTTCTAACGATTCTTTAATTTCAATCAGTTCTTCATCCGTACGGCGCAGCGCAGCTAAGCTTGCAGCCTGCGACTCAATGATAATACGCATTTCAATTAGTTCAAGAACCTGATCTGCTTCCACCATTTCAAACGTCATTGGATCAAGCATACCAACTAAGTTTACACGCTTTACGTAGCTCCCTCCGCCTTGTCTTGATTCAATCAATCCGCTGGCGGAAAGAACGCTTAGCGCCTCACGAATTGGTGCGCGGCTCACTCCAAACATTTTTGATAATTCATGTTCCGACGGCAAACGAGACTCTGGCGGGAACGTTTTCTCTTTAATCATCTTTTTTAATTGATCAAGCACTTGACTAGACACTTTTTTACGCTCAATAGGTACAAACATACTTCTATTCCTCCTCCAAGTAATTATCTCTCTCTTTTTTATAGTGTTCATCGGATTCAGTATAACTGAGTGTATTCCGATTTATGTAAACGCTTCAATCTTTGTATTACAAGTATACATTATTTCAATTCAAATGTGTTGATAAAATTTTACTATTATTGTTATTATACCATGAAAACAAGTTATAAATGAATAACGATTCATGTTTTTTTGACATAATACCACTATCTTACATATAATCCATATACAATCATAATGGCCGCATCCGCTAACACATGGCTGATGATCGCCCCTTCAATGCCATATCGCTCTTTTATATACGCCCACATCATACCTGCTGAAAAGACGCCTGCAACTGAGATCCAATTAAACGGAAAAACAAAAACAGGGAGGATGATGAATACGTGATAAAGCGTATAAAAGCTTGATGTAACAATGCTTGAAGCAAGTACAGAAACATGCTTTTTTACTTTATTTTGCACATACACCCGCCAATACATTTCTTCTAAAACAGGATTAATGAAAATCAAAATGACGGCCAAAATGGTAACTTTCCATCCGCTAAATCCCCATATTTGCAAAACCGCTTGCATATCTTCTGCATGAAAGATTTTACCAGAAAAAAGCATACTACTTCCAATTATAGCAGCGACACATAGAACTCCGCTGAGAGTTCCCACATACAGAGATTTTTTTGTAAGCGCTACCTTTAAGTTAATTTTATTATTCGCATATAAAATCATAAACATCCAGCCGTAAAAGCAAACAAATGTTACCAACACATTTTGGATAAGCCACAAACCGAAAAAAACAAAGATTGTTGGCATGAACAGCAAAAACAAAAATTTTATCATGTTTATGGCGCACCTTCTTTAAAAGCGGCTTTTCTTTTACTTAGTAAACCTTTCGTATTCAAAAGGTTTACTATCTTTTATCTTATAAAAGTCCAGTGGGATTTTCAATTATTTTTTAATTCCCGCTCCAGCTCACGAAGACTTTCAGCAAGCTTTTTCTTTTCTTCTTCAAAGTGAACATCGTCTTTAAAAGCAGGAGCTGAAGGCTCTGTCTCTTCATTTTCTCTTAGCCAATCCGGCGTCAATTCCTTGCGAATGACACGCTTTTTATTAGCGTAGGAAAGCGGCTTTTCAGTCTGCTGATTTGCAAGCGTACGCTGTGACGTTAAATAATGCTTATGAAAAAGATGCTGTTTAATATAGGCAAATGCTCGAATGGTATCGCCGCTGTACTTAGGTGCGTAGTGATCAAATGCTTCATGCAGTCCAGCTAGCGCCTCTTCTACAGGTATTTCGCTTTTTGCGACTTCGTACATATGCTTCAAGTCACTCGCTGAAGGATACACTCCTCGGTTTCTTCTAGCAATAAAAGCGGCTTCTAACGTTTGTACATAAGCGTCATGCGCGGCTTCTTCTCTTTTTATTTGATTTGTATTTTCTGCTGTAGTCTCTGTTAATGAAGCCTTCACTGTGACCGGCTCCGCTGCTTCAATTTGACTATTCCCTTCTGTCAAATTGACATCTTCGAGCTCTTCAAACTCATCGCTTGGCATAAGCTTCTCTAATTTTGCGTAATCAATCCGGTACCAAACGGTGTTGTTAAATTTAGAGCGGTTGTACTTTCCTTTTATAATCAACCCTTCTTTTTCAAGCTTTGAAATGATGCGTTGAATCGTTGAAAGCGACCAAAACGGAAACTGCTGCAGCCACTGCTGATTTGTATTATAAACCCACGTATATCCGTCCTGCACATTTACGCTTTTTTCAAGCCAGTAGTGAAGCTGCTGAAGAAACAGTGCTCCGTTCACTCCTACTTTAACTGCAAGCGCCGGCAGTACAATTAACGGCTGATCTTTTAATAATAATTTACTCATTATATCATCTCCTTTGTTATGTAAAATAGCTACTATATATATACAAAGAAAACGGAAAAACAGGGATGCCCGCTTTAAAATTATGTTAAAATATAGAAAAAATGAGGTGAGCATATGATACGTCAAGGCAGAATTGGCGATGAAGCAGGCATTGCGAATGTACACGTAGAGAGCTGGAAATCGACTTATAAAGGACTTGTTCCGGATTCTTTTTTAGATTCTTTAAGCGCTGAAAAGCGAAAACCTCTTTGGAAAAAGCAGCTGGAGTCAAATTCTATTTTCGTTGCAGAAGAAAACGGCCAAATCGTAGGCTTCGCTTCTTATGGCAAAGAAAGAACCAGCAAGCATCCTTCCTATACCGGAGAACTGTATGCCATGTATTTACTCGCAGAGCATCAGCGAAAAGGAATTGGAAAAGCGCTCATGCATAAAATAGCGCAAGAGTTGGCAAACCACCATATACATACGATGCTCACATGGGCTTTTGAACAAAACAGCGCCTGTCAATTTTACGAGGCGCTTGGCGGAAAAAGAATCGATCGTGCTGACGTGATCATTGAGGGTACGTCTCTATCTGAAGTAGCTTTTGGATGGGACACGCTTAAAAATTTGTAGGACAACTCTCTGGACAGATTTTTTTCTTCACGGTAAACTGTTTAGTTGGTATAAAAAGAAAGGATGACTTACCGTGACGAATTCTACTTATCGAAACATTATTTTGCTGGTTCTTTGCGTAACGGCAGGTATTGTAGATGTGATCGGCTACTTAAGCCTTGGCCATATCTTTACCGCAAACATGACCGGAAACATCGTGCTGCTTGGATTAGCAATTGGAAACTCACTTGAAACAACTGTTTTTCATTCCCTGACAGCTTTAGGAGGTTTTATTGTAGGAGTTGTAGGCGCTGCAATCCTTGTTGGAAACAAAGAAAAAACATTTTGGCCTAAAGCCGTAACGATCGCACTTGGAATAGAAGGATTACTTTTACTTGTTTTTGCACTTTTATCTTCGTTTTCTCCTTCTTTACACTTAACTTACTTGTTTATTTTTTTATTAAGCTCAGCAATGGGACTTCAAACAACAGCTGCTCGAAAGCTTGGCGTAGCCGGAATTTCAACAACCGTATTAACGGGAACGCTTGCTAACTTCTTTGAAGACGTAACGGCACGTTTGCGCAGCCCTCGCTACCGCAAAACGTTTACAACCGATGCAGTTCTCCGCGCGCTGTCTCTTGTACTTTACTGCTTTGGCGCTGTTATCGCCGCACTTGCAGAGCCTGCTTATAAATTTGAAATTATTTGGCTGCCAATTGTTATTTTGTTAGCCATTATCATTTTTGTCAGCACGAAGTTTCGTTCTGATTCAGAAAAATAATAATAAAAAAAGGCTGGGACAAAAGTATTTTAGTCAAAGGAAAATCCGAGCGAGTTTGATTCTTGATTGAGAATCAAACTCGCTCGGATTTTTATTAGTATAGTGAACGTTCATATATGTAGCGGCTTCTAGCTGTTGATTGGAGGGCAAGACGAAGACTCCTGCGGGAAAAGAGGACTAGGTGAGACCCGGCAGGAGCGAAAGCGACGAGGAGGCTCACCAGCCCTCGCGGAAAGCGAAGTCTTGCACCGAGATCAACAGCGGTGTAACAAGCGAACATACTAGATCATTTATCCAATTTGTTCGCCTTGAGATTATATTGATTTAGTTATGTCTCAACCTTTTTCATTTTCCCGCTAGTGCCGCTAAAACGCCAAGAATGATTGCTGCTACAGGTCCTACAATGAATAGTCCAATTAAAATCGATCGTATAGCTTCCCATAATGACCGCAAAGGACCTTGCTTGGACTCTGCTTTTTCCACTCTTTTCTCTAGGTGTTCGACTCTTTGCTGAAGCTTCGCTAATTCATGCGTAACATCTACTTGTTCGCTCATCGCTCAAGCTCCTTTTTACTCTACATTACCATATACTTCCTCACTAAAACTACTATTTATTTGTGATCACTTCAATGCCGATTTCGCGGTAAGCATTTAACAAGGTTTCGTTCACATGCTCTTCTGTAATGAGCCAATCTAACGAGTTGGCTGAGCTGAACGTGTACGTTGACGATGTATTGAGTTTTTTAGCTGTTACAATAGCCGCTACTTCACTCGCACTTTTAATCATTTGGCTTTTAATGTGCATTTCTTCAAGCAAAGGAATGCTCATGCCGATTTTAGGATCGATTGCGTATACGCCTAAAAAACAAAGATCCGCTCGAATTTGTTTAAGCGTATCTACCACGCTTTGTCCTACCGTAACCATCGATTCTTTTCGAAACGTCCCTCCAAGAGAAACAACTTCTACAAAGTCATGTTCTGCTAGTGCAACGGTAATTAACGGACTGTTTGTAATAACCGTAACGTTTAAATTCTTTGGAAAAGCTTTGACGAGCTGAATATTTGTTGTACTTCCGTCCATCAGCAGCACCTGCCCGTCTTTAATTAAAGGAAGCGCCGCTACGGCAAGTGAATGCTTAACATCCATCAATTCGTGTTTTCGCTCTTTGTAATCAACCGCAGACGTGGAACGCGGAAGCGCTCCTCCGTGTACGCGCTGCAGCAGACCAAGCGCGTCCATTTCCCGCAGATCTCTGCGGATTGTATCTTCTGAAACATTCAGCGTTTGGCTAAGCGTAGTAGCCACAATTCGCCCTTCTTTTTCAAGCAAATTCATAATTTGTTTGCGTCTTTCTTGTTTTAACATTGCTTGTTCACCTGTTTTCTTTCTGCTTTTTACTTCATTATACTTGTTTCTTTTGTAAAAACAATGTAAAAACGCTTGATTATCAGTGTTTTTTCGTTTATTGTAGGATAAACAAGATAAAACATGCAAAAACAAGTAATAATAGTCAAAGGGAGAGATATTTTATGAAGATGATTTTTACAGACTTAGATGGAACTCTTTTAAATAGCAGCAGTGAAATTAGCACAATTAATGCAGAAGCAATTAAAAAAGCGCAAAAACACGGAGTTGAAATCGTGGTTGCTACAGGGCGCGCTTATTTCGACGTGCAGGAAATTTTAAAAAAAGCTGAGCTTTCAAATCTTTGGGTGATTGCCGCAAACGGAGCGACTATTCATGATCCAAACGGACAGCTAAGACATTCTGTTCCGATTGATGCACATCACGTAAAAGAGGCGCTTCAGTGGCTGGATGCAAACGAATTTTACTATGAAGTGTTTGCCGAACATGCGATTTATACGCCAAACTCGGGCCGTGAGCTGCTGGCCATTGAAATTGACCGAGTAAAAAGCGCCAATAAAAACGTGGATGAAGAAAGACTTCATCACGCAGCGGCTAAGCAATACAGCCAAACGGGATTTGCCTTTGTTGCATCTTATGAAGATATTTTAAATACAAACGCTGAGCTTTATAACGTATTGGCTTTTTCATTTGATGATGAAAAACGAAAAAAAGGCTGGGATCACTTTAGCAAGCAGCATGATATGACCCTTGTCTCTTCCGCTGATCATAACTTTGAACTTGAACACAAAGACGCGTCAAAAGGAAACGCATTAACATACGTGGTAAAAGATCTTGGCGGCTCTCTTCATGATACCATCGCCATTGGAGACAGCTTTAACGACGTATCGATGCTGCAAACGGCTGGAAAAGGAATCGCTATGGCAAATGCGCACGCGGAAATTAAAGCGTTAGCTGATGATGTTACATTAACGAACGATGAAAACGGAGTAGCTTCCGTCATTGAAAAAGTGTTAGAAGCACAGCTGGAAGCACATTAAAAAAAACGCTTGGCGTATGCCAAGCGTTTTTAAATGGTCATGCGGTAAATACCGACAAACCAGCTAAACAGCGCAACTAAAAACAACAGCCACGCGCTGGTTTTCTTTCTTTTTTGCCACTCGATTGCTCCTAAAACTAGCATGGTAAACCCGAGCAGTATATTTAAAAACGAAAGAAACTGGTATCTGTGAGTGAGCATGATATAAAGAGCCAGTCCAACAGTAATAATTGAAAAAATAAGCTGTAATGCTTTTAACAAAAAATCTCTCCTTACTTGTAATTCACTTCTTCATTTACACACGTCACTAAAGGTTTTTTTTCAAGACCTAAAAGCAGGTTCTGGACGGCTAAATCTGCCATGCGATTGCGCGTTTCGTACGTAGCACTTCCAATATGCGGTGTTACCAGCACGTTTGAAAGCTGCAGCAGCTTATGATCTGCCGGAAGCGGCTCTGGGTCTGTTACGTCCAGTGCGGCATACGCAATTTCTTCATTTTTCAGCGCTTCGTACAACGCTTCAGTGTCCACTAATCCTCCGCGCGCTGCGTTCACAAAATACGCGCTGCTTTTCATTGCTTTAAATTCAGCTTCTCCGAACATGCCTTTACTTTCATTTGAAAGCGGCACTAAGCATACGATACAGTCCGCTGTGTGAAGCAGTTCTTCAAATGAAAGGTATACGGCATCAAGCTCTTTTTCGACTTCATGCTTGCGGCTTCGGTTGTGGTAAACGATGTTCATGCCCGATGCCTTTGCTCGTCTGGCAACGGCGCTTCCGATATCGCCCATTCCAACAATACCAAGCGTTTTTCCAAATAAATCGACGCCAAATACCGTTTCCCAGTTTCCTTGTTTCACTTTTTCATAGCCTTCATGAATGCGGCGAGCTGCTGACAGCAAGAGACCAAACGTTAAGTCAGCCGTTGCTTCTACTAACACGCCTGGCGTATTACTAAACGGCACGCCTTTTTTGGTGCATGCTTCGACATCTACACTGTCATACCCTACGCCTGATTGAGAAATAACGCGCAGGTTCGGTGCTGCTTCTAACAGCTCTTCATCCACTGTGATGTGTCCGATATTAAAAAAGCCGTCGGCGTCACGAAGCCAGTCGCGCAGCGTTTCTTGTGGAATCTTTCCTTCTCCTTCCCACATTTGAATATCGCAGTGCTCCGCTAGCTTCTCGTAAGCGTTTGGCCACGTTTTTCCAGACATAACAACTTTGTATTTCCCCATGTGTATCTCTCCTTTTCCTTGTTCACTCATATGTATGAATAGTAACTAGCTATCCTATCATAAGCCTACTACAAAGATGAAACTTTTTCCATTCAGTAATCGTATTTATAGTAAGGGGGAATACGAATGTTTGAAGATGAAATCATATTTGAAGACGATCCGTCCGGAGATGACATTGTTTTTGAAGGTGATGCTGACCTAAGCGGAGGCGCTTTTTTTCCAGACGATGCGTTATTTAACGGAATGCCTACGTTTGTGATGCTGTTTTTTGTTATTGTTATTGGTATTTTTTTATTTTCTATTTTTAAAGGAATCAGCACGTGGAGTAAAAATGAGCAGTCTCCCCGTCTATCCGTAAAAGCAAAAATTACGGGCAAACGGACAAATGTCCACCGCCACAACAGTCACGCTCACGAACATCATCACTCTCACACGTCTACAACCTACTACGTAACCTTTCAGTTTGAAAGCACCGATCGCTCTGAATTTGTTGTTTCAGGCAGCGAATACGGCATGCTTGCAGAAGGCGATGAAGGAATGCTGACGTTTCAAGGAACTCGTTTTTTGGATTTTCAAAGGAATCCAAGTGAAGAACATACAGATGCCTAGCTTATAACCTCTTGCTTTTAGAGGTCTTTTTGAGCATTCATACAGCCAATGACCTATTTGTGCCCTTTTTACGCTGTAGAAGAACGTTAATCAGTATAAAAACATACCGTGTAACACATTCATTTAAATAAGCAGGTGATTTTATGTATTCTCCTTATTCAGGCAGCGGCCTCTACTACGGACATTACGGAGAAGCCCCTCATTCGCATCCTATTCAAACGCTGCTGACGCAATACTGGCACGAAACCCACTATCCAGGTCCACACAAAAAATATGTTCACGTGTATTATCTTAACCCGGCTTCTCTTCATTATTATCCAACCTATTAAACATTTTTTTGTAAAAAATTGGTGATTTCCAAACTTTTGTATTGTAAAATTAATCCATATACTTATTTACTGGAAAGGAGGTTAAAAAACAGTGCGTAATTCTACAGCAAAAAATAGTGTGGCAATCACCACTTTGCTTTCTGCCCTATTTTTCTGCTTTATTTTAGTTCTTGGTTCGCTTTCTCCCCTAGCAGATTCAGGCCCCAACGTTAATACGTTCGGTTCAACAGGGCTGTGGTTATCTCTTGGCATGATTCTGTTTTTATATTTGTTGCCTTTAGCTTTTTATCTGATAGGAATGCATTTCTTAAAATTTGTGATGGCTGCTTTTTGCAGCATCGGACTTTTAATTGCTGCTAGTACTCTATTACTAATGCCGGCTCTGTTTTTATTCGGATTAGAAGATTTCTCAGGAAACTTAGCTTCAATTATAGGAATAATGATTTCTTGTTTAGGTTTGCTGATCACGAATATTGTGTGGTTTGTTGTTGCTTTTAAAAGGCAGTCTACCGTACAGGAAAGCGTTTAAAATGGTGAAGAGGAGCAGCAGCTGCTCCTCTTTTTATAATTCCCTAAGCAAAAGGTACAAAGATATATCGAAGCAGCCTTTGTGCTTACTGTTTTTATACATAACATCAAATTTTATTACATATTTTTATATAATGAAAGACCACTTAAACGGAAAACGATAGTAGATACGAGATTGAAAGAGGTTTTGTTTTTGGTGACGTTATTTTTAACAAATGTACTGCTCGGTCTTTCGATTGCCCTTCCCGTTGGCACGGTGACGATTGAAATGACAAAGCAAGGTTTAAAAAACGGGTTTCTTCACGGATGGGTTGTCGGACTTGGGGGCATGACGGTTGATTTATTATTAATTGTGCTGCTTTACTCTGGACTGGCTTCTTTTTTATCCGCTCCTTTTATCCAACTTATTATGTGGCTTGTAGGGGCACTTTTTTTATTTTATATTGGCTATGACAGCATTAGACATGCGGATCATGATATAACGGCTCCTGGAGAACACGTAAAAAAGTCGTTTGCATCTTCTTATGTGAACGGGATCTTTGTTGCGATTTCTCCTAGCAATCTCATTTTTTGGCTGAGCGTGTTTGGAACGGTGCTTACCAATTCGCTTCAATCCTCTCACTCTTTTCACTTCCTGCTGATTGCCGCAGGAATATTAACCGGGATTTTAATTCATGACTTGGGCTTAATGACAATTGTCTCTGGAACTAGAAAAGTGCTGAATCAGCTTTATATTAAATGGGTTTCTGTAGCAGCTGGATGTATATTGATTGGCTTTTCATGCTATTTTCTTTATCGTTTCATTGGGAATCTGCGCATGTATTTTTAATTTTTCTACATATTTTATGACTTATAATGCCCCCTCTCTGTCTAGTACAAAGAGGGGGTTTTTATCATCTAGTCGTGACTATCAGACAAAAAGTTCACAATTCCGTCACATTTCTATTGATTTTTTTCTCTTTTTATACGAAAATATAAAAAAGGGAGGAAATATCATGAAAATCAAAAAAGCACTTCGCATCTTTATTGGATCAAACGTTCTTGTATTATTAACATTCGGCCTTCTTCCAGCACTATTGGTTAACCCTGATATTGACCTAATACAATCATTTATTAATTATATAGGCAAGGATTAATTCCGCTTTAAATAGTCATAATTTTCAATCTATTATTTCAATAAAAAAAAGACAGCCTGCGCTGTCTTTTTTGGTAGGTTTGAAAAACCCTATGGCACTTTTCCCTATCAATACAAGGTTTATTTAGTTGAAAACAGCTTTTCAACATCTATTTTTTGGTCTTTAACGATCGTATACGTAGCCTGCTTTTTACTTTTAAAGTTAAATGCTTTTATGTAATCATCATCGTAAATCGTCAAACCATACGCATCTTTTCCGTTTTCAACGATTTTTACCCAGTAAGCCTGGTCAAACTTTGGATCGCGCTCCTTGCTTTTTTTCACTTCTACCTGTGACAAAGAGTGTACGATCTCTTTCATATTCTTTTTATCGTCTACTACACGCTTTCCTTCGTCCGTATCTATTTCAATACGCGTAACGCTTGCTTCGTCTACTTTTATGACATCTTTTAACTGATAGGTTTTCCCCGTATATGTAAAGTAAAATACTACGATAAATAGAAGTACACATATAATAACCGTTCTTTTTTTCAAAAGAATCCTCCTTTCTTTCACCACTTCACATCTATGAAAACTTTTATTGTGGAGCCTTCTGCGTTTTGTTTATTCTTCTTTTTATTACTCCTGTTCCACAGCCCTTTAGTAGAATACTGCTTCCCATAAGCAAGCTATACGTTAATCCTGGAACAGGAAGTACTAACGTCGCCATTAACAGTACCATCCCCGTGCTTGTAAGAGCTAATCCTGCAGCTCGATTTTCCATTCATCTCATCACCATCGCTCTGTAAATCTTTTTTTATATAAAGTGATCGAACTATTTTCGATTTTCTGTTCACTTATTAGCTATGTACTTTTCGCTTATAATACAGAAGTGTCAAAACGCCTACTAGTAAGATCGTTGCTTCAGATTACCTTCTACTCTTTAACTAAATCATGATTTTCTAAATAAAAACAGCTCATCTACTGTTGCTCCAAGCTCTGCAGCCAGTTGAAAAGCAAGGGTCAAGCTTGGATCATACTTATTGTTTTCAATGGCATTAATCGTTTGTCTCGATACGCCGCATACTTTTGCCAGTTCATCTTGAGACATTCGCTTGCTTTTACGCAGTTCTTTAATTCGGTTTTCCACCATTCATCACTCATCTCTAAAATGTAAAAAACTTTTTACATTCATATCTTATATTATCTTCCTCGTTACTGTCAAATATGTTTGACAAACTAGTATTTCTTATATACTTGAAATAGAGGCTGGGACAAAATTAGGTTAGTTGAAGGACAATCCGAACGAGTTTAATTAAGAATCAAACTCGTTCGGATTTTTTACTGCTATGGTAAATATTTCGTTGCTTCTAGCTGATGATTGGAGGACAAGGCTCACCTGCCGCCCGCGGAAAGCGAAGCCTGACACGGAAATCAACAGCGGTGTAACAAGCAATCCATACTAGATCATTTTTCTTGGCTAACATTAAAGATTTTTACTCATATTAAACCACTGCACGCCTGCATGCTGAGACTCCGCAACCCCTTGATTCACATATCCGTTTTTTTCGTAAAAAGGAATCAATTCTTCTTTACATGTTAATGTAACCGTTAAGCGCTGTTTATCCTGCGCTTGTTTTTCAAACTCGCTTAACAGCATACTCGCAATTCCTTTGTGATGATGCTTGGGATTTACAACGATACCTAAAATACTTTGATAACCGCCTGTCTCAGGGTTCGAAATCGTTTTTTCAAACAAATCATCCGTGATAAACGGAGCTGAAATGACGGGACCGTTCACATATCCGATTAATTCTTCATTTTCTTCGGCAATGATAAACGTATCAGGAATGGTTTTGATCCGCGTCATAAACGCGTCTTTTGATGCAGCTTCTTCAGGTGTAAAGCCTTTGTTTTCTAACGTAATTAATTGGTTTAAATCCTTTTCATCTACTTGTCTTATAATCATTGGAACGTTTCCTTTCATTAAAAGCTACTATTATATATCTCTCTTTCTACTATATATAAAAACGCCCAAACAAAAAAGGATTGACCTCTGCATCATACAGAATTCAACCCTACTTCGCTTTTTAATTAACGTCTTGATTATTTGATAAATGCACCAAATGGCTTGCCCACCGGAAGCACAACTCGACCGTAGTGAGTATTTAATACAGCCGCTGCAGATCCATAGAATGAAAACAGAGCAATTAATAGCTCTGACACTGCTGCTAGTAAGTGCGTGTATTCATATGCTACACCAAATGTACTTAGCGATAATCCAATGAATAAGAAATCAATTAACACAAAAATAATAAATAATACTTTATGAGTGCCCATTGCTCCAACTGTCATAAAAACGCTGAAAATCAAGTAGCCGACAAAAGCAAATGCGAGCTGCTTTGGATCCGCTTCTTTTGCGAGCGCTTCCCCAAATGCTCCAAGCTGAATAAGCCATGTCATAGCTACACCTAGCCAAAATAACCCGAAGGCACCAAAAGCAGTTGCGCCGAAGGTATTATTATGTTTGAAATCTTGCATAGACGCGATTAACTGTCCTATTCCGCCTAAAAAAATCGCCCATGGCAATACCAATGAAACACCGTCGGTTACCCCAAGCTTTTGAAACGATGCAACAAGTGTCACCATGGCAAGTCCAAATAGACCTAGTGCTGATGGATCCGCTGTTACAATTTTAACGTGCTGCGTGCTGTTGTTACTCATGTTGTACCTCCCTGATTTTAAAAACACCTTTAAAAAGATACAAAAATGTACGGGAAGTGTCAATGGATATTTTTGGCCTTTTAAAATCCCGTAAAAACAAGCAGTGTAAACGCTACACTGCTTGTCTTTTAATTCCTTATGATTGAACGTTTTGTAATAAATTTTGTCTTGTTTGTTTTGCTGAAGCAACCATCACTTTTAAAGCTTCAACCGTCTCGCTGATTCCTCTTGTTTTAAGGCCGCAGTCAGGATTAATCCAAAATAATGCAGGATCAAGTACCTGCAGAGCGCGGTCAATGTTTCGCTGAAGCTCTTCAAGCTTCGGTACGCGCGGGCTGTGGATATCATACACGCCAAGCCCGATTCCTTGATTGTACGTATGTTTTTCAAACGCATAAATTAATTCACCGTGGCTTTTAGACGTTTCAATGGAAATCACGTCCGCATCAAGCGCTTTAATCGCATCAATAATCTCTTCGAATTCTGAATAGCACATATGCGTGTGAATTTGCGTCTCGTTTTGTACCGATACCGTCGCTAGTTTAAATGCATACACCGCAGCATTTAAGTAGCTGTCCCAGTTTTCTCGTTTTAACGGCAATCCTTCACGCAGCGCCGGTTCATCTACTTGAATCATCGAGATGCCCTGACTTTCAAGTGCTTCTACTTCTTTTCTAAGAGCAAGCGCGATTTGATTTGCGACGTCGTAGCGCGGGATATCATCACGCACAAACGACCAGTTTAAAATCGTAATCGGACCCGTCAGCATTCCTTTAACCGGCTTATTTGTTAGAGACTGTGCGTAGACCGTTTCTTTTATCGTCATCGCCTGCTCGTACGATACATCTCCGTAAATAAGCGGCGGCTTCACGCAGCGAGAACCGTAAGATTGCACCCAGCCAAACTTCGTAAACTGAAAGCCTCCTAATTTTTCACCGAAGTATTCAACCATATCCGTACGCTCAAACTCTCCGTGCACAAGGACATCTAAGTCGATTTCTTCTTGAATTTTAATCCATTTTTTTATTTCATCGTTAATGTACGCTTCATACGCTTCGTCTGTTAGTTCTCCTTTACGCCACTTTAGACGCTCTTTTCGCACTTCTTTTGTTTGCGGAAAGCTTCCAATTGTTGTGGTTGGAAGAAGCGGCAGTTGAAAAGCTTCTTGTTGAATGCGCTGACGTACGTCAAACGGCGCTTGTCGCTCTGCTTTATAGCTGTGTAGCTGCTTCAGCGCTTCCTGCACGTCCTGATGATTTCGAAAAGATGATCCATTTAATGCTTGAATCGCCTGTTTGCTTACGCTTATTTCTTCTTCTATTGTTTCTTTTCCTTTCTGCACTGCTTTTGTTAAAAGCGTAATTTCCTTCAGCTTTTCATCTGCAAAAGAGAGGGCATTTTTTAACACTGGCTCAATGGTTTCTTCATTTTTCACTGTGACAGGAACATGTAATAAACTTGATGAAGGCTGCAGGATCAAACGGTCTTTTGATACGGCTTCTTCAATTTCACTAAGCGTTAAAAGCTGTTCGTCCAAATTTTCACGCCAAATGTTCCGTCCGTCAATAATTCCTGCTGCCAGCACTTTATCACGTGGAAAACCATATTTATTAAGCGCAGTGAGATTTTCTCCGCGGTCATGCACAAAGTCTAAACCAATTCCTTCAACAGGAAGAGAAACAACTTCTTTGTAATGATCAACGCTGTCAAAATACGATTGTAAAATAATTTTTATATTCGGTACTGCTTCCTTCAAAGCTTGATAGACTTCTTTGTACAGCACCAGGTCTTCTTTTGATAGCGTTGTAGCTAAAACCGGCTCATCTACCTGTACCCACTCGACGCCTTCTGCCTGCAGCTCCGCTAAGATAATTGCATAAAGAGGAACAAACTGTTCAACTACTCTTTTAAACTCACTTTCTTTATATCCTTTTGACAGCTTCACAAATGTTACTGGACCTAAAATCACGGGCTTGCCTTCAATATTCAGCTTCTGTTTTGCTTCTTTGTAAAACTGAAGCGGGCGATTTTCTACAAGAGACGGCGTACCTTGGTCAAGCTCTGGTACGATGTAGTGATAATTTGTGTTAAACCATTTTGTCATCGTAGAGGCTACCGCACCTTTTGTTCCTCGGGCGATGTCAAAATACGTTTCAAGCGATACCGGTCCTCCGTCATAATCAAAGCGCTTTGGCACCAAACCAAACATAGCCGCTGTATCTAACACGTGGTCGTATAAACTGAAATCGCCGACTGGAATTAATTCAATTCCTGCGTCACGCTGTTTTTTCAGATGCCCAAGACGAAGAGCCTCAATTTCCTGCAGAAAGATATCTTTCTCTAGCTTTCCTGCCCAAAACTGCTCAAGCGCTTTTTTCCATTCTCGTTTTTCACCAATTCTTGGATAACCTAAGTTTGAACTTTTTACACTGCTCATTTTTTCCACTCCCTGTCGTTTCTTTTTTTTCGCTAAACTAAAAAATCTCTCTTTTCGAAATGAAAAGAGAGATGATACGCATACTTAACTAGAGTTGAGATAGCCTGTTTTTCTCAACACGTATTCCTCACTCCTCTCTATATCCCGTAGAGCTTAAGTGCATACAACAGGCAGGTCTCCTGACTTAGGTTCATCGCTTCCTATCCCTTCCCATTTCAGAATGAAACAGTGGTTAATAAGTTGCTCTCCATTACAGTGGCGGGACCGCGCCGGCTTTTCACCGGTCTTCCCTTTTAAGCTGGTCACATTCGTTACACAGCACCTGATGCATTTTTATAAAATTGTTCATTCAAAACATATTCACATAAAATAAAAAGCCTCTCTATCACGAATAGAGAGGCATAGTATCTATGAAATCCTCTCTTATTTTTCAAAGCTGTACGCTTTGCAGGATGTAGCACCTTTTCAACAAGAATGTTAAATGGTTGCCGGGCTTCACAGGGCCAGTCCCTCCGCCTCTCTCAATAAGAGTTTTAATTGTTTATAATATTTTGAATGTAGAGTCATCTTAACACCTTACATTTACGTTGTCAAAAAAAATTTCAAAAAAATCAGTTTTCAGGAGGTGCTGACGCTAATTTTTGCCTTAACAATTTGTAATCATCTTTTCGATGTGTTTCAATTAAATCTTTTGCTCCTTGGTGATATCCTGACGAATAAATATACTCTACCGCTGTTTCGATAAGCTTTCTTTTTTCTTCGGCACACTCCCGGTCCATTAAGGGGAACAGTCTACCTAAAAGGTCATTTAAATCTTCCTTGATAAAACGATCAAGTCCTTCTTGCATCTTTTCGTTTGCCATGATTGCTCCTCCATTTGCTGTGTATGTTCTAAGCCTCTATAAACAGGCATTTCACTGTAAATTTTAAGATAAAGTTAAGTCATTAAACAGTATATCAAGTGAATGTTTTTCTTCAATTACATATGTAATACAAATATATGACAAATATAGAGAATATATCATCATTCATTATCTATTATAACGTTTGACTGAGCCTTCTGCTACAAGGTTTCTTTAAACATTATGCATAATCTTCCAAAAGTCTGCCTGTGAATTACGGGCAGGCTTTTGGCTAAACATAGCTTTCTATTCTCTTGTTTTTACAAACAATTTCTTCGAGGTCGTCCAAAATCCTTCCAAAGAAGAGGTCCTAATATGTTGTACCTGCTTACAAAAAACTCCGTAAAATTATAATTATTTAAAATTAAAGGCAGCTCAAAATCAAGAGGAGCACCGGCGCCTCCTGACAATACAAAATTAGTGCCTCTTCCAAGCGTAAATGTCCCGTTTCTATTTTTTCTAATAAACTGTTCGTCATATGCATGCACGTGGCTAATGAGAACTTTTTTCACGCGGTGCTCTTGAATCAAATCAAAAAACCGCTGACTTTGAGGAGTCGTTACAGGAAACCCTTCAAGATTTGACCACCGGCCAATATTTGGCTGCGCATGCATGGCTACAACGGTATTACGAGGAGCATCCTCTAGCTGCTGCTCTAAATAATTCAGCTCTCTATCTGTAAATCCATATATTTTATTCTTGGGACTGATGACATTATTTAATGCGATGCACCGAAAGTTGAAGATAGGAATATCAATGACCCAGTGTACTTTTCCGATAGTGGCTCTGAAGTTTTCGAGATTGCTTTCATCAAGGTACAGTTCATCATGATTCCCTACGCATACAAACACAGGAATGTTTGGTGCGATTTTTTCAACAACCTTAACAAAGTGCTCCAAATACTCTTTTTTCCCTGTATAGACGGTGTCTCCCCCATGAATAATAAACAGCGGGTCCAATTCCACCGCCTTTTTTAATACAAGCTCAAATTCACCGCTCATCGTGTAACAATTATCGTTTGGTCCGTCACCTCTACTGTCGCCCATAAAAACAAAGTTAAATGGATCTCTCGGATTTAATTGTTTAATTCTTTGCTTTAATAACTTTTCAGAACGTTCATGAAGCGTCAAATTCATCAACTAGTTAATCCCCCTATTAATAAATATATTTAGTTAAAAGTAAACAAGCTTACTTATTTATATGAGAATTTGTTGATGAAGGTCACTACCTTCTTGTAAGCAGAACTCACATTTAAATTTAGTTTCCATAGCCTATCTATCCCTTCATTTTGTTAAGCACTGATAGGACAACATAAAAGCTAGAATCCTACTAATCTAAAAAAAGAACCCCTTGCTGAGATAGCAAAGGGTTCTTACAATTAGAGCGTTCACAATAATCAAACGTATTTATTACGCTCAACCGGACTTAAAGACTTCCTTGCAGAACGAGCTGCCATGTCCGTTTCAATTTGCTCTAGGCTACGTCCTTTTGTTTCAACAACTACAAAGCGTATGAAGAATAATCCGAGAATACAAATGATCCCGAACGTTGAAAAGATAACGCCTAAACTAAATTGGTCAGCTAAAATTGGGAACACAAGCCCTACTGCCAGCGATCCTGTCCAGTTAAAGGCAGATGAAATCCCAGCACCGATTCCGCGTACAGAAAGCGGGAAAATTTCTCCTACGATGATCCACGTAAGCGGCGCCCAAGAAAACGCATAGCAAAGGATGAAACAGCAAAGAGCAATTAACGTAACCCAGTTAACAACGACTTCATTAACGCCTAATGCTCCTAGAATAGCCGGTGTGAAAAATGAAAGAGCCATACCCGCGCCGCCAATCGTAAGAATGGTACGGCGGTTGAATTTATCAACAAACTGCAGGAAGATAAGTGTTGTCACCACGAAGATTACCCCAACAATAACCGTAAAACCAGCAGCTACCTGCGGGGCTAAACCAACTTGACGAGCAATGCTTGTTGCATAATAAACAATTGAGTTTGAGCCTTGAATCTGCTGAAAAGTTGCCATTCCGACGCCAATTATTAATGCTAAACGAAACTTTTTATGAAACAGCTGCTTGATGCCTGATTGTTCATGAACAGCTACGCTTTCAATTTCAGACACTTCAGCTTCCACTTCAGCTGTTGACCGGCGAAGCGTGCGAAGCACTTCACGCGCTTTATCTGCCATTCCATTTTTAATTAAGTAGCGAGGCGACTCTGGAAGCTTGATCATACCGATGCATAAGACGATCGCAAAAATACCGGCACTACCAAGCATGAGTCGCCAGCTGTTTGGAACCGGCTCAAAAATAAAGGCTACGATATAGCTTAATAATAGTCCAATTACAATCATTAGCTGATTCAAACCTGAAAGCTTCCCGCGAATATTAGCAGGTGCGATTTCTGACATATAGGCAGGAACTAAAGAAGAAGCCGTTCCTACTGCTGTACCTAAAAAGACGCGCGCAATCGTTAACGTAATTTCCTCTGGTGCAATCGCGGAACCGATGGAGCCTAAAAGAAAGATGATAGACGAAATTAAAATTAACTTTCTTCGTCCAAACTTATCCCCTAATAATCCGCTTAAAATGGAACCGATAATTGCTCCGCCCATTAAAGACGAAACCACAATTCCTAGCCACAGCGGACTTAAATGAAACGCTTCACGGATATGACCTTCTGCACCAGCAATAATCCCAATATCATAACCGAATAAAATACCGGCAAATGAGCCGAAGAAGAAGATAAACTTACTTGATACTTTACTCATGATTATATATCCCCTTTTGGTTGTCTTAGTTTTGCTTCCTATCACACAAATTTAAAACGCTTTCATTTATTTCTAAAAACGGCATTCTTTTACTAAGTTGCGTTATATTTTCACTTCCAAGGAAGCAGCGCTCCCTCGGAAGTAGTGATGCTTACTTAATAATGACGTACTCTAGATCAACAAGCTTTGCATAGCTCACGATTTGATCGGTCGTTAAATTCAATGAAAGAACCGTATGATGGCCTCCTCCGTTTTCAATCCACGCTTTAACGCCGTCTTGAAAGTTCGGCTTAATGTTCCAAAGCACGCGCGCTACCGGAAGATTTGGAGCTGGAACTTCCGGCTCAAATGCCGATACTTCGTTAATTAACAGCTTGTAATGCGTGCCGAAGTCAGCCATGGAAACCACTACGCCTTCTCCTTGTTTACCGTCAAACACTAAGCGGGCCGGATCTTCGCGGTTACCGATACCTAGCGGAGAAACGATTAGTTTTGGCTTGTTTACCGCTAGCGTTGGGTCTACTTCAAGCATGTGTGATTGAAGCACAGACTCACGTCCGGGAGCCAATTCATACGTGTAGTCTTCCATAAAGCCAGTTGACTGATTATGGCTCATTACTTTGAGCAGGCGGTCAAGCGCCGCTGTTTTCCAGTCTCCTTCACCAGCAAAGCCGTATCCCTGTGCCATCAAGCGCTGGACAGCAAGACCAGGAAGCTGTTTCATACCGTATAAATCTTCAAAGTTAGTGGTAAAAGCGCTGTAGCCGCCTTCGTCTAGAAAACGTTTAATCGCAATTTCATAGCTTGCCTGTACTTTTACGCTAGATTCCCAGTCTTCTACAGAATAATCGCCGTAGACAAACTCATACGCGTTGGCATATTCAGCAAATAAATCATTGATTTCTTCTTCCGTAACGGCATTTACATATTGAACAAGGTCGCCGATTCCAAAGTAGTCAACCGTCCAGCCAAATTGAATTTGCGCTTCAATTTTGTCTCCTTCCGTTACTCCGACGTTGCGCATATTGTCACCGAAACGGGCAACTTTGATGTTGAAGCTTTCATTATAAGCAGCGGCTACATCCATCCATTGTGCAATTTGCTGCTGTACGTCGGGGCGCTCCCAGTAGCCTACTACAATTTTATTTTGCTTGTTCAAACGCGCGTTGATAAAGCCGTATTCACGATCACCGTGAGCGGACTGATTCAAGTTCATAAAATCCATATCAATCGTTTCCCAAGGAATGCTTTCATTAAATTGTGTTGCTAAGTGAAGCAACGGTTTTTGCAGTAATTTTGTGCCGCGGATCCACATTTTTGCAGGCGAGAACGTATGCATCCACGTAATTACACCGGCAACTTCATCTCGGTAATTCACTTCTTTCATCATGTTTGTAATTGTATCCGCATTAACAGCTAAATCTTGCAGCACAAGCGGATAAGATAAGACACCGCTTTCATTTAAAGCATCAGTCATCGTTTGCGCGTGTTCTTTTACTTCTGCTAGTGCTTCTTTTCCATAAAGATGCTGTGAACCAACAATAAACCAAAATTCTTTTTGAGCTGTTTTTAACATGATAATCCCCTTTTCTGCATGTAAGTCTTTTACTGTCCTTGCCCGTAATACGCGTTTTGCCCGTGTTTTCGTAAATAATGTTTGTCTAATATACGCTGTGGCAGCTCTTCAGCCAGCCCGTTTAATTTTTGTGTAAAGAAATTCATTTTGGATACTTCGTCTAGTACGACGCTGTTCATTACCGCCGATTTGGCATCTTTTCCCCACGTAAACGGCCCGTGCCCTTGAAGTAAAATACCAGGAACCGCTAACACATCTAAGCCGCGCTCTTCAAACGTTTCAATAATCACCTTGCCCGTTTCCACTTCATATCCGTCATTCACTTCTTTTTCTGTCAAAAAACGCGCGCACGGTACGGAACCATAGAATGTATCAGCATGAGTGGTCCCCATTGCCTGCACATCAAGTCCTGCTTGAGCCCAAATGGTCGCCCAGGTTGAATGTGTATGGGCAATACCGCCGATTTGCGGGTAGTGCTTATACAATACGGCGTGTGTCAGCGTATCAGATGACGGATTAAGCTCACCTTCTACCACGCGGCCATCTAAATCAACGACTACCATATCTTTGGCTGTCATTTTTTCATACGTAACGCCGCTTGGTTTAATTACAAACAAACCGCTGTCTCGATCAATTGCACTTACATTTCCCCACGTGTACTTAACCAGTCCGTGTTTTGGCAAATCGACGTTTGCTTGAAATACTTCTTCTTTTAATTTATCTAGCACATTAACTCCTCCCGTTCTTCGCTGTGGTGCTCTGCAGCTGCTTTTTCAATCACTAACCCTTTTTTATATCTTTTGATAAATGCTTCAAACCCTTTTACATCTAGTTCGTCAGGATAAATTTCTTGTGCGGTCACTTCTTTAAAAACTTTATCATCCAAGAAATCTTCTAAACTTGCATTCTCACTTTTATTGAGCATATAAGAAGAAAGAATAGCCATTCCCCACGCGCCTCCTTCTCCTGCTGTATCCATGACGGAAACCGGGGTATTAATTGCCGCTGCCATCATTTTTTGACCAACTACCGGCGTTTTAAATAATCCTCCGTGCGCTAAAACACTGTGAATCTTTACATTTTCTTCTTTGACTAAAAGATCCATCCCTATTTTTAAAGCGCCAAAAGCTGTAAAAAGATGCGTACGCATAAAGTTTGCTAGATTAAAATTGCTTTTTGCTGAACGGACAAATAATGGACGGCCACTTTCTACTCCTGTAATATTTTCGCCTGAGAAATAGCCGTAGCTAAGCAAGCCCCCTCCATCAGGATCAGCTTCTAGCGCTTTATTTAACATCACTTCGAATAATTTATCCGCCTCTACTTTTTGTCCCATAGCCTCCGAAAATTCACGAAATAATCCGAGCCAAGCGTTCAAGTCGCTTGAGCAGTTATTCGCGTGAACCATTCCAACTGGACTGCCGTTTGGCGTAGTAACCAAATCAATTTCGGGATAAACTTTTGAAAGCTTTTTATCTAGTACAATCATCGCAAAAACGGACGTTCCTACTGAAACATTTCCCGTGCGCTTTCTTACGCTGTTTGTCGCAACCATTCCCGTTCCTGCATCTCCTTCTGGAGGACAAAATGGAATGCCAGGCTGCAAGTTTTTAGACTGATCTAAAATGCTAGCTCCTATCGCTGTTAACGTACCTGCTTGTTTCCCTGAAGTATGGACTGCAGGCAGAATATCTGATAGTTGCCACGGATACCCTTTATGACAAATGAGGTCATCAAACTGCTTCATCATAGCTTCACTGTAATTTTGCGTGCGTTCATCAATTGGAAACATCCCTGAAGCATCTCCAATACCAAGCGATTTACTGCCTGTTAGCAGCCAGTGAATATAGCCGGCTAGCGTTGTCATGTAATCAATGCGCGGCAGGTGTTTTTCTTGATTGATGATTGCCTGATACAGATGCGCAATGCTCCATCGTTCAGGAATATTAAATTGGAAATGTTCAGTTAATTCTTTTGCTGCTGTGCTTGTTGTTGCATTACGCCACGTTCGAAACGGAACTAGCAGCTCACCCGTTTTATCAAACGCCATATATCCGTGCATCATAGCTGAAACACCAATGGAGCCAACTGTTCGAATGGTGATCCCGTAGCTTCGTTCTACTTCTTGCTTCATTTCACGGTAAGCACTTTGCAAACCTGTAATAATATCGAGTAAGTTGTACGTCCAAAAACCGTCTTCTAAAAGATTTTCCCATTCATAGCTGCCCGATGCGATCGTTTCAAAATTTTCGTTAATCAGCACCGCTTTGATACGAGTAGATCCAAGTTCAATTCCAAGTGACGTTTTCCCTTTAGCAATTGCTTGTTTTATGCTTTCTTGAGTTGTTTTCACGTTATTCTCCTTTCTGATAGCCATAAAGATACCTATAGCAGTAAGGAAGCGCTTTCCGTTTTATGTAACGCTGTTTGAATTTGTTAACAACCTAAGTATATTTATTTGTACGTACATTTGTCAATAATAAAATTATATATGCAAACAAATATCTAAAACGACCTACCTTTCCTTCTTTAGAGTTTTAAACAACGTGTATCCAATCGTTAAATCATTCTGCTTTCAATTAAAAACCAGAGAAATCTTTTCAATTATTCACGTTCATGATAAAATATGTCCATACAAATTCTACACACAGAAAAAGTTGAATGTATACAACTACGAAAGAAGTGAAAACATGAAGCCAAAATATCAGGTGATTATTGAGGATATAAAAAGCAAAATTCTTTCAGGAGATTACAGCACCGGCGAACAAATCCCTACTGAATCGGTCATGCAAGAAACGTATAACGTCAGCAGACATACGGTTCGAAAAGCCATTTTAGAGCTGTCGAATGAAGGATTTTTAAGAAGCGAAAAAGGATCTGGCACCTATGTAAGTAATCAGTATCAATCAAAAGCAAGCGGGGCTTCTGCAAATAAAACAATCGGCGTTATTACTACGTACATTTCCGACTATATTTTCCCTTCTATTATTCGCGGAATTGAAAGCAGGTTAAATAAAGATAACTATTCGCTGCTGCTGGCGAGCACAAATAACGATGTGGAACAAGAAAAAAAAGCGCTGGAAATGATGCTTTCCTACGGAGTAGACGGCTTAATTGTTGAGCCTACAAAAAGCAATTTGTACAATCCAAATATCTCTTATTATTTGTCATTTAAGGAACAAGACGTTCCGTTTACGATGATCAACGCCTACTACGAAGAATTAGACGTTCCGTTTTTTTGTCTAGACGACGTTCAGTCAAGCTACCTTGCCACAAACGAATTAATTTCAAAAGGGCACACACAAATTGGGCTGATTGCAAAAATGGATGACCTGCAGGGAAAGTACCGAATGAAAGGCTACATAAAAGCGCTCGGTGAAGCAAAGCTCCGCTTTCAGCCTGAGCATATTTTGTCTTTTAATACAGAAACAAAGCTTGATTTGTACGCTAATTTAAAAACGTTTCTCACTGAAAACAAAGACCAAATGACCGCTCTTGTCTGCTATAACGATGAAGTCGGATTAGAAGTCGTAAATGTATGCAGACAGCTTGGTATTTCCATTCCGGACAAGTTGTCAATTATTGGTCAAGATAATTCATACATGGCTAAAAATGCGACGATTAATTTAACAACTTTAACACACCCGCAGGAACAAATGGGACACGACGCAGCGGATTGGATTATTAAAAAGCTGCAGGGCAAAAAAGACTTGCCAAATGAAACTTACTATCAGCCTGTGTTAGTCGAAGGAGAAACGATTAAAGAGTTGAATGCGAAGCGTGATGAAGTTCGTTAAGAGAAGGCTTCCTTAGAGGTCTATAAAACTTCTTATGAGATAAGGGGATGCACTTTATTATGCATCCCCTTCTTTATGTAATGATTCCCTTTATAACGGAGCCGGAATGTTGAGATATACTCCTTTTTCTATCCTTTGTTTTGCTTCTTCTATTACTCTTTTAGCAGTAATAGATAGTTTGGATACAGGAACGACTTGTTCTGAAACGACAACAAGAGGATCAACCCAGCGCATTTTTGTCTTTTGGTGAACGTCATGACAAGACGCCGTTCCTTTTTGTACTTTGCTGTTAAAAAGAGCAGATAACATCCCTTCAATGCTGCTATCTCCAGCATTTTTCAGCAACCGAACCACATCTTCATCCTGCTTTAAAAAATCTTCTATAGATAAAATATCTTTTTGCAAAGCGAGCTTGATAATTTCCGTCAGCTGATAGTTTCCAAACATATTAAGCGGATTCATAAAAAAGCCAATCACTTCTTTGTAGTAAGCATCCACAAACCACTCTGCCGCTGATAAATTACTGCACGCCATTTGTCCATTAAATACGACAAGCTGACCCAAAAACGCATGCACTTCTTGTAAAGTAATCTCCCCACATACGTACAAATCCCGCAATGTATAATCAACGCGATCAGCGCATAAGTGCGGAGCTTTCAGTTCGAGCAGCGTCCATTGGCTTTCATCAAGTAAGATATCTCGCCAGTTTAAACCGGCGCTCTTTAAAATATGAGGAATAGACGACTGGGTCACAATTTGTTCGTAAATCATTTCATGATAATTTTCTTCTTTTTGTTCCAAAACATAGTCAATCACATGAGAAAATGCCGTATGTGAAACATCATGTAATAAAGCCGCTATTTGCTCTTCCAAAGAGCCTCCTAATCTGTTGACAAGCATCATCGCACCAACGGAATGATCATATCGAGTAGTATTCCAGTTTTCATTTACAAACCGGCTCGCTCCGCCTTGGTAAATTCCTTTTAAACGCTGTACGGGATCACTTTGAATGAGTTCTAAAAGAACGCCGTCTATTTCAAATTTTCCGTACAGCTCATCATAAAGTATGAGCATATTTCTCTCTCCTTTTACTAGCTTATTATTTTTAATCCTAAACGTATGGCACAATGCTGTAAAGCACCTCTCGTCGTGTTGTGATAGTAAACTATTTTTTGTAACAAAATGTTCAATTCTTTCACATGAACAATCGTAAAAATCACTCATTGGGATGATTTTATTTTATGACTTCAGTGATAAAGTTTTATGGAAGAATTTATTTACTAATAGGATATAAGATAAAAAAGGAGATATTTATGAAAAAACTTAGCATTCTGCTGCTCGTTTTAGTCATTGCCGTAGTCGGCTGTTCAAAAGGAAATGAGCAAAAGTCACAGGAAGTTAAAGGGGAAATTGAAGTACCCCAAACCATTAATGCCAATAAAACAGTTTCTATTGAAGTACTCGTTACACAAGGAGACAAAAAGATAAAAAATGCAGACGCTGTACAGATTCAAGTTGAAAAAGAAGGCTATATTAATCAAGAGATGATTGATGCAAAACATCAGGGTAACGGCGCATACAGCACCGACTATACGTTCAAAGACGACGGCGAATATACGATTACCGCTCATGTTACGATAAAAGGCGACATGAAAATGTTTACGAAAAAAGTGACGGTTGGCAAGAAAGAATAAACTATATATCAAAAAAACGACCTCTTCTTGTCAGAGGTCGTTTTTTATGATTCACTTGACGCTTTAATACGATCAAAATACTGCTTCGCATGAAGCAAACCAAGATTTTTTTCTTTCCGTATGTATTTAATAACATCAACGTCTCTTCGGCCATTTCGAATCAAAAGATTGACTTTGTTTTCAAAAGCCTCGTCTTTGTCTATTTCTAGCTGCTTCCACTCTTCATTAGAATCGCGTTTAGGTGTTTTAAGCAGAAATACCACTAGTATAACAAGGATACTGCTTGTGGTCATATAAAGCCAAAACCAATCGAGAAACCAGCTGTTGATCACATTCACTATGATGAGAATGGTGAAGCAAGAATATAGCCTTGTTTGATACTTATTAGCTTTTTGTGAATTTGTTTTGCTGAAAAATAATCCCACAGTCAGTCTCCTTTTAGCAATCTATCTGCACGTTTTGTCTATTAATTTCTCTTATAAGTGAAATGAATCTACATCATACAAATTACCATTTAACCTAATAAATAGCAATTAAGTTCACCCTATCATACTATTCATCTCATTGACTACTTATAAAAAAAGCAGGGCTCTTTTCAAAGCCCTGCACTTTTATTTCATATACACTTTATATTTAAATAAGGTTAAACGCTTTTACCACTTGAGCAACAGTAAACGTAACGCCAATCGCAATCACTGTTGGAATCGCAAAAGCAAGAAACGTCCACTTTGCATTTTTGGTTTCTTTATAAATATTCACAAGCGTCGTTCCGCACGGAAAATGCAGGAGTGAAAACAACATCATGTTAAGAGCCGTTAACCACGTCCAGTGGTGATCAAGAAAAATTTGCTTTAATCTTGTGGCATCTTCAATTTCAATTAATGAGCCTGTTGATAAATAAGCCATTAATAGAACCGGTACAACAATTTCATTAGCCGGTAAACCAATAATAAAAGCCGCTAGTATATAACCGTCTAGTCCTAGCGATTGAGCAAACGGATCAAGAAACTGAACAAAATGCATTAAAATGCTCGTATCACCGATATAAATATTGGCCAATACCCACGTTAACACCGCTGCGGGTGCTGCGACAATAATGGCACGCTTTAACACGTATAGCGATTTATCAAGCGTCGCGCGCACGATTGTATCCACAAATTTCGGCTTGCGGTAAGGCGGAAGCTCTAGCGTATAGTGGGTTGGAACTCCGCGCAATGCCGTTTTAGACAGTGCCCACGATACGAACAGTGTCACCACAATTCCAAATAACACTGTTCCGACCACAACAAGCGCCGTTACAAAGGTTTTAGCGCTCCCTGTAAAGCCGGTTGCCATAAATAAAGAAGCTAATAAAATCAGCGTAGGCCATCTGCCGTTACACGGAACAAAATTATTCGTTAAAATCGCCATCATACGTTCACGCGGCGATTCAATAATACGCGTCGACATAATCGCTGCGGC